>CALGAO010000020.1 GCA_937957685.1 uncultured Paenibacillaceae bacterium
GGCGCAACGGGTGCAACCGGTCCGACAGGTCCTACGGGAGCGACGGGCGCAACGGGAGCGACAGGTCCGACAGGCGCGACAGGTGCAACGGGTGCGACAGGCCCGACAGGTCCGACGGGAGCGACGGGCGCGACAGGCGCGACGGGTGCGACAGGTCCGACAGGTCCGACAGGCGCAACGGGCGCAACTGGTCCGACAGGCGCAACGGGCGCGACAGGTCCGACAGGCGCAACGGGTGCGACGGGTGCAACAGGCGCAACGGGTGCGACAGGTCCGACGGGTGCGACGGGCGCGACGGGTGCAACCGGTCCGACAGGTGCAACAGGCGCGACGGGAGCGACGGGTGCCACAGGTGCAACGGGTGCGACAGGTCCGACAGGCGCAACTGGTCCGACAGGCGCAACGGGCGCGACCGGTCCGACAGGCGCGACGGGAGCGACGGGTGCAATAGGCGCAACGGGAGCGACAGGTCCGACGGGCGCAACGGGCGCGACAGGTCCGACGGGCGCGACAGGCCCGACAGGTCCGACGGGAGCGACAGGTCCGACAGGCGCAACTGGTCCGACAGGCGCGACGGGCGCAACGGGTGCAACCGGTCCGACAGGTCCTACGGGAGCGACGGGCGCAACGGGAGCGACAGGTCCGACAGGCGCAACGGGTGCCACAGGTGCCACAGGCGCAACGGGAGCGACGGGTGCCACAGGTGCCACAGGCGCAACGGGCGCGACAGGTCCGACGGGCGCGACGGGTGCAACCGGTCCGACGGGTGCAACAGGCGCGACGGGAGCGACAGGTCCGACAGGCGCAACTGGTCCGACAGGCGCGACGGGCGCAACGGGTGCAACAGGCGCAACTGGTCCGACGGGTGTTTCCTTTACCGAGACATCTGGATTTGCGGCGAACACTTCGGGAGATCTTATATCGGTAGTTCTGGAAGGTACTCCTGTTCCGTTGCCTGACGCCCAGAACCTGGTCGGTATTACCGTTAATGGTACCAACACAGTGTTCACCGTGACTGAGGCAGGACGCTACTATATCAGCTTCACGGTCAACGTGACGGTAGCAATTGCGGTCGGCGCGCGTGTTACGATCAATGGTACGCCAGTTGATGAATTGACTCGGGCTCCTTTGCTCTCCACATCGTTCAACGGTGAGGCGATCGTGACATTGGCCGCTAACGACCAACTTACTCTGGAACTGTTCGGTGTGCTCGCAGATACCGTGCTGCAAGACGGTCTTGGTGCAGGTCTGACGATCATCCGCCTGGATGACTGACGGATCAACCTGGTCATGCCAGTCTGAGACAGACAGCTCATCAGACGGCAGGTTGCCAATCTCGCAACAATGGCCTCTCACCAGCCATGCTGGTATGAGAGGCCTTCTTCTTGCCGCATATGAATGAGGCCGACCGAGAGCATGTATGCTCCAGATCGACCTGTCTTCGTCTCCTTAATTTAATTAATATGGTATGCCCGGATAGTCCACCCGCTGATACAGCCCTTTGATGAACGTGTACAGCCTGATATATTCGACGAACCGCTCGCGATACACCTCTTCGAGGGTATGATTCGGCAACTGATAAACCAGGAATGAGCTGTTCATGTAATCATTGTGCTCGGGTAGCCCGAGATTGAAATAATCGAGATGGTGGGTATCGTTGTACAGCAAACCCTTGCCAAAGTTGATCTGCATGCCGGTGTTGTAGTATTTGGCGAAGTTGCTTGCATTGTTGATCCAGATATGGTCGTATTCGTTGTTGCCGTAGTAATTGCTGTTGACCGCGCAGAGATCGAAGCCATAGCTTCTCCAGTCCACCGCGCCGGCAGATCCGTAGTTGGGCAGCCACATGCTCAGGCAATGGCGTCTGTGGATGAGAGCATTCACCCGGCGCACCAACTCCGCATCGTTGGTGTCGATCGCCTCCCTCTGCCAGACGAAGCCGCGAAGAGCAAGCCGGTCATGCAGGTGCTTCTCCTTCTGCCAGCGCTTCAGGAACAGATCCAGCCACCATCTGATCGCCCTGATGCGGTCAGATGTCTTCGTAAAGTCCAGATCATCGTCCCTTACTTCGCCGAAGTCCGTTTGGGAAGCGTGGGGATACGGAATCGTCACCCACAGGTCCAGCTTGCGGCCTTCGCCGATCGCATCGTACAGCGCGTTCAAATTCGCATTTCTTGCAAACAGGATGTCGACCCACATCGACCAGTCTTTCTTGCTGGATGGCTTGCCGAAGCCGACGAACATCGGATGGATGAACGACTGCTCACGCGTCTTGATGACATTGAAGATAAATCCGCCAAACATCCGATCAATCGGCTTATCCTCCAGAATATATGAAACGTAGTATTGCAACTGCTCTTTGCTCCACAGGAGAGTGCTCCCCTCTCTCATCTCCCCGCAGTTGATCACGCACAGATGGTTCTGCACGTCGTATGTGTCCGGCGCCAAATATCCGTTCTCAGATATTTTGAACATGCGTGAATTCACTCCTTATGCATAAATCCATCCTCCAACCTGACTCTATATCTTATGAACAACCACAGACAAATGCGCCAGGGTAAGAGTCTATTTCTGTCAAGCATACAGTCAAGCTTGTCGCCGCCAGCATACTACTTATACAGAGCATGACTTGCAGGTTCTTCAGGATCATGACAGATCGATCTATCAGGAAGTGCTGGTGGAGGGAGGGAGATAGATTGAGTGAGCCTAAGAGCAGGATAGGAGCCAATGTCAGACTGGGTGAAGGCGTGGTGATCGAGCCGGGCGTCGTCATTGGTGATGACGTGACCATCGGTCATTATTGTGTGATCAAGAGCGGCACCGTGATCGGCCGCGGCGTCAGCATCGGCGATCTGGTCGTACTCGGGAAGCGTCCGTCCACGAACAGCAAGATGGCGCTGAAGCCAACGCAGGAACTCGATCCACTGAGGATCGGCAACCAGGTGAAGATCGGCAGCCATGTCGTCATCTACCGGGGCGTCTCGATCGCGGATGACGTGCTCATCGGTGATCTGGCGAGCATCAGGGAACGAGTCACGATCGGCGAGAGCAGCATCGTCGGGAGGAATGTGACCGTCGAGCCCAAAACGTCGATCGGCCGCAGAGTGACCATCCAGACATCCAGTTACATCACCAGCGACATGATCATCGAGGATGAGGTGTTTATCGGGCCGTGCTGCTCCTCATCCAATGACAAATATATGGGCAGAGGCAATTACAGGCATCAGGGGCCGATCATCCGCAGAAGGGCCAGGATCGGCAACAATGCCACGCTGCTACCGGGCATCGTGATCGGGGAAGAATCGGTGGTTGGCGCAGGTTCTGTTGTGACCAAGGATGTCCCGGATCGGGAAACCGTTGTGGGCAATCCCGCCAAACCTATTGTGACCAAAAAGGAAAGAAGGAGTTGACAGCTCAGATGAAAGTTCTTCATTTGCCCATCGAGATTGCGGGCCAGATCGGTGTGTTCTGCAGTGCCTTGAGAAGGAACGGGACGTTTGCCAGCGGGTTCAACTTTTTTTCGACTTATCTGGGTTACAAGGACTACCTGACCAATGCGGACAGCTTCGAGATGGCGCGCATGTTTGACGCTGCCAGCGAAACATTCGACCTGTTCCACTATCATTACGGACTGTCCATCCTGCCCAATCATCGTGACATCAAGATCCTTAGATCGCTTGGCAAGCCGATCGTCATGCATCATTGGGGCAATGACGTGCGCACGCGAGAGATGGCGACGCTGAATAATCGCTTCGTCTATACCGGGGACTGTCCCGATGCGGACCAGGTGCACCGCACCCTGACGACACTGAAGGACTACATCACCGATGCGATCGTTCAGGACTATGAGGTGTATCCTTATGTGGCTTCCTACTACAAGAGAGTCCATGTGATCCCGATCGCCATCAACATGAGGCTCTTCAAGCCCTATTATCCGGATACGGATGTGCGGAGGCCGGTCATTCTGCATGCGCCGACCAATCAGGATTTCAAGGGAACGCAGTACATCGAACAGGCGATCGAGAGGCTGAAGACGGAACGGAACTTTCATTATATACGGGTGGAAAAAATGGAGCATCAAAAGGCCATCGCCCTCTACAAAAAAGCGGACATCATCGTCGACCAGATCCTGTGCGGCTCTTACGGCTTGCTCAGCGTCGAGGGAATGGCGTACGGCAAGCCGGTGGTGGCGTATATCCGCGAGGACCTGGCTGCGCGGGAGGATGCGCCGCCGATTCATAACGCGAATCCGGAGACGATCTACGACGTGCTGAAGTTCCTGATCGACCATCCGGAGGTCCGTTACCGCAGCGGAGTAGCCGGACGTGAGTATGTGAAGCGCGTCCATGACAGCAACGTGGTGATCGGGAAGATCATGGATGTATATCAACTGGCGATGAATGAAGCGTGACTGGAGAAGGCGGAAACCTTCGGGTGGCGAGCCTTCAACCAGATCGGTGACAGATTCCCATTCTTGAGCGAATGGGACAGGTGGCGAGTCGGGCTGACCTTTTCTCTAATACACTACTGTAGTTCGAGTGAAGAATTGAGGAGGTTATAGACAGATGATGAATCAAGGGTCGCCCGCTTCTCACAGCGAGGCGCCGCGAAGCGCAGCGGTCATCGGTCTGGGTTATGTTGGTCTCCCGCTCGCACTTTTGCTGGTCGAGAAAGGTTTTGTCGTATATGGCATCGACGTGGATGAGCGCAAGGTGAATCGACTGATCAGCCGATCCAGTTATCTGCCTGATGTGCGGGACGATCAGATCGCAGCGGCAATGGACAGCGGACGCTTCCACCCTGGTACAGAGATGGCCAAGGCAGGCGAGGGCGATGCTGTGATCATATGCGTGCCGACCCCGCTAACCTCGTACCATACACCTGATCTCAGCTATTTGCAGAGCGCCGCCCGATCCGTCGGGGAACATCTGCGTCAAGGACAGACCATTATCCTGGAAAGCTCGACCTACCCGGGAACCACGAGGGAAGTGCTCGTTCCGATGCTTGAGCAGACGAGCGGGCTGAGGGCGGGCAAGGACTTTCATGTCGGCTATTCTCCCGAACGCATCGACCCTGGCAATTCCCGATATACCGTGGAACAGATCCCCAAGCTGGTCAGCGGCCTGACGGTGGGATGCGCAGAACGGGTGGAGGAGATATACAGCCGGGTATTCCAGCGCATCGTCCTCGTATCGAGGCTGGAGATCGCAGAGATGGCGAAGATCGTGGAGAACAGTCATCGTCTCGTGAACATCAGCTTCGTCAATGAGCTTGCCTGGATCTGCGAGAAGATGGATATCGATGTATGGGAAGTGATCGATGCGGCAGCCACCAAGCCGTTTGGCTTCACCGCCTATTATCCGGGTCCGGGGATTGGCGGCCATTGCATTCCCGTTGATCCGCTGTACCTGCAATGGAAGGCGAAAGCATATGGTGCGGAGAGCCGGTTTATCGCACTGTCCGACCAGCTTAATCGCTCCATCCCGCAGCTTGTGGCAGACAAGGTGTTCGAACTGCTGCGTGCCTCCGATGAGAAGGGGCAGACTGGCGAGACCGCTCGTCAGCCGTTGATCGTGATCTACGGGGTCGCCTACAAGAAAGACGTCAATGACGTCCGCGAGGCTCCCGCCCTGGAACTGATCGAGATCCTGACGAGCAGGGGCGCGGCGGTTGTGTACCATGATCCTTATGTGGATCGGATCGAGGTATCAGGCCATCGGTTCAGCAGTGTGGAGTTGACGGACGACCTGCTGCAAGCCGCCGACTGTGTGATCATCCTGACGGATCATACGGGCATCCCGGCGGAGCGCATCGTCCGGAATGCCAGACTGGTGGTCGATACCCGGAATGCAACGGCCGGAGTGAGCGACTCAGCTGGACACGTATATCGGCTCGGCAGTGGGATGAAGGGATGGAAGGGTTCGAAGGGATGGAAGGGTGTGGCCCCATGATCCGAGGCCTGGCACGATCCGACCCGGCAGGAGGTTCCTGACCGGGTCGGTATTTTTGTCCTGGTATTGGGCTTGATCTTGCAGCGAGCGTGCATAATGGAAGGGGTACCTGCATAAGATACATATAGTGTACAGGTCCTTGGCTTGGCGGACATGCGATGTGCATGCCGTTCAAGCGACAAGGCGGGGTTGCCATTTTTTACGTCTTGCTTCATGATCGCGAGATGTGGTACATTATTGTCTGTTGCCGCTGCGGCGGACAAACAAAATTGCAAGTGAAACGGACGTGCTGCCTGAATGGTGAAACCTTCGGAGCGGCGGCTGCTGAAGCGGCGAGGTTCCGGTTGTTATAAAAAACCACTTGCAATCGCCTGTCGAAATGTGTTATATTAAACAGGCTGTCCCGTGAGGCTGACGCAAGTCGAGCGCGAATGGCGGCGACGATGAACTTGTTCTTTGAAAACTGCAGAACGAACGAATGAAACGTCCTGATGAGCGAGACATGGCTGGCCGATCGGGCTGGCG
>CALGAO010000021.1 GCA_937957685.1 uncultured Paenibacillaceae bacterium
TAGAAGCCCAGCATGCTCGTGCCGGCAAAATCGAAGCTGCGATCCGTCCAGTCATGGGAGCTTCGGCCATTCGGGAAAACGACGATCAGCGGTTCGATCTCCCCTTCCGCGATCAGATGGTCGAGGATATGGCAGATGAGCGGCTGTCCATCCGGCGCAGGATTGCCCTGCAACCATTCGCCATGATCACCGCCGACGCCATGCAGCAGGTACAGGACATTGTACCTCCTCGTCTGATCCTCCGGATCATAGCCCGCCGGGAGATAGATATGGCAGCGCTTGGTGATCCGCTCTCCCCTGACGATCTTGCGTCCCGCTTCCGCCTCGTCAATCGTCCGGCCCGCCACCAGTTGACGCGACGAGTCGATATAATGGCCGACCGGGTACGCTATCTCGATCCATCGCCCGCGCTGATCCTCGGGCGCCGCCAGTTTGTAGTGTTCCGGCACATGTTTGACCGTGAGCTGTTTCAGGGCATGTTCCTCCTTCCTGACAGGATGCGTTCCGCTGATGACGCAGCCTGTCCCGATCCTTTTTTTCAAATTACTCCCATATTAAGGATCAACCCGCGTTTCCGTCAACCCGGGAGTGTAAAGTTTTTCGGTTGAAGTTCGGTTGATGCTGTCTGATGGGATGCATTTTCTTTTTCCTACTGATTTGATATATTAGGTAGTAACTAAAAATTTAGGCGTTGCCTAATTCCGAATCAAAGGGTGATCCTCATGTTGATATGGAGGTTGAGACAGGTGATGGCGGCGAGAGGCATATGGACCGGAGCGGAGCTCGCGCGCCTGCTCAAGGAAAAAGCCGGTTATGAGCTGTCCGCGCCTTCGATCAGCGCGCTGCTGAGAGGACAGCCCAAGCAGATGAAAGCCGCGACCCTGGATGCGCTGTGCACCGCTCTCGATTGCACGCCTGGCGACCTGTGGGTCTATACGCCAAAGCAGATCAAGGGCGCGTAACCCAAGTCGCCATTAGCGCAACCATTAATGCAACCATGACAGGAAGGAGATGTGAAGATGACGGAGAGAACCATTCTGCCTTTTGGCGACCCTGCGCTCAGGAAGCAGGCCAAACCGGTCACCGAGATCACGCCGAGGATCCTGAAGATCCTGGATGACATGGTGGACACGCTGTACGCCGCCGAAGGGAGAGCCGGATTGGCCGCACCGCAGATCGGCATATTGCGGCGCCTTGTCGTGATGGACTGCGGAGAGGGGCTGATCGAGCTGATTAATCCGGAGATCCTGGCAAGCGACGGCGAACAGATCGGTCCGGAGGCTTGCCTGTCTTTCCCGGGTTATACGGGCATCGTCAAACGAGCCAGCTACGTCAAGATCAGAAGTCTGAATCGCGCCGGCGAATCCTTCATTCTGGAAGGTCATGACGATCTGGCGCGCTGCATACAGCATGAGATCGATCATCTGGACGGCATTCTGTTCGTGGACCGCATCCAGGGCGATGAGCTCTATTACAACAAGACCGGGCAGAAGGTCAACCTTCTGGAAGTGATACGCCTGACCAATCGGCATATCGCCAGATGCTGAAGCCATGCGCCCAAGCATGCGTTCGTGCCGCCAGCACTGGTAAAATAGTAACAGCATATCACAGACGATCAGAAAGAGTGAGAGCATTGAGATTCATCTTTGATCTGGACGGCACGATCGTATTTGGCGGGCAACCGATATCGGACATCATTCGGGATGCGCTGCTGGAGCTGGAGGCGTGCGGGCATGAGATCCTCTTCGCATCCGCGAGGCCGGTGCGGGACATGCTGCCCGTGATCCCCGAGAGCTTGCATCATTGCACGATGATAGGCGGCAACGGTACGCTGATCGGCAATGATGGACATGTTGCGGCCCCCCGGCTGTTTCCCGACGGGCTGCTGGAGGAGTTGCTCCGCCTGATCGAAGCTCGCCGCACTCCTTATCTCATCGACGGGGTATGGGATTATGTGTATACGGGGCCGGACGACCACCCGATCCTGCGGAATCTGGACATCGCGCGACTGGCCCGAAACGTCAGCCTGAACGAACTGAGCCCGGTGGTGAAAGTGCTGCTCCTGCCTGACTCTCCGGACGAGGCGGACCTCTGGATGGATGACTTGTCGCGATACGATGTGAACGTCATCCGGCATCACAGCGAGCGGATCATCGATATCTGCCCCGGCGGGATCAGCAAATGGAGCGCGCTGCAGTCCCTGGGCGTCGAGGAGCGGTCCTTCGTCGCCTTCGGCAACGACGCCAACGATCTGGCGATGCTGCATCATGCCCGCTACGCGTTGAGGGTCGGAGAGTATGAACCCCTAGCCGCGTGCGCCCATGAGACGATCTGCCTGGGCGAAGGCTGCGAAGAGCGCATCGCCGGACGAATCGTCGCCCTGGCGCAGCAGTTTCGCCAGGGATGAGCGCGGGAGATCAGGCTTCCACCGCTATCCTCGCAAGCAATAAGTGAGTGAAACACAGCCAACTATTTAACTTCTTTCGTCTATACGATGTCAGAGGGAGCTGTCCCATCTGGTTCAGCATGGCGAAAAGGTCATCGTGAGCAGACACCGAAGTCGCTGCATCCCTGCTTATAAGGACGTGACACCTGCGAAAACGCATCTTCCGCAGAACAATGGCTGTCCGTCAAGTAGACTCGCTCCGGGGGACGCCAAGGCAAAGGGGCTGTCCGAAAAGAGAAATCTCAGCCCGACCACTGAAAAAGTCAAAACCCAAGAAGGCCGTAAGATTAGCCATTCCTGGGTTCTTGGGTTTTGAATTTCGCTCCATTTGAATCTCAAATGGACTTTTTGGACAGCCCCAGACAGAGTCGGTCCAAGGCGATCGCGGCAGCGTGAGAGCAGAAAAAATCGTGTCTCAGGCGGTTCGAGGCGGACGAAGCCATGTGAGAGAAGAAAAAATCTTCTCTCACACAGTCCGAGTCGAACGAAGCAGGAAGACATGCGCAAGATGCAGAAGAGGCTGCCGGGATCAGGTCAGGATGATCACTGACTGATCCCGGACAGCCCCATTCCTTTCAGGGCTGACCAGACAGCCCCGCCGTTATGCCTCCATATTCAACCGCTATCTCTCGCACACATTGGTCTTTCTCGCATGTTTGTCTTTCACACGCACTAGTCTATCGCAGGCACCGTGACTCTCATATGCGCTTGTCTCTCACACGTGCTTGCCTCTCATACGTGCTTGCCTCTCATACGTGCTTGTCATTCGCGCGCTTTTCTCTCTACACGCTGCCCTCTGCGCCTCTCAACCCTTTATATCTCACAAACTCCGCCTGCCACATCTCGATGTCCTGCGGCTCGTAGACAGCGACCTCGAACGAATCCCGGACGATCCGCCGCGCCTCCTGAAGATCCGCCACCTCACCCAGATGCATCAGCTGCACCAGCGCATTGCCGAGGGCGCTCGCTTCCACCGGACCGGCCAGCACCTGCTTGCCCAGCGCGTTCGCCGTAAACTGGCAGAGCAGCGTATTCCGGATGCCGCCGCCCACCATATGCAAGGCCGCAAACTGCTGTCCGGTCAGCCTCTCCGTCTGCTCGAACACGTCCCGATACTTCAGGGCGAGGCTTTCCAGGATGCAGCGCACCAGCTCTCCGCGCGAGCCCGGTTCAGGCTGACCGGTCTCACGGCAGAACGAACGAATCTTCTCAGCCATCTCGCCCGGCGAGTAGAAGCGCAGATCCTCCGGATCGATCAAGCTGCGGAAAGGCCGGACATCCCGCGCCTCGGCGATCAGTTGCTCATAGGAAGCCTCTTCCCCCGCCTGCTTCCATTCGCGTCGGCATTCCTCCAGCAGCCACATGCCCATGATGTTTTTCAGCAGCTGATACTTCCCGCCAACTCCGCCTTCATTGGAGAAATTCTGCTCCAACGCCTCACGGCTGACGATCGCCTCATCCAGCTCGGTGCCGAACAGGGACCAGGTGCCGCTGACCAGATAGCAGAACGGCCCGTCAGATGCCGGTACGGCCACCACCGCCGACTCCGTATCATGGGTGCCGACGGCAACCGCCTGGATCGCCGGGATCCCGAGCTCCTCGCAGATATCCGGACGGAGCGTTCCGACCCATGTGCCCGGCTGCATCGGATCGACGAACAGGCGCTCCGGGATGCGAAGCTGATCCATCAGCGCATGATTCCACTCTCGCGTCACCGGATGGAGCAATCCCGAAGTCGATGCGATGGTAAACTCGCAGCTGATGACCCCGGTCAGCATATAGGTCAACAGATCCGGCATGAACAGGAGCGTCTCCGCCGCATCCAGCTTCGGGGATGACGCTTTCCGCATCGCCACCAGTTGATACACCGTGTTAAAGGGCATGAACTGCAAGCCGCTCTGCGCATACAGCGCCTCCGCGCCGATCAGCCTGTTCAATTCCCCGATCAGGCCCTCTGTCTGAGAATCGCGGTAGCTGTAAGGGATGCCGATCAGCTCGCCATTGCGGTCGAGCAGGCCGAAGTCCACCCCCCAGGTGTCGATGCCGAACGATCGGGGTTGATGACCGCCCTGGAATGCACGCTTCAAACCCGTCTTCAATTGGGTAAAGAGCCCCAGGATATCCCAGTGAAGATGGTTGCCCAACCGGATCTGTTCATTGGGAAAACGATGGATCTCCTCCAGCTCCAGCAGCTTCCGTCCGTCCTCTACCTTCAGCATGCCGATCATCGCACGGCCGCTACCCGCACCAAGATCAAATGCCAGAACTTCAGTTTGAGTCACAGTCCCCCTCCTCTCACCTTGTGGGTGCAAACCTCCATAGTCACCGGTGAAGCATCGATTGATCCGTCCATGCAATCACCTGTTGAGTCTCCAATTGAACCATCGGTTGGGTGACCTTTGGATTCCCGATTCATACCTCTTGAGCCTTCCATTGAGTCACCGGTCCGGTCGCCATTTGGGTCACCGCTGGAACCATCGAATGAGTCATCAGCATGGAGGGATTCACCGATGCCATCACCTATGGAGCCACCGATTGCCTTGCCAGGCCCTGTCGATGCAGGGTCATCACTCCCTGATCACTGCATCTGTTGCAGCAGCTTGACGCGGTAAGCCTCGCTCTCCAGCGAGGCGATCTCCTGGAATTCCTCCTCGGTGAGCACCTTCGGCTCGCGAATCGAGCGGGCGATCAGCCAGATCTTCGCGCTCTCCTCGACGATCTCCGTCCGGTAGTACGCCTCGCGCAAGTTCCGCCCCGTCGTGACCAGACCGTGATTGACGAGCAGGATCGTGCTCGCTTCCCTGGCATGCGCCTTGACCGCATTCGCCAACCGATCCGTCGTCGGGACCACATAAGGCACGAACGCCGTCTTGCCCGTCAGCGCCGCCTGGTCCGGGAACATGACCGGAAGCTGATCCGCTACGAGCGTCAGGGCGATGCAATACGGCGGATGCGTATGCACGACCGCCTTCACTTCAGGATTCTCCCGGTAGATATAGAGATGCATCAGCACCTCGGAGGAAGGCCTAAGTCCGTTATCCGTAATCTTGCCGGTGGCGATGTCGACCTCCACCCACTGCTCCTCGCGGATCTCGTCCAGCGCCATGCCGCTCGGCGACAGATACATCTTGCCGTCATGGGTCGCGCTGATGTTGCCTCCGGGACCCACCACCAGATGCTGCTGCACGATCTTCTTCGCATATTCGCATAATTGCTCACGTATGTGCTTGCTGCTCATGTCCATTCCTCCCGTATGCTTTATGCCCGATTCGTTGCAGACGACAAGGAGGGGATTCACCCGATCCCCTCCTGCGAACACCATCCGAATCACTCATCCGATCTCACGGATCAAAAATCCAGCTCCACGATCTTGCCGATCGGCGAGCACAGCACCTCGCAGCCGTTCTCGCGGATCACGACGCCCTTCTCCCAACGGATGCCGAAGGTGTCGGTCGTCACGAACGTATCGACCTGGAACGTCATGTTCGGCTTCAGGACGTAATTGGAACTCGTCTCCATCCACGGCGCTTCCACCTCGATGAGGCCAGTGCCATGGCATGGTCCGTACAGGTAGTTCTGCTCGCGGCCATGATCCTTGTAGAATTGATAGAAGCCCTTGGCGATGTCGCTCGCCATGACGCCCGCCTTCAGCTGTTCCACCGTCCAGTCATGCGCCTTGAGACCGAACTCGATCACTTCCCTGCGCTCCGGCGTCAGCTTGCCAAGGCTGATCGGCATGCCGATGCTTGGCGAATATCCGTTCACCTTCGCCGACAGATTGAGCTGCACGATATCGCCCTTGTTGATGACGCGGTACGAGGAGCGCGAGATCGCATGGCGGGTTGATTTCTCGCTGAAGATGTACATCGGCAGACCTTCGTATTCCGCGCCGTTCTCATAGATGACCCGCTGCGCCACGCCGACCATCTGCAATTCCGTGACGCCCGGGCGGATCGTGCGGATAACCTCCTCCGTCGCCAGCTCCGTGATGCGCAGCGCTTCGCGGATGCAGGCGATCTCGTTCTCGGACTTGATGCTGCGCAGCTCGACCATGATATGATCGGCCTTGACGATCTCCGCTTCCGGATAGTTGTTCTTCAGGCCTTCCAGCATGACGACGGTCGTATCCAGCATGCTGGCGACGCCGATGCGGATCTTGTCGCCGGTTACGCCAAGCGACTTGAACACGTCGCGGAACGTGTTCGGCTTCAGCTCCGGATAGCTCGGGTCCGCCGACTCCCTATATTCCATCAGCGTGAAGATCTTGTCGATCTTCCCGAAGTCCGAAGCGTAGATCGTGCTCTCCGGTCCGACGAGCAGGGCCGCGTCGCCGTTGGCCGAGATCGCCACGCCGGCGCGCTCGAACACCGGCCAGAAGTTGGAGAAGTAACGCACGTTGGCATAGTCCGATTCGGTCGAATTGACGACCATGACGTCCAGTCCGTTCTCGCGGATCAGCTTCGCTGCCCTTTCGATCCTTTCCTTGTACTCATGATCAGGAATATATACTCGATTCGTCATGATGAGTCACTCCTTAAGTTGTTAGTGGGTACGTGTTGCAAGCGTAATGCAGGTCCGTATCAGTCTGTCTGTCAGTCTTTCTTGGAATGGGCATCGATCACGACAACCGCCGCGAGAATGACTCCCTTGATGATCCATTGCCAGTACGAACCGATTCCGAGAAGCACCATCACATTGTCGATGATGCCGAGGATCAGCGCCGCGATGACGACGCCGAACACCTTGCCGCGACCGCCGGAGAGCGAGGTGCCGCCAAGCACGACGATCGTGATGATATCGAACAGCATCGTGTCGCCCAGCGTCGGCTGGCCGGCCATCGTCCGGGAGGTGATGAGGATCGTGCCCAGCGCGGTCAGCACGCTGCCGATGACGAAGGCGAGCAGCTTGATGCGGTTTGTGTTGATGCCGGACAGACGGCTCGCTTCCTCATTGCCGCCGACGGCATACAGGCTGCGGCCTGTCCTGGTATGCATCGTGAACACCCAGCAGATCAGGGTGATGATGATCAGGATGATGACCGGGATCGGGATCCCGCCGATGTAGCCGGCCCCCAGCACCTTGAAGCCGCTTGGAAGACCGGAGATCGGGATGCCGTCGCTGTACAGGTAATTGACCCCTTTGAGCACGATCATCGTCACGAGCGTTGCGATAAAGGCTGGCAGCTTGCCGTACACCGACAATATCCCGTTGACAAGCCCGATGACGATGGCGGCGATCAGCACCACCACGATCGCGACGCCGATCGGCAGCCCGTTCCAGTAGATCAGACCTGCCAGCAACAGGCTGAAGAAGCCGATGCTGGAGCCCGGGGACATGTCGATGCCGCCCACCAGGATGACGAAGAACTGGCCAAGCGCGATAATCGCCAGGAAGGAGATCTGTCTGAAGATGTTGATGACATTGGTGTAAGTGAAGAATCCATCCACAAAAATGGCCGAGATGACAAACAACCCGATGAAGATGAACAGAATCGCCCATTCTTGCAGAAATTGTGAGAGCGACTTGTTAGACGCGCGACGCTTTTCGAGTTCCAGTTCCATAGTCAAACCCCCAACATTTTGCTAACGATATTGTTTTGCGTTTTGTCCTCACCGCTGACGCATCCCCGGAACTCACCCTCGAACATGATGTAGATGCGATGGCACAGTCCGATCAGTTCCTCCATCTCGGGGGAGACGATGATGACCGATTTGCCCTCACGAGTCAGTCTGTTGATCAGCTTGTAGATCTCCGATTTGGCGCCAACGTCGATGCCGCGCGTCGGCTCGTCGAAGATGAGAATATCCGAATCCGCAAGCAGCCACTTGGAGATGACGATCTTCTGCTGGTTGCCGCCGCTGAGCTTGCTGACGCTCTGGGATGGCGACACATAGTTGAGCTTCATCATCTCCGCCGCTTCAATCGTCGCCTCTCTCTCCCTTCGATGATCCATCAGCAGGGACTTGCGCCTGAACTTGCGCATGGACGCCAGCGTGGTGTTGTGGGTAATGTTGAAGTGCATCACGAGCCCGAGCTGCTTGCGCTCGTCCGGCACGAGTCCGATGCCGTGCGCGATCGCATCCTGCGGCCGTCGAATGTTCACCTTCTGGCCGTTGATGCGGATCTCGCCGCCCGTCTTCCTGTAGCTGCCGAAGATCGCGTTGAGCAGCTCCGTCTTGCCGGCGCCGACCAGTCCGGCGATACCGACCACTTCCCCGCGGCGGAGCGTCAGGTCGATATTGCGGAACGCCCTGTCCGCCGTCAGTCCCTTCACTTCCAGCACAACCTCGCCGATGTTCTCATTCAGCGGAGGAAATACCTGCGTCAGCTCGCGGCCGATGATCATCTCCACGAGCTGATCCTTGTTCACATCCGCCACCTTGCCGCGATGAATGAGCCGGCCGTCGACCATGACCGCATACGTGTCGCATACCTCGAAGATCTCATCGAGCCGGTGCGAGATGTAGATGATGCCCATGCCCCGCTTCTTCAGGATGTCGATGATCCGGTAGATGTTCGCGATCTCCTTCTCCTGCAGCACGGCGGTGAGCTCATCCATGATGATCATCTTCGCGTTGACGGAGATCGCCTTGGCCAGCTGGATGATCTGCTTCTCGGCCGTGCGCAGGTGCTTCACCGGCACGGTCAGATCGATGTCCGCGCCGAGGAATGCCATGATCTCCTCGGCCTTGCGCTTCATCGACTTCCAGTCCACCATGCCCAGCTTGCGATCGAACCGGCCGATGAAGATGTTCTCGATGCCGTTCATCTCCGGGATCAGCTGCAGTTCCTGGTGCACGATCGTGACGCCCATCTCCTGCGCCATGCCGATGTTGTAATTGCCTCGCTCGGTCACATTGACCCCGCCGACGATCATCGCCCCTTCTGACGGCTGATACACACCGGTGATGATCTTGGACAGCGTCGACTTGCCGGCGCCGTTCTCGCCCAGCAGCGCCAGGCACTCGCCGGGATAGAGCGACAGGGATACGTTGTCCAGAGCCTTGACGCCGGGGAATACCCGGGATACGCCCCGCACCTCGATGATCGGCGCCTGATGGGTGTGCCCTGATTCCTTATGAGCAGCTGTCATGTCCTAACCTCCTTCATCCAAGACGCGGTCCGCCACTTACGCATGGTTCTGCTTCCACCAGGCGGCGAATTCGTCCATGCGGTGGAACTTCGCTCCCATGTCCAGCAAGCGGTCGATCAGGAGCTCGAACTGCTCCATCGCATAGTCCCCGCAGCCCTGAGTGATAAACGGATCCGGAGTGATCGAGCATTCTCCGAAATGGTACGTCTCCTTGAGCGGGATGAATTCCCACGGATGGAAGTAGAAGCAGAGTACCACCGGAAGGTCCTTGCTCCGGACGAACCGGATGAAGCTGTCGATGCGCTCCATCAGCTTGTCCGCACCGACCGTCCGGAAAAGTGGCCACTGGTCGCGGTCCCGCTCCAGTCCCGGGTCCTTGCTCTCCATCACCATATCGGCAAAGTTCGGGATCTCAAGGATGTTCAGATCGCCCGGTTCCGTCCAGTCCTCACGGCTCGGATGATAGGGGGCAAATTGCTGGCGGTAGTAATACATTGGATAAGAAGCATCGGCCACATATCCGAGGTCCTCCAAAGCATTCACCACAGCCGTCGAGCCCCAGAGTCGCGGACAACGCCAGGACACCGGACGGCTGCCCAGCACCTCTTCCACCCATTCGGTGGCCAGCTTGATCCGCTGCGGCACCTCATGTGGCAGCAACGACTTCTCCAGCGGGATCGGGAACAGCGGATCGCCGACCGTCTCGTGCATGAGCGAGTGGACGCCCACTTCGTTGCCGGAATCGCGCACAAGATGGACGCTCTCCGGATTCTGTCTGGCCGCGTCGCCCGTGTAGAAGAACGTGCCCTTGATCCCTTTCCTTTCGTAGAGATCGATGATCTTGGACGTCGCCTGCTTCACCCCTTCATAGAAGGGGGTGAAGCTGCCGACATCGGTCTCCATATCAAAGCCGAACAGGACGTGAATGTTATCTTTCATGTTTTACAGCCTCTTTTCTCTAGGATGCCTAACCTGAGCGTTCACCGGATTACAGCCAGAGCCAACCGAATGCTTCCACGCCGAGATAGATCGGTTCGTCGTCGCGATGTTCCGGATCGAGCTCGTTGTTGATCACGCGCTTCAATTCATGATACGGATACATGCAGGACTTGGCCCCCGTCTCCGATACCGGGTTCACGTCGAAGAACATCTGCTTCACCAGATCGAAGTCGCGTTCGTTCAGATACGCCATCTCCAGCAGGTACTTGCGCTTCTCCTCCGGAGTTGCGGCGTTGTCATAGTTCACGGACGCGATGCAGAGATCATAGATGATGCGGTTGCGCTTGTGCGCATTCTCGATCTTGTCGAAGTGCTTCACATAGATGCGCAGCTGGTCGTCCTGCGCAAGCGCTTCCTTGACCTTTCTGATCTTCGCGTCGATGTTCGGCCAATCCTCGATCGCCCGGCGGATCGTCGACAGGTCCTGCTCGCCAACCTTGTTGCGCAGGAACGGGAACTCCATCGGGAAGATCTTCAGCTGCGATTCGTGAATCGACAGCATGTTCTTCAGGATGTACAGGATATCCGGGCCGAGCTCTTCCCCGAACACGGCATTCAGCGAGTAGCTGTAGAAATCCTCCGGATCGCGGTACGAACCCCAGCCGTAATAGGCATGGGCGTACAGGTTGATAAAGTAGCCATACCATTCGAACATGTAACCGTTGATGCCCTTGACACCCATCTTCGCGGAATCGATATGCATCTCGATGTCCTTCTCGATGTATTGGTGGTTCGTCTCCTCGTCAGCGCGCAGCACATTGCTCTTGAAGATGCGGATGAGACGGCCCATCGTCGCGGCCACCGCATTGGCCTCCGTGTCTCTTGCCCAGATGCGATGCTTGCCGAACACATCGACCCATTTCGGGAACTCCTCGTCCGACACGTACAGGCCAGGCGCCCAGAACAGCACGACGTCCTCCGGGATGCTGTCGCGGCAAGCCTTCAGATAGTCGAGATCCTTCTCCAGCGGCGGTTCACGCCATGCGCGGATGCCGACGATGCAGTTCGGATTCTCGTCGCGGATGACATCATACAGCTGGCGCAGCAGCCAGTAGTTCGCCTTGTGCTTCGCTTCCGCCGGCGTATTGCCCTTGAGGAAGCGCTCCGAGCAGGATTCGCAGGTGCAGAACCAGTAAGCCTCCTCGCTCTCCTCGAAGTCGATGCCGTCGAAGCCGAGCTGCACGACGCGGCGGATGGCGGCCTTGAGGTACTCGATGTTCTCCGGAATGCTCAGGCACAGCGTATCGAAGTCGTTGACGTGCTTGCTGCCGGCAGGCACCTTCATGCGGCGCTCCTTGTATATGCTCGGATAGCCGCCGTTGTAGCTGTTGAGGCCGATGTAGGCGAAGAAGGAAATGCCGAGCTTGCGGCCGTACTCCATGAGCCTGGAGAGGAACTCCTCGGAGATGTTCGGATGGACGTATTCCACCTCCACCCAGTTCTTGCTCTCCTCGTTCCAGATCTTCATCTTGTAGTCCTTCAGTTCCGTCTCCGGATACTGTTCGAACTTGAACGGCCAGTAGCCGTACATGCACATGTTGAATTGGTTGATCTTGAAATCGGAGCAGATGTTCAGGTACTCGACCCACTCGTCATAGCCCCACAGCTGCATATCGAAGCCGATCCGGCCATATCCGGCGTACCAGGCGAAGGTATTGGAGACCGAACGGCGCTCGATCGACGGCCAGTCCACCACCTCAATGAGGCGCAGCGAGTAACCGTCCGCATCCTTCTGAAGCAGCTGCTTCAGAGTGGAGAGCGCATTCACCAGTCCATCGCGGTGTTCGAAACCGATGGTCACCTCGCTCGCAACCACATCCAGCGTATAGCCCATGGACTTGTAGAGCTCCTGATTGGTCACTTGATCCGAAGCCTTCAGCTCCTGGTTGAGGCGGATATTGACATAATCCGGGGCAGGCGCGTTGAAGTTGAGCTTGATATCCGGATAATTCCACAGCTTGGCGACGAAAATATCCCTGATGTCCTGCTCAGACAGCTGCAGACCGTTGTAAACGACGTTCCATCCCTTGAAGACTGCCGTTTGGCCGGAGCCATACTGATAAACTTTCGGTTCAGGTATCAAACCGTACATCGCTAGTCCTCCTGTCATATCTGGAATGATGTTTATGGGTGCCGCGCCCGGGAAGGGACAGGGTCCCTTCCATGAGCCAGCGGTTGATCATGAAGATAGAGGATTAATTGCCGAGCCAGGACCAGTTCTTCCAGTCATACTGACCGATGTTCTCCGGAGTGATCGCTTCCGGCTTCGGCAGCGGATACGTGTCGTCGAGCTCTTCGCCATCCATCGCCTTCATCAGCGCTTCCAGCGCGGTATAGCCAAGCACGACCGGATCCTGCAGCACTTCGCCGAGCCAGGATGGGTTGCCTTCATCGATGTAGGTCAACACTTCCTTGTCCCCTGCGATGCCGATGAACTTGATCTCGTCAGCGCGGTTGGCGCTTACGGCAGCGTTGTACGCGCCAAGAGCCAGGGCGTCGTTATGGCCGGATACGACATGGATCGTGTCATAGCGTTGCATGATGTTCTCGAACAGGGACTGCGCCGAGTTGCGGTCGCCCTTCGCGTCCGCCTGCTGGATGATGTGGGCATTCGGATAGGATGCGAGCACCACTTCCGAGAAGCCTTCGAAGCGGTCAACGGAAGCTTGTCCCGCCGACGGAACGACGAGGTAGACGAGCACCGGATCGTCGATGCCGAGCGTATCGAGATAATCTACCGCGATCTCACCGGCCACGCGGCCCATTTCGCGGAAGTCATGACCAACGAAGGTTTCCCAGACGATGTCCTCTTCGCTGTCCGGCGTTTGCGGATAGTCGCCGACGACGAACTTGATGCCATTCTCTTCATGCAGTCTGACCATCGTCGGGATGATCGCCTTGCCGTCTACCGGGAAGATGACGATCCCCTTCGCACCGAGGGTGGCCATGTTTTCCAGCTGGGTGATCTGGGTGTTGATATCGAACTTGCCGTCTTCGAACTGCAGCTTGATGTTGCGTCCGGAATCGGCTACATATTGTTCCATGCCTGTGATGGTGCCGAGGAACCATGGCCAACCGAGGTTCATGATCGCACCGCCAACGAGGATCGTTTCATCTTCGGATGATGAGGCACCGGAGCTGTTGCCCGTGTCAGAGGATGATTGCTGGTTGCCTCCGGAGGAGGTGGAAGAAGCATTTCCGCCGGAGCTGTTGTTGTTGCCGCCTCCGCAAGCGGACAGTACAAGCGAGACAAGAAGAAGCAAAGTTAAGATCTTGACCCATGTTTTCTTCATATATTCGATCCCCTTATTCGAAATTTTTGTGCATGACCTTGCCCATTTCGCCAATACAGCACTAGACACTGAAGCCCATCGTAGTGTAAAATGCCATATTGGCCTGTCGTGTATCCAATCGCCCATATTGGACTACTACCGGCACGTCGCTGGTCAGCTTGATGGCATATTGCGTCTCCAGCGGCAGCCGGTACCCCGACAGGTCATCCGGATTGTCCATTCGCAAGCAGCGAACCCTTTGCGCATCGACCGTCAATCGTATATCGTCAAATGGTTCGCGATCAACGAAGAACAGCGTCATGCGAATGTTCGCCGGGCGGTCGTTCATATTGAGGATGATGACGGATTCATGTCCCTTCAATTCGAACTCGCCCGGCGGGGGCAATTCGCCATCCGGAAACACCCACACCTTCTTGCCGATGCTGTTCTCACTCATCGTCTCACCTCCTTCTTCGAGAGTTATAAGCGAATCGAGAAAACCATCTCCCGCACCTGGCTGTTTTATCTCGCCGGCTTTCCAAGACTGGAAGCCCTGATGTACATCTTCGGCTCGAGGACGATCTTCTCGAACACTTTCAGCTCCTTGTTGGCCTCCTTGCGCATGATGATCTCCCCCGCGATCACCCCGATGTCATAAGCCGGCTGCATGACCGTGGTAATCTCCGGACGTATCAGGCCGGTATCGTCCAATGCGTCGAAGCACACGACCTTGATGTCATCCGGGATCGTCAGCCCCGCCTCGGTTATCGCGCGGATCGCGCCATACAGGATGAAGTTGTTGGCTGCGAACAACGCCTCAGGCCGTTCGCCATCGGCCAGCCACTTGCGCATGATGCGATAACCGCTCTCCAGCTTGAACTCGTCTACCGCGACCAGCTTGTCCTTCACCTGAAGGCCGTGATCTTCCATGCATCTGCGGAACCCCGTCAGCCGGTCGTAGGAGGTCGACTGGTTAAGCGGTCCGGTGATGAAGGCGATCTCCCGCGTCCCCTGATCGATCAGATGCCGGGTCAACTCGTAGCTGGCCCGGATATTGTCAATGGTCACCACATCGAAATTCTCGTCGGAATGCGGCACGTTGTCGAAGAACACCACGGGAATATTGGCTTCGCGATAGCTGCGGATCATCGAGGTATGGCCGGCGACCGTCGCCATGACGAGCCCGGCGATCTTGTTCTGCAGGAGCAGGTCCAGATAGGCCTTTTCCTTCTCGATGTTCTCGTCGGAGTTGCACACGATCACCGAGTACCCGTTCTGCCAGGCGATCTTCTCGACCCCCTTGATCACGTTCGCATAGAAATTGTTCGTCAGGTCCGGCACGATCACGCCCAGCGTATTGGAGCTTTGCCGGCGCAGGCTGCGGGCAAGCTCATTGGGCTTGTATCCGCTCTCCGCGATCGCCTTGAGTACCCGATCCCTGGTTGCCTCGCTGACCCGCCCCTTGCCGTTGATGACCTTGGAGACCGTCGCGACAGACAGGTTCAACTTCTTGGCGATATCCTTAAGCTGTACCAAACTCTCACACCCCTCCCCTGTTCATAGATAAAGTTGGGTAAACGATTTACCTCGTTTATCGACATTATACAAATTCTTTCTCATTGAATTCGACCGATATATCAAGGTTATAACCGTTTATACACCAATGTTTCGACATTGATCAACCATCAGAACAGAGTCTTTTCTGTATATTTGGGAAATCGTTTTCCCATTTCATATACTATTCCATAATTTCTCTTGTGTCAACAGTTTTTGAGAATGTTTGTTACGTTAGCTGACACCCATCTTTATGCATGCGTTTTCTGTATTCGTTTCCAAAATCTGTTTACCTCGTTTTCCTGGCGTTTCAGCCGTTTCATGTCATCTTTTCTGTCTCGCGCTGAGAATATAAAAGGGACGGAGAGATGTCACGTTGCTTCTGACATTCTCCGTCCATCTGAAGTTTACCAGTATTGGTACAGAGTGAAACAGGTCCCGGACCGGCATGACGTTCTTCCTGAAGCCGAATCGCATCGGGGAACAGAAGCGGGATGAGCGACATCCCGGGCGCAGGCGGAGTGGGCGATAACGGACAGGACGCTCCGCTCGGCCCCAGCTCCAGCCCCCAGTGAAGGATGCTGATGAGCAGTTGCTCTCCCCACCCTTGTCACCGGGTTGTGGATGAGACTATATCATACGTTACCTATACTCTCTCGGGCGCTGCCAGGCCGATGAGTCTCAGGCCATTGCGCAGCGTGATCCGGGAGCAGCAGCTTGTCGATGCCTAGCCGCTCGATCTCCTCTCTGCTACCCCATCTCCTGTAGGCGACGATCAGCTTGCCGAACTGTGTGCCCCAGTCGCCAAGGTGGTTGATGCCGACGGTGCGATAGCCGAGGAAATTGAAGATCTGCACCAGCGCGTTGCCGATGACGGTCGAGCGCAGATGCGCGATATGAAACGGCTTCGCGATATTCGGAGACGAATAGTCGAACACCACCGTCCGCCCCCGTCCCAGATCCTGCGCTCCGTACTGCTCCCCCTGTTGGATGATCGCCGGAATGAGGCGAGACGCCAGGACGGATTGGTTCAGCGTGATATTCAGGTACCCCGACACCGAGTCGATCCTCTCGATGAGTTCGTCCCGGAGCTTCTCCTTCAGCTCATCCGCGATCTGCTGCGGCGGTTTGCGCAGCCGCTTGCTCAGCCGGAAGCAAGGCAGGGACAGGTCGCCCAGCTCCCGATTCGGCGGAACCTCCAGCCATCCCGCGATGCCGTCCGCATCCATCTCCGGCACATGCGCCGCAATCTTCCCTGCAAGTTCATACTTGATGTTGACCATTCCTGCACTTCCCTTTCTTCGTAAATGTCCAATCAACGGGCCAAAAGGTCATTTTGCCACAAATAGCGGAACGACGTTCCGTTGCGACGAAGGGCAGCTCCTGGCAACAACGACCTCCAGCCACAGCCCAATAAAAAAGCTCACGCCTCGTGCAAAGAGACGTGAGCATCAGTTCCCGCGGTGCCACTCTTCGTGTCAAACCTCGAAGGTTTAACCCCTCTTCGTTGATAACGGTCATCTGACCGAATATGCCTACTGTCAGTTCGGCATACCATCTCCTGGGCCCGTTCATCCGGAGTTCCGTACCGGCTCCCACCACCCCGGCTCGCTGCGACTTCCCTTCCTGGACTACTGTTCCATTCCTCGATGTTCCCGATCATTCCATGTCTAATATTTGGAATCAGTTATACATATTCAATATCACTAGTGATATTTGTCCAGATTGTGAACTTGTTAGCGACAGAGGAGCGACGAAAAGAAAATGACCCACCCCTGCAGAATATTCTCCCTTTGAAGATACGGCTAATAGCTTCAGAGGGG
>CALGAO010000022.1 GCA_937957685.1 uncultured Paenibacillaceae bacterium
GATCCGTGGCAGGATCCGCTGGGCGCCGGTTATCAGGCGATCCAGTCGCTGTACGCGATCGGTCCGGGCGGGCTGGTCGGGCTTGGCCTGGGCATGAGCCGTCAGAAATACAACTATCTGCCTGAGCCGCAGAATGACTTTATCTTCTCGATCATCGCGGAAGAACTGGGATTCATCGGCGGAGCATTCGTCATCTTCCTGTTCCTGCTGCTCGTATGGCGAGGCATGCGCACCGCGATCGCGGCTCCCGACACGTTCGGCAGCCTGCTCGCGGTCGGCATCGTCGGCATGTTCGCCGTGCAGGTGATCATCAATATCGGCGTCGTGATCGGCATGTTCCCGGTCACGGGCATCACGCTGCCGCTCATCAGCGCAGGCGGTTCATCCCTGACGCTGATGCTCACGGCGGTTGGCATCCTGTTGAATATATCCCGTTACGCGAGGTGAGAATAGCATGCGCGTCGTACTGAGCGGAGGAGGCACCGGCGGCCATATCTATCCGGCGCTCGCCATAGCCAGGCATATCCAGGATATGGAGCCTGACAGCGAACTGCTCTATATCGGTTCCAGCCGCGGTCTCGAACGCGAGCTTGCGGAGAAGTCGAACATTCCTTTCGAAGCGATCGAGATCACCGGATTCCGCAGAAGCCTGTCTCTGGACAATGTGAAGACGGTCATCCGCTTCCTGCGCGGTGTGAGGCGCTCGAAGAAGCTGCTTAAGGCGTTCCGTCCGGACATCGTCGTCGGCACCGGCGGCTACGTGTGCGGTCCGGTCGTCTATGCGGCGGTGAGGCTCGGCATTCCCGCCGTCCTGCACGAGCAGAACGTCATCCCCGGTCTCACCAACGCTTTCCTGAGCCGATATGCCGATCTGCTGGCCGTCAGCTTCCCGGATTCGGAGCGCAATTTCCCGAAGGCAAGGCGCGTCCTGTACACCGGCAACCCGAGAGCTTCCCAGGTGATCGCCGCCGATGCGAAGCGCGGCCGGGAATCGCTAGGCCTGGATCTGCGCGAGGGCGATCGGCTGGTCGTCGTCGTAGGCGGCAGCCGAGGCGCGCTCAGGATCAATGAATGCATGGTGGAGCTGGCGCAGCTGATCGCTTCGGAGAAGCCGCAGGGGCTTAAATTCCTGTTTATCACCGGAGAGAGCTACTATGAATCTACCGTTTCCAGATTGGAAGATACGATCCGACTTTCGACCGATCGTCTGAAGGTGGTTCCTTACGTACATAACATGCCGGAGGTGCTGGCGGCCACATCGGTGATCGTCAGCCGTTCCGGCGCTTCCTCATTGGCGGAGATAACCGCGCTTGGTCTGCCCTCCATCCTCATCCCATCGCCGAATGTGACGAACAATCACCAGGAAGCGAACGCCCGTTGGCTGGAGCGCGAAGGGGCGGCCAAGGTCATCCTGGAGCGCGATCTGAACGGCCGCGTCCTGTATGAAGCGATCATGCGGATCGCCTGCGACCCGATCCGCTATGAGCATATGTCGCTGCAGGCGAGAAGGCTGGGCAAGCGGGACGCGGCGGCGCTCATATACGAGGAGATGCGCAGGCTGCTCGCGCAGCGATGACCGATGCTCTGGGCGATTGTCACACTCCCGTTGCGATTGACATAAGCTATCGTATAACGCGTGACAACACCACGAGCACATCACAGAAGTGCGGCACTTGCCTGATCAAGAGTCAGACCGGTCTGTCATACCGGTACAAAGGAGGTTTCCCTGATGCGCGAGTTCCTGGCTGAATTGCAAGAGGCAGGTTTGGGGGATGTGCTGATCGATGAACCGATGCGCAAACATACGACCTGGAAGATCGGCGGACCAGCGGACTGCATGTTCATCCCCAAGGCCAAGGAGCAACTGGCGGCAGCCATCGCGATCATGAGTCGGCACGGCGTGCCGTGGATGGTGCTGGGCAGAGGCTCCAATACGCTGGTCACAGACAAAGGTATACGCGGCGTCGTTATCAAGCTGGGCGAAGGCTTCGACTGGGTGCGCTTTGATGGCGACAAGGTTCAGGCCGGCGGCGCATACTCATTCGTCAGCCTGTCCATGATGGCGGCGAAACAGGGCCTGACGGGGCTGGAATTTGCCGCGGGGATCCCGGGTTCGGTCGGCGGAGCGGTCTACATGAATGCCGGTGCGCATGGCTCGGATGTGTCACGGATACTAACAGGAGCTGAAGTTGTGCTGGAATCAGGTGAATTGGCGCTGCTTGCGGCTGAGGACATGAGATTCGCCTATCGCCATTCCGTTCTGCAGGAGAGGAGGGGAATCGTCGTCTCGGCTGCTTTCCAGCTCGCCCACGGGGACCGCAAGGAGATCGCGGCGGCGATGGCAACCTACAAGGACCGCAGAATGAAGACGCAGCCGCTCAAGCAGGCTTGCGCGGGCAGCGTGTTTCGCAACCCGGAGAACACTTACGCGGCCAGATTGATCGAGAGCAGCGGGCTGAAGGGGAAGCGGATCGGCGGAGCGGAAGTGTCCACCCTGCATGCCAATTTCATCGTGAATACCGGCAACGCCACAGCGGAAGACGTTCTCACCCTGATCCAACTGATCCAGGAGACGGTGAGCAAGCAGCATGGCATCCGGCTCATCCCGGAAGTCCTGGTGGTGGGTGAGCGGTAAATCGGAGGTGGGACTTTGGAGAAATTGGTCATTGAAGGCGGCAGGCCGCTGCAGGGAAGGATCCGCGTACATGGCTCGAAGAACGCGGCTCTGCCGATTCTGGCCGCCAGCATCATGGCACAGGGCAAGCACGTGATCAGCAACGTTCCGAACCTGCTGGATATCGACGTTATGCTCAGCATCCTGTCCGCGCTTGGATGCCGGACGGAAAGACATCATGAACATGTGGTCATCGATACGACGCATATCAGAACCTCGCATATCCCTGAAGAGTTGATGGGGCAGATGCGATCCTCGATCTTCCTCATGGGGCCGCTCCTCGCAAGATTCGGCCAGGTGACGGTGACGCAGCCGGGCGGCTGCGCGATCGGCGAACGCAAGATTGATCTGCATCTGCGCGGGTTGGAGGCGCTCGGAGCCCATATCCGCATCGACGGGGGAACGATCCATTGCACCGCCGAGCGCTTGCGCGGGGCGGACATCCTGCTCGACCTGCCGAGCGTGGGCGCAACGGAGAACATCCTCATGGCCGCCGTTCTGGCGGAAGGCCGGACGATCATCCGCAATGCGGCGCGTGAACCGGAGATCGAGGATCTGCAGAACTACCTGAACGCGATGGGGGCGAAGGTCAGCGGAGCCGGCACCAGCACGATCACGATCGATGGCGTGGAAGCTCTCCGCTGCTGTCAATATGCGGTCATCCCGGACAGGATCGTCGCCGGCACGCTGATGGTGGCCGCGGCCGTCACCCGCGGCGATGTGACGCTGACCGGCGTCTCTCCGGAGCACCTCACCGCCATCACGCATGTGCTCCGTCAGGCAGGTGTTCAAATTGACATATCCGATGATATAATGAGAATATCGTGCCCTGGGCGGACGCGTGCGATCGACCGCATCGTCACGCAGCCTTATCCGGCCTTTCCTACGGATATGCAACCGCAGCTGATGGTTCTGTTCTCTCTGTCATACGGAACAAGCATCATCAAGGAGACGATCTTTGAGGGCAGATTCAAGCATGTAGATGAATTGAACCGCATGGGTGCCGATATACGCGTGGATATGCATTCCGCGTTTGTGCGCGGCGTGCCGAGGCTGTACGGGGCGACCGTCGAAGCGACCGATCTGAGAGCCGGCGCGGCGCTCGTGATCGCTGGACTCGCCGCCGTTGGCACGACGATCGTCGAACAGGTTCATCACATCGATCGCGGCTATGATCGCATCGAGGAGATGTTTGCCGGTCTCGGAGCGCGGATCACCCGCTATGCGAGCGCACCTGCCGAGCGAAGCATCGGTTAGTGAGCACCCCGCACCCGCCGTCTGTCGGTTCCGGACAGTCCGGATCCGACGGGCGGCGCCGCGGCAAGGTCCGGATTCATCCCGCATGAGGGATCCGGACAAGGCGGACAAGCTCTCCTGTGCGATATGGGCTGCATCCTGCGGCTAATCGCACGACCCATGCGCGTCAGGTCGAGTATTCCAAATTCCTGGTGGTGGACGAGAATGGCTGCACGCTCGCAGATGCCGGTCATGCGTGAGGCTCGGCCGAAGAGCCGCAGCAAGAGAAGCAGAAGACTCGGTTTCCTGCTGATGCTCTTTTTTATTACTATACTCTTGCTTCTGTTTTTTCATTCCTCTTTTAGCAGGATCACGCTGATCGAGATAGAAGGCAATAACCACGTCACGAGGGAGGAGATCCTCGAGGCAAGCGGCATCGAGCTGAACGATCATTTCTTCATGACGACCGCCGAGACGATCCGGAAGCGGGTTGTGCAGATCGGGATTATCGAGGAGGCATCGGTCACCAAGAAATTTCCGGGCTATGTGCATATCGAGGTGAAGGAATATCCGGAGGTCGCCTACGAGATCGGCGCGGATGGCAAGCTGCAGGTGCTGCTGGCAAACGGCGCGGCACTCCCGCTGGCGGACAGCAGCGTGGTCATCGACAAGCCAATCCTGACCGGCTGGGAGGATCAGGAGATGAAGAAGAAGCTGACGGAGACGCTGGCCGGCATCTCCTCCGAATTGCTCACGGACATATCGGAGATCAGGCATGAGCCGAGTCCGCCCGCTTATCCGGACAAGATCATCATGTACACGCGCTCCTACTTCCAGGTCGAGACGACCATCGAGAAGCTGCCGGAGAAGATCCTGGTGTACAGACCGATCATCGAGAATCAGCTCGATCAGGATGTCCACGGAGGCATCATCTCACTCCTGGAGATAGACCGGTTCAGACCGTATCCGGAGCCGTCCCAGGGGGAGGAGAGCTCTGAAGAAGCGCAACCGACAATGGACAACCCGTGATGCGGTTGAGTCCGGTGACGGCTCCAACGGACGGATGGAAAAGCGAGGAAACAGAAGTATAAATTACATGACGCCTGATGACGAAATCCGACACGTTCCCCAAAAAACAGACTACTCAATGGTTGGAATTAATGCTATTATTGTGATTATGGTATTAATAGTCTATTCTGGGCTCTTTGATATTTGTCACGCCTGATTTTTCGGCAAAAATCTTAATTTTTTTATCCATAAAAAAGGTTTAAAAAAAACTGTGTGGAATATTAAGAGAAGGCTTTGTTCTCATACAACGGCATGCAACATTGACTGGGCAATTACGTGCTGACATAGACAAATCCGGCAGCGATTTGGCTCGTCATGGTACTAGATAATCGATATGGGAGGTGCCTCGGGTTGAGCAGCAGCAATGACATCATTGTCAGTTTGGACATTGGGACATCCAAGGTTCGGGTGATCATCGGCGAAGTGAACAACGGATCGATCAATATCATCGGCGTTGGAACTGCTGACTCGGAGGGAATTCGAAAAGGTTCGATCGTGGATATCGACCAGACGGTTCAATCCATTCGCAAGGCAGTGGACTATGCGGAACGCATGGTTGGCATACAGATCTCGGAAGTGTACGTAGGCATCGCAGGCAATCATATCGCTCTTCAATCCAGCCATGGAGTGGTAGCTGTATCGAACGAGGATCGGGAGATCGGCAATGTCGATATCGAACGGGTGCTGCAGGCAGCGCGCGTCATCGCGGTTCCGCCGGAGAGGGAGATCATCGGCGTGCTACCGAAGCAATTTATCGTGGACGGCCTGGAAGGGATCTTCGATCCGCGAGGCATGATCGGGGTTCGGCTGGAGGTCGATGCGACGATCATCACCGGTTCCAAGACGGCTGTACATAATCTGCTCAAATGCGTGGACAAGGCGGGGCTGAAGGCGGCGGACCTCGTGCTGATGTCGCTGGCTGCCGGAGAGATGGCATTGTCCAAGGATGAGAAGTCCATGGGTACCGTGCTGGTGGATATTGGCGCCGGATCGACGACGATCGCCGTATATGACCAGGGCAACATGGTCGCCACCTCCACCCTGCCGATCGGCGGCGAATACATCACGAACGACATCTCGATCGGACTCAGGACGCAGACCGATGTGGCCGAGAAGCTGAAGCTCAAGTACGGTTGTGCGCTGATCCAGGATGCGGACGAGGATCAAACCTTCAAGGTTCACCGCATCGGCAGCAATGCCGAGAAGGAATACAATCAGGTCGATCTGGCCAATATTATCGAACCGCGCGTGCAGGAGATCTTCCAGCTGATCCGTCAGGAAGTGGCGCGACTTGGTGTAAAGGAACTGGCAGGCGGGTACGTGCTCACCGGCGGAACGGTTTCCATGCCCGGTGTGGTGGCGCTTGCCCAGAGCGAGCTGAGAACATCCGTGCGCATCGCTGTTCCTGACTTTATCGGTGTCAGGGATCCGTCATATACATCCGGAGTTGGCATAATTCATTACGTGATGAAGTATATGCGCGGTGTCAAATCTGGCAGTTCAAGAAAAGCGGTCAGCAAGAAGGCTGGTAAGCCGGATGAGCCGGGTCTGTTCGCCAAACTGCGCAACTGGCTTAGCGAATTTGTCAACTAGCGGATATTAGTGAGGGGGAAAATGACGATGTTGGAATTTGATCTGGATTCGAATCAACTCGCGCAAATAAAGGTCATCGGTGTTGGCGGCGGCGGCAGCAATGCGGTAAACCGGATGATCGATTCCGGTGTGAAGAATGTGGAGTTTATTACGGTCAATACCGATGCCCAGGCGCTCAATCTGGCCAAGTCCGCAGTGAAGCTGCAGATCGGCGACAAGCTGACGCGCGGTCTGGGCGCAGGCGCCAATCCCGAGATCGGGAAGAAGGCAGCCGAGGAATCCCGCGATCTGATCATGAATGCGTTGCGCGGCGCGGATATGGTGTTCGTCACGGCAGGCATGGGCGGCGGTACCGGTACGGGCGCGGCTTCGGTCATCGCGGAGATCGCCAAGGAATGCGGCGCGTTGACGGTTGGCGTGGTCACCCGGCCGTTTACCTTCGAGGGACGCAAGCGCCAGACCCAGGCGGAAGCAGGCATCAACGCCCTGAAGGAGAAGGTCGATACGCTGATCGTGATCCCGAATGACCGGCTGCTGGAGATCGTGGACAAGAAGACGCCGATGATCGAAGCATTCCGCGAAGCGGACAATGTGCTGCGTCAGGCGGTGCAGGGCATCTCCGACCTGATCGCGGTGCCGGGTCTGATCAACCTCGATTTCGCGGACGTGAAGACGATCATGTCCGAGCGCGGCTCCGCGCTGATGGGCATCGGCACGGCGACCGGCGAGAATCGCGCGGCCGAAGCGGCGAAGAAGGCGATCATGAGCCCGCTGCTTGAGACATCCATCGAAGGCGCGCGCGGCGTGATCATGAACATCACCGGCGGCTCGAACCTCAGCCTGTACGAGGTGAATGAAGCGGCGGATATCGTCATCTCGGCTTCCGATCCGGAGGTCAACATGATCTTCGGCGCGATCATCGACGAGGATATGAAGGACGAGATCAAGGTGACGGTCATCGCCACCGGCTTCGAGCACAAGTCCAGCGCACCCGCTCCGGGCAAGTCGACCGGAGGCATCGAGCGAACGGATCCGAGGCTGTCGAACCTCAAGCCATTCGGCTCGACGCCTTCGACGGATCAGCTGGACATCCCGACCTTCCTCCGCAATCGTGGCAGGACGCACGACTGATCGACCGCTTCACAGATCTTCCAGTTCTTGCAGAGTGGACGGAAACCATGGTTTCCGTCCTTTTTTATTTCCGCGACGCATGCTCCTGATGGGATCATGCGGACTTTCCGTCAGGATCGTCATGAGAGGCCTCATCTCCAGCGCTTTCCCTTACCGTCAATCCCGGAGTCATATCGACAAAAAAAGTCCCGTACAAGTAGCAAGTTTAGACAGACTTTGAAATAGACTTTATATATACTGGTTTCATCTGAATGCGAGAGGGTGGCAAGCTTTGATTGTCTACTTGGATCTCGTGTTTCTGACGAACCTGCTCATCGACGCGGCGCTGCTCAGGTTGACCGCCTGGTCGCGGCGTCTGTCCTTCCGCTGGTGGAGGCTCTCGCTCGCAGCCGCTCTGGGGGCGATGTATGTGGTCATGATCTTCGTCCCGTCGATGTCCTTTCTGTTCACTACGTTTGTCAAGCTGCTGTTTTCGATTGCCATGATCCTGACCGCTTTCGGTTTTGTACATATGCAACATTTCCTCCGCAACCTGGGGGCATTTTACCTCATCAGCTTCTGCGCGGCCGGCTGCATGTTCGGCCTTCACTATGTGCTGCAGAGCTCCGGGGAGATCCTGAGCGGCATCTGGTTCAGCCAGACCGGATCGATGACCTTTCATTTCCAGACGGGACTGCTCTATGTGGTCCTGTCGTTTCTGGTCGCGCTCTGGTTCTGTCGCAGCGCGTTGTCCAGCCGCCAGCGGCAGGAGGCGAGGCAGGCCTATATCGCGGAAGTGGAGGTTGTGGTGGAGGATGTGCGCATCACCTGCTATGGATTGATCGACACGGGGAACAGATTGTTCGAGCCGCTCACGCGCTCGCCCGTGATGGTCACGGAGTCGTCGCTGTGGCAGGATCATCTCCCGCCGGACTTCCTGGCGCGCATCCAGCAGGAGAGGGCAGAGGAGATCGTGCAGGAGCTGGACGATCTGGAGGTCAGGTGGCGAGATCGGCTTCGCCTCGTGCCATTCAGGGGAGTTCATCACGGCACCCGATTCATGCTGGCACTGAAGCCTGACAAGGTGATCGTCAGGTTCCGGGATCAGCAGTACGAAACCTCGCGGATCCTGATTGGCCTGAAGGGGGGATTGCTGAACAACGAGCAAGCCTACCGGGCGATCGTCCATCCAGAGCTTGTGAATCTGTAGCTGGCCGGGTCGAGAGCTGCTTATGATTATCCAGTACGGGAGGTAAATCATGCTGACAAAGCTGAGGCTGAACCTGACGCTTTATTATTATCGGCTATTGTTCCTGCTCGGTTGGAAGAGTGAGGAAATCTACTATATAGGGGGCAGTGAGGCATTGCCGCCGCCGCTCACCCGGGAGGAGGAAGAATACCTGCTCGGGAAGCTGTCCTCGGGTGATGCGGCGACGCGCGCCCTGCTGATCGAGCGAAATCTGCGGCTGGTCGTCTACATCGCGAGGAAGTTTGAGAATACGGGCATCCATATCGAGGACCTTGTCTCGATAGGAGCGATCGGCCTGATCAAGGCGGTCAACACCTTCGACCCGGACAAGAAGATCAAGCTGGCGACCTATGCGTCCCGTTGCATCGAGAACGAAATTCTGATGTACCTGAGGCGCAACAGCAAAGTGCGCACCGAGGTGTCCTTCGATGAGCCGCTCAACATCGACTGGGATGGCAACGAGCTGCTCCTGTCCGACGTGCTCGGCACCGACAATGATACGATCTATCGCAACATCGAGGAGCAGGTCGATCGCAAGCTGCTGCAGAAGGCTCTCGACAAGCTGTCCGATCGCGAGCGCGTCATCATGGAGCTGAGATTCGGCCTGACGGATGGCGAGGAGAAGACACAGAAGGATGTGGCGGATCTGCTCGGCATCTCGCAATCCTACATCTCGCGCCTGGAGAAGCGGATCATCAAGCGGCTGCGCAAGGAATTCAACAAGATGGTGTAACAAATCGGAGCAAGCCGCACCGCCCGGGCGGGGGCTCCTGACAGAATAAAACGACCGACCAGGGAGATACTTAACAGTAATGTTTCTCCTTGGGAGGTAATCACGATGACACGCAACAAAGTGGAAATCTGTGGTGTGGATACCGCTAAGCTGCCCGTACTGAGCAACGCGGAGATGCGAGAGCTGTTCGTGCAGCTGCAGCAGCACAATGACAGGGCGGCAAGAGAGAAATTGGTAAACGGCAATCTGCGTTTGGTGCTGAGTGTCATCCAACGATTCAACAACCGGGGCGAATACGTGGACGATCTGTTCCAGGTGGGTTGCATCGGACTTATGAAGGCCATCGATAATTTCGACCTCAGTCAGAACGTCCGCTTCTCCACCTACGCGGTGCCGATGATCATAGGCGAGATCCGCCGATACCTCAGGGACAACAACCCGATTCGCGTGTCCAGATCGCTGCGCGACATTGCCTACAAGGCGCTGCAGGTTCGCGATCAGCTGACCAATCAGAATTCGCGTGAACCGACTGTCCAGGAGATATCCGCAGCGATGAACGTTCCGAAGGAGGATATCGTATTTGCGCTGGATGCCATCCAGGATCCGGTCTCCCTGTTCGAGCCGATCTATCACGACGGCGGAGATCCGATCTATGTGATGGACCAGATCAGCGATGAGCGCAACAAGGATGTGTCGTGGATCGAGGAGATCGCCCTGCGGGAAGCGCTGCACAAGCTGAACGAGCGGGAGAAGATGATCCTGTCGATGCGCTTCTTCGAGGGCAAGACGCAGATGGAGGTGGCCGACGAGATCGGCATCTCGCAGGCGCAGGTGTCGCGGCTTGAGAAGACCGCGATCCAGCAGATGCAGAAGCATGTGCGAACGACGACCTAGATGAGAAGAGGCTGTCCGGACAGTCGGTGTGGACTGATGGACAGCCTCGTTTTGTTGTGGTTCGGTCTGACGATTACGATGCCGATCAAGATGTGAGGTCGACGAAAAAGCGGGTCATATATCCCTGTTCGTACATATACTGGTATCAGGAAGACAATTCAGACATACTGGTGGGGCGAAAGCGATGAAAATATCCGACTTCCAGACCAAAGATGTCATCAACATCGTGGACGGCAAGAAGCTCGGGCAAGTGAGCGATCTGGAACTCGATCTCAGGCAGGGGCGCATCGAATCGATCGTGATTCCCTCGTCGGGCAAGTGGTTCGGCCTGTTCGGCGGCGGAACGGATCTCGTCATACCATGGAAAAGCATCGTCAAGATCGGCATGGATGTCGTGCTCGTGAAGCTGGATGGCGCGAGGATGTATCGCGACACCGCGGAAGAGGAAGAGGCTGCGGATTATACAAAGCATATTCGCAGCTGACAGGCGGAGGGCTATGCTACCCGCACCGGAAATAGTCGCAAAGAAGTGTGCGGCAGCTTGCAAGTCAGTGCTTTGGTCGACTTGTACGCTGCCGCTCTTCTGTAATAAGATAGGAAGTATCGAAACTTTGGCGATGATGTAGAAAGCTGGAAAAAGGGGGCGGAAGCGATGGAGTGTATGGTCAGGCGCATCGAGGCAAACGGCGTCGAAACGTATCGAATCGCCAGCTGGGATAGGCGGTTCGAGCGCCTCAGCGCCGGCTTCTCGACGCGGACAGGCGGAGTAAGCGAAGGAGGCTTCGCCTCGCTGAACTGCGCCCTGCATGTCGAGGATGATCCGCAGCATGTGCTGGAGAATCGGAGAAGGCTGGCTGAGGCGGCAGGATTCCCCTTTGATGCATGGACATGCGGTGAGCAGGTGCATCATAACGATGTCGCGGTCGTCACCCGCAAGGAGCGCGGTCGAGGCAGGAACAGCCGCGAGGATGCGCTGCAGGATACGGATGCCCTGATCACGGATGAAGCGGACATCATGCTCGTGTCCTTCTATGCGGACTGCGTGCCGCTGTACTTCTATGATCCGGTCCGCCAGGCCGTCGGTCTGGCCCACGCCGGCTGGAAGGGCACGGCGAAGCGGATCGCCGCGCGAACGGTCGAGGCGTTCCGTGAGGCCTTCGGTAGCCAGCCTGAGCAGATGCATGCGGCCATCGGGCCTTCCATCGGAGGATGCTGCTACGAAGTGGACGACAGGGTCATCCGGGCGATGGAGGAATCGGGGATCTCCGCCGGATGGACCCGCAAGTCAGACGACAAATTCATGCTGGATTTGCGTGAAATCAACCGACAATTGTTGATCGAAGCAGGAATTTTGCCTTCTCATATCGAAGTATCTCATCTATGTACCGGCTGTCATGTCGAATCGTTCTTCTCCCACCGCAGGGATGGCGGGAGAACCGGACGCATGGCCAGCTGGATCGGCCTGAAGAGGTGAGCATCACAATTGAACTTACAGGAACGTATCGCCGATGTGGAGAGAAGGATTCGCGAGGCTTGCGCACGCAGCGGAAGGCAACGTGAAGAGGTGAACCTGATCGCCGTCACCAAGTACGCATCGCTGGCGACCACGAGACAGGTCCTTGAGCTCGGCCTGCAGCATATCGGCGAGAACCGCTGGCAGGATGCGAAGCCGAAGTGGGAGGAGCTGGGGGCTCAGGGCACCTGGCACTTCATCGGTCACCTGCAGACGAACAAGGTGAAGGATGTGGTCGGCAGATTCGCCTATATCCACTCACTGGATCGCCTGTCCCTGGCGACGGAGCTGCAGAAGAAAGCGGAGGCTCTGGACCTTGTCGTCCGCTGTTTCCTGCAGGTGAATGTATCGGGCGAGGAGAGCAAGTACGGGCTGGCTCCCGCGGAGCTGATCGATTTCGCCCGGCAGATCAGGGGGCTGGATCGCCTGCGGATCGTCGGCCTGATGACGATGGCGCCCTTTGAATCGGAGCCGGAGCGCACGCGGCCGGTATTCCGCGGCCTTCGGGAATGGCGGGATCGGCTGAATGATGAGGCCATCCTGTCCGAACCGCTGACGGAGCTGTCGATGGGGATGTCCAATGATTTTGAAGTGGCGATAGAAGAAGGAGCGACCTGGATTCGCCTCGGCTCGGTTCTGGTCGGTCACGAATAATCGAAGCAAAGGAGGAATCGTAATGGGACTGATGAACAAGATCTGGTCGTTTATCGGATTGCAGGATGAGGAAGAGGTAATCGAGAGAGAGCGCTATGTGGAGGGCGAACCGGAGTACAGCTACCCGGAACAGCCACGGCTCGCCGTCAAGAACAACGTCGTCAGCTTGCACGCGCAGCGCGGTCAGAAGATGATGCTCTGCGAGCCGAGATCCTACGAAGAGGCGCAGGAGATGGCGGATCATCTGCGTTCCCGTCGTTCCGTCGTCTGCAACCTGCAGCGCGTGCGGCCGGATCAGGCGGTGCGCATCGTTGACTTTCTCAGCGGCACAGTATATGCTCTAAACGGGACAATATCCAAGGTTGGTTCCAATATTTTTGTCTGCACGCCTGACAACGTGGAGGTACAGGGTACGATCACGGAGATGCTCCAGGATGACGGCGGCTACAGCGCGAAGAGGTGATTCGTTTTTGAGCATATTCTCGATTATCAATGTCTTGTTCCAGATCTATTATTACATGATCATTGTCTATATCCTGATGTCGTGGATTCCCAATGCTAGGGCAAGCTTCGTCGGAGAGCTGCTGGGCAAGCTGGTGGAGCCGTATCTGGCGCCATTTCGCCGCATCATTCCGCCGATCGGCGGGATACTTGATATCTCTCCGATCGTGGCGTTATTTGCCCTTTTTCTCGTGCAGAGGGGGCTCATCGTTGTCATTGATTTCATTTTCTTCTGAGATCAGCCCGGGAGAACATCATGCGAAACGAACTTTATCAGCATTTCCATCCTGATGAGAAGCCCTTTATCGACAAGTCTGACGAATGGTTGATGAAAGCGGCCTGGGAGCACCAGGTGAAGAGGACGGACTTTCTCGACCCGCGGCAGGCTTTTATCTTGTCCAGCCTGGCGAACCGATATGACGGGGTGCAGGTGGTTTATGACGGAGGGTATCCGGAGGCCGAACGCAAGCGGGCGCTGATCATGCCGGATTACCGGGATCCCGAAGCGGAGGATGCCGGGGTCAGCCTGCTGGCCATCACCTCGGAGGACAGCCGCTTCTCCGAGCTCGACCATGGGGATTTCCTGGGGGCCATCCTGGGCCTCGGGATCAAGCGCGACAAGGTGGGGGACCTCCATCCGGGCGAGGCCGCATGCCACTGTCTGGTCGCTTCGGAGATCGCGGATTACATCCGCCTGAATCTGCGTCAGGTGCATCGCGCGCACGTCTACACGGACCTGCTGCCGCTGGATCGGCTCAAGACCGTGCGGACCGAGCTGGATGAGATGACGTTTACCGTTGCTTCCATGCGCCTCGACGCCATCCTGGGCGATGTGTACAAGCTGAGCCGGGCGAAGGCGTCGGCGCAGGTCCAGGCCGGGCATTGCAAGCTCAACTGGAAGGTGGAGGAGAATCCGTCGCGCGAGCTTCGGGAAGGCGATATCGTCTCGCTGAAGGGCTACGGGAGGTTCAAGATCCTCGAAGCTCAAGGCGTGACGAAGTCGGGACGGATCCGCGTGAGAGCGGGCAGATATCGCTGAAGCAGGCTGGATATTTTTCGGGTTCCAGCAGGATTTGTGCAGTTTTGTGTCGAATATCAGAATGTATATCTGTCAACATACCTAGTTTCTGATACCAAGGGAGGTGCGACTGATGCCATTAACGCCACTGGATATTCATAACAAGGAATTCAGCCGCAAGATTCGCGGATACGACGAGGACGAGGTCAATGAGTTTCTTGATCAGATCATCAAGGACTACGAAGCGCTGATTCGCGAAAATAAGGAACTGCAGGCTCAGTTGGAAGCGATTCAGGAGAAGGTTAACCACTTCAAGACGATGGAGGAGACGCTCAGCAAGACGATCGTTGTCGCCCAGGAAGCTGCCGACGAGATGAAGGCGAATGCGAAGAAGGAAGCGCAGCTGATCATCAAGGAAGCTGAGAAGAACGCCGATCGGATCATCAACGAATCGCTCGCCAAATCGCGCAAGATCGCCCTTGATTCCGAAGAATTGAAGAAGCAGGCGATGATCTACCGGACGAGATTCCGCTCGCTTCTAGAAGCGCAGCTCGATCTCCTGAATTCGGAGACCTGGGATTCGTTTGAGACGATGACGCAGGAGCTGGACAAGGCGAGAGAAGACTGAAGGTATCATCCATTCATCCTGCATAACCATGTCCCTTGCGCAACAGGTCTCGGCGAAGGGACTTTTTTGTTGTCCTGATGGCCGTAAGGAGCCGATTCGCCCAACTATGGGGATGAAGGCGCCGTCATAT
>CALGAO010000023.1 GCA_937957685.1 uncultured Paenibacillaceae bacterium
TCGACCCAGGGAGATATGGGAGGGTAAACCACAAGGGTTCATGTGGAGATCCATATGCGACCATACGGCTTTAAAAAAGCGGGGTGACCACCACCTCTATTCCCGCCAACAGGTCGATCCCAAATATTCACTTCTCGTCAAATCCTATCCAAGGGGGCTTTGGATGTCAAAGAAGAAAACATGCGAGAAAGCGAGAAAAACGGAGAAAACATTAAATTATTGAGGGAGGTCTCATAAATGAAAACGAAACGATGGACATCACTCATCTGCGCACTGATCATCGTGGCCGGCGTCATAGCGGGCTGCTCAAGCGGCAATTCGGTCGGCAGCAACACCCAGAACAATCAGTCGACGCAGCAGCCGCAGCAGAACTCGTCGAATAATCAAGGCGGCAGCAGCCAGCAGCCTGCTGCGACGGTTGAAGAGAAGCCATTCCATATCACGATGGCAGTCTCCCAGGTGGATGAGATCCCGCCGCAGGACAGCGAGATCCAACTGAAAATCCAGGAATTGACCAACACCACCCTGGATATTCAATGGATTCCCGGTTCGGCTTACGCGGACAAGATCAATGTCATGATCGCTGCAGACGAGATGCCGATGGCGATGCGCGTTACGTATACGCCGGCCATCATCAGCTCGATCCAATCGGGCATGTTCTGGGAGCTCGATCCTTATCTGGACCAGTTCCCGAATCTGTCCGCCATGAACCCGCAGCATTATGACAACATTAGGGTGGACGGCAAATTATACGGTATTCCCCAATACCGGGACATCGGCCGGGCTGCGCTGATCTTCCGCAAGGATTGGCTGGATAAGCTGGGACTCAGCGTGCCGACAACTGTTGAAGAATACTACAACGTATCGAAAGCGATGGCATTCGACGATCCTGACGGTGACGGTCAGCAGAACACTTACGGTTTCATGTTGCACAAGACCTAGTTCTCCGGCTCTGCTGCTGCCTCGACGCGCCTCGCGGTCAGCCTGGGTGCGCCGAACAAGTGGGAAGTAGATGCAAACGGCAAGTTTACACCGGAGTTCGAGCATCCGGTACATTTCGAAGTGTTGAAGATGTTCCGCAGATTGTATGAAGAAGGCGCTCTCAACCAGGACTTCGCAGCTGTGGATGAGTCCGAGGTGCTCAAGATCTTCGATGCGAGCCGTGCTGGCATGCGCGTTGGCGTTGCCGGCAACGCGGGCAGTATGCAGGATCGCGTCCTGCAAACAGATCCGAATGCCGTATTCGATGTTGAGCCGCTGACGGGGCCGATGGGCATTCGCGTGCCGGGCGAGCTGGGCAATAACGGTTTCTTCGTCTTCCCGAAATCAAAGGTGAAGACCGAGGAGGATCTGCTCAGAATCCTGGCGTTCTTCGACCGGCTGCTTGATGAAGATGTGAACACCCTGCTGCTCCGCGGTATCCCGGACAAACATTATGAAGAGACTGCAGACGGCAAGCATCAATGGGTCGATTTCGCGCTGTTCCAACGCGAAGTGAAGCCATACCGCGACATGCTGATCCATAACGTCAACAACGTGAAGCCGCTGATCGATAAGCCTGTTGCGGAGAAAGCGACACGGATCACGCAGGAAAATACAAAGTATGCCGTTCCGAATCCGGCGCTCACCTTGTCTTCACCGACCTACGCGGAGCGCGGCGGGGAGCTTGATCAGCTGATGACGGATGCGATGATCAAGTTCGTCATGGGCAATATCGACGAAGCGGGCTATCAGGCGGCGATCCAAAAATGGCGCAGCATGGGCGGCGACAAGATCATCCAGGAAAACGAA
>CALGAO010000024.1 GCA_937957685.1 uncultured Paenibacillaceae bacterium
GAGCTCTTTGGATCGTACAAATTGGATTTTCATCAATGCACCTCGATGGTGAGAGTTATAATCTAGCGAATATCCTATTATTTCTCCATCGATCATTGATTTCCTTTCTTTATCTAGCTATTTTGATTTTAAAGATCACGGATTCAGGTGTTAACTCAACCCTACCAATTTTTGAGTTCAAATTTTACCCCAAAATACCCCGTTGATATGTTTCCATGTACGTATTTTAGCCCTTTAGGTCGAGTAGGCAAACTGGATGTAAATTCGGAAACCCGCTTAAATAAACACTTACAGCCTTGACATCAATACTACGCACTCAACATGCCCCGAATGCGGGAACATATCCACCGGCTGCGCCTCGACGGTGTGGAAGCCGCCGTCCTCCAAGATGCGCAGGTCACGGGCCAGCGTCGACGGGTTGCAGCTGACGTAGACGACCCGCCGCGGCTTCATCTCGATGATCGTGTCGAGCAGCGAGCGTTCGCAGCCCTTGCGCGGCGGATCGACGACGATGACATCCGCGGCGATGCCCGCTTCTCGCCAGCGCGGCAGCAGCTCCTCCGCCAGGCCGACGGCGAACTCGGCATTGGCGATGCCGTTTAGCAGAGCATTGCGCCTCGCGTCCTCGACCGCCTCGGGCACAAGCTCGACGCCGTACACCTGCTTCGCCCGCTGCGCCAGGAACAGCGAGATCGTGCCGATGCCGCAATAGGCGTCGATCACCGTCTCGCTGCCGGAGAGTCCGGCATAGTCCAGCGCCTTGCGGTACAGCACCTCCGTCTGCACCGGGTTCACCTGATAGAACGACCGCGCCGATATGGCGAAACGGATCTCGCCGATCCGGTCCTCGATCGTCTCGCTTCCCCACAGCACTCGCGTCTCATCGCCGAAGATGAGGCTCGTCCGCTTCGTATTCACGTTCTGACAGATGCTCTTCAGCTCATACTCCGGCTGAGCGGAGCGCGCCGCCTCCCGGATGCGCTCCACCAGTTCCTTGGCACGCGGCAGACGCTCTCCGTTCGTCACCAGCACGAGCATCATCTCACGCGTGCGCACGCCGACGCGAACGATCACATGCCGGAGCAGCCCCTCATGCGTCTCGCCGCGATACGCCGGGATGCCCAGCTCATCGGCGATGCGCTTGACGATCCGGATCAGCTCATCATTGTGCGCGTCCTGGATGAGGCACGCGTCCATATCGACGATGCGATGGCTGCCTTGCGCATAGAAGCCGCCGACCAACCCGCCTTCCCGTTCGCCGATCGGCACGACCGCCTTGTTGCGATAGCGCCACGGCTCCCTCATCCCGATCGTCGGATGGACGATGATGCCGGGCTCTGCTGGCGAGGACAGGGCTTCCTCGGCACCCGGGGACGACCTGTTCACCCCATTCGGCACCTGCGACACCTGATCCGATCCCGCCCCGGCCGCCTCAGACTCTCCAGGCATGCCGTCAGAGCGCCCAGCCTCTGCCCCAGCCACGCGCAGCTTCCCGATCCGCTGCAGATTATCGACGACGAGCTGCCGCTTCCAGCGCAGCTGTGCCTCATAGTCCAGATGCTGCAGCTGGCAGCCGCCGCATTCGTCGTAGATCGGGCAAGGCGGCTCCACCCGATCCGCGCTGCGCCTCACGATCTCCACCAGCTCCGCATGGCCATAGCTTTTCTTCACGCCGATGACGCGAGACCTGACCCGCTCTCCCGGCAGCGCACCGCCGACGAACAGCGTGAAGCCATTCACCCGGCCCACACCCTCGCCCTCGTGCGTCAGTCCTTCGATCTCGATCTCATAGATGTCATGGACGGCCACAGGCGCCTCCGCTTTCGTCCGCCCGCCCGTGCCCCGGTTCGTTCCGTTTCTCATCGTGCGTTCATACCCTTCCGTTGCTTGTCCGTTTCCTTTCAACCATTATGCCACAATTCATGAAGCCAACACACCCGTCTGTCGGATCGCGATACGACCAGCAACACTGGACGATCAACGCACGCCCCCGTCGGCTCATTGCTCAACCACCGCGATCCCCGGTATCCCCTGCCGCTGATGGCAGACGTTGGTCTTGCCGCATGATCACAGGACGATCCCTCTCAGCAGCATCCAGGGTGAATTCTGGACATCAAGGGATCGGAATCAGCCGTTCCGCACGCGACTATCGTTTCGCCTTACCGGTGGCCCAGCCTCCTGGCGAACGCCATGAGGTTCTTCAACAGGAGATCCTTGCAGCTGGCCGATGACTGCTCGAGATGGGCTTTCATCGCCGCTGTGAAATCCTCGATGGTCGTCGCCCGGATATGGTCAAATTCATTGTCGATCTTCATATCCCGCAACTCATTCATGAGATTGTCCTGCTCTTCCCGATACTTCTGGACCCAATCCGGATTGCGCTGCAGCTTCTTCGCGAACTCGATGAGGATGCTTGCGAAGTTCCCGCCTCTTGCAATCTCCCTCCCCAGCCTCGCATATGCCTCGGGATCGTACCTCTGATCAGGTCCTGCACACGGACATAATCCTCCGGCGCTCCCTGCGGCCTCTGCGGCAATTGCACATAGCTGACCTGGCCCGTCTGCGGATCGACCTTGCGCGTGCTGGCGACCGCCGCGATCAGATGAATCGTATCCATAAAATCAGCCGCATCGCCCGGCTCCATGTAATTCTCCGCGATGAACCTCGCCTGGGTCAGTCCCGCCGCCATCAGGGCAGAGCGTTCTTCCTCACTGTAATCCGCATTGGTCGGGAAAAAATTCGCTTCGATCAGCTGATAGACCGCCTTGCGGACTTCCGGGTCTTGCCCTGCCAGCACTCTCTCCAGCGTCGCATTGATCTCGTGATTGAAGTACATCCTGGCCGGTTCATGCTCAATTACTCCCTCAGGCAGTGCACGGGCATATGCAGCGCTAAGCTCGACCGTATCATGCTGCAGGATATCGGAGTAAGAACCCGTTTCCAGCCGGGTGTTTCGATTGGCAGAAGCGTTATACAAATTGGGCAGCATCGTCCGGACATCATTCTCAATTCGCATAGTTGGCTCCTTTATTCTTAGAGCCTATCCGAAAACCATTATAAGCAAGTAGGAAAACGGTGGAACATGTCGAATTCCTTCAAGAGAAGCACT
>CALGAO010000025.1 GCA_937957685.1 uncultured Paenibacillaceae bacterium
GGCTAGTGGTTGGTAACTACAAACCCCCACAGCGGACTTTCACCGCCTAGTTAATCGCCATGCGTGGCGCACAAAAAGCAGCCGGTCTCATCACCGGCTGCCATCGTTCCGCTTCGAATCACTTTTTTATCCTGAAACTCCGGAAGAAACTCACCTTGCCTCGTCCTTCACACGCCTCGCATGGCACCGTGCCCAATCCCTGGCAGGTCGTGCATCTGGAATGGCCGAGCCCCATTCCTTCACCCGAGCAATCCTTGCATCTGATCGTTCCCGCACCCGAACAAGCCTTGCATCTCATGACCTAACCCTCCCATGCGGCCGCCCATTCATGCCGATCGCCATGCACGAACTCTGCGTCCGGCAATCATGCGGCGAACCAGTCTTGGAAACGCATGCATCTCTAATACATGCATATGGCCTCCGTCCGGGAATATTCCTCCGTTGCAAGAATAGAGGCAGGATGCTTGGTCCTGGTGCAGATGATGGCAAGAAACGAATGATGCCCGATTCATTCCGATGAATCGTTCGATTCCCGCATGACCGCGGTACGGGCGAGCAACTGGATCGTCATATCATCCATCGGCGGGTTATGAAGTCCGGCACGCGCGTCGCGGTAATAACGCTGCAGAGGGTTCTTCAGCGACAGGCTGTGGGCGCCGACGAGCCGCATCGCCAGGTCCACGACCTTCAGCGCGGCATTCGTCACCGTCATCTTCACCGCGCCCAGCTCCGGCTTCAAGGCGTTCCTGCCTTCCTCATCCGATTCGTCCCATCGCTTCGCGATCGCATACAGGAATTCCCGCGAGCGCATCAGCTCCAGCTCCATCTCCCCGATCTTGCTCTGCACGTTCGGCAGGTCGATGATCGTGCCGCCGCTCAAGCTGTTCGGCGCATACTGCCGGGCGAAGCGAATGGCGTAGCTCTGGGCGGCCTGCGCGATGCCGAGATAGCAGGCGGGTATATGCAGCAGCCAGCCGGAAGCTCGCTTGCTGCCGGCATCGAGCCATTCGACGAGATAAGAGGCGTCCACTCGCACATTCTCGAGCACGAGGTCATGGCTGCCCGTGCCGCGCATCGCAACGCTGTCCCATGTCTCCTCGATCCTGACGCCATCGCTGCTGCGGGGAACGAGGATGCTCGCGGCCCTGTCACGCTCGGGAACCGTCACGTTGACGAGGAAGTAATCCAGCACCGGCGCGAGCGTCGTGAATGTCTTCCGGCCGTTGACCACCCACTGGCCATCCGACCATACCGCCGTTGTCTGAAACTTGCCGCCGCGCGTCGGACTGCCCGTGGCAGGTTCGGTGGCCGCTCCGTTGATGAGCGCTCCGCGGTGAAGCACATCCTCACACAGCCGGCGGAAGACAGGCTCGCTCCAGCTGTTCTTCTCCGCGAGACTTTTCATGGTGCCGACGTGCCAGCCGATGGCGAGCGCGGTCGATCCGTCGCCGGTCGCCAGCATCTCCTGCAGGCGCACCATTTCGTACAGCGAGATTTCCTGGCCGCCATAGGCGCGCGGCATGGTCAGGGACGTATATCCCGTGTCTCTGAGCTCCTGGATATTCTCATATGGAAAGGCTCCTTCCCGGTCGATCGCTTCCGCCCGTTCATGGAACCGTTCAGCCAGCTTGCGCGCCAGCTGCAGCCTTTCCTCCAGACTGTTAGCTTCCTGGAATTTCATGTCGTCCAGCCTCCCTTCCTCCATTATAAAGGCCCGGCAGGCAAAAGTCATGGAGGAAACGGACCGGACGGCGTTGCTTCCTTGCCTGGAACTGCTCGCTTCCTGGCCAGTTCGCATTCAGCCAGCATCTCGTGGGCAGTTCGCTTCCTTCTCAGACCTCATCCGGATGCATCGCCGCCCTACTCCCCATCCTTCAGCTCACGGGCGATCACCTTGCTGATCGCTTCCATCGCAGCGTAGGGCGTTATCGAAGTCGACGGCTGCTCCTGCTCGGATCTCAGACATTCGATCATGTCGGAGGTTAGCAAGGACGGATCCAGCCAGGACAGCGCCCAGCATGCCCAGAATCTGGTCAACCCTTCGCCTTGTTCGGCGACGGCCAGAAGCTGCGGGATGCTGGAGGGGCCGATCCGCATGAGAGACAGGGCTGCCGCCATTCGCGTTTCTTCCGAATCTGTCCCAAGCATCCCGATCAATCCGGGTACCGCCTCTGCGGCGTCAGCCCCCAGCTCCCCAAGCACCGCGCAGGCGAGATCGCGAAGCATGGGATCATCCCCGTGCAGCGCACCCATCAGCACGGGCAGCGCCTCTTTCCCTGCCTGCCTGATCTGCTGCATCGCAACAGCGACCTGCTGTTGGTCATTCATAGCCGCGAGATCGCGCAGCGTCAGGGATACATCCGGTTTATCTCTCATCCTGTCCACCCTTTCCCAAGTTTTCCATTTGCATAATGCCGCTTCTTGCATTATAACCCAATATCATCCTGATGGAGAATGAAAAGGGAACCTCCGTGCTGAACCAGTGAACCGCGAATGTCTTCGAATGTCTTCGCCTGGCTGATGACAGGCGCTCACCAGCCCCCATTCCGGACTTTCATCATAGAGATGACACCCATGCCGGATGTACGATAAAACGGGCGGACAGCAATACGCTATACGCCCGTTGCTTGCCAGCCCGCAGACACCCTGCACATCCGGTGCGGATGCCTGCATCCGTCCCCTGATCGATGGCTCAAAGATCACCAGGCGTACGCCTTCGGAGCTTCTCCGCCTGGACCCGGGAAGATCTCATCCAGCTTCTTCAGCACTTCCTCATCCAGCTTCAGCTCCACGGCGCGCAGCGCATCCTCGAATTGCCGCAGCGTGCGCGGGCCGATGATCGGCGCCGTCATCGCCGGATGTGCCAGCGTCCAGGCGAGCGCCACCGTCGCCTCCGACTCGCCAAGCTCGCGGCAAAGCCTGGAGAACTGCTCCAGCTGCGGGCGCAGCTTCTCGATCTGTTCGATCCGCCCCTTGTTGCGCGAGCCTTCGCCCGGATTCAGCACACCGTTCAGGATGCCGCCGTCCAGCGGACTCCAGGCGATGACGCCGATGCCGTGCTCCTGGGCGGCAGGCAGCACTTCCAGCTCCGGCAGACGGCAGAGCAGGCTGTACTTGTGCTGTTCGGAGACGAGGCCGAGCATGCCGCGAGCCTTGGCCTCATACTGGGCCTTCACCAGGTCCCGGGCAGCAAAGTTGCTGGAGCCGACATAGCCGATCTTGCCCTGTTTGATATGTACATCAAAGGCATTCCACAGCTCATCCCACGACACATTGCGATCGATGTGATGCATCTGATACAGCTCGATATGGTCCGTCTGCAGCCGGCGCAGTGAATCCTCCAGATGGCGGCGGATCTTGTAGGCTGACAGGCCAGGCTCCTCGTTCGGATCCACCACCGGATGCTGCATGCTGCCGTATACCTTCGTCGCCAGGATCACCTTCTGACGGCGTCCGCCTCCCTGCGCGAACCAGCGGCCGATGATCTCCTCCGTCCACCCCCTGCGCTCAAGTCCGCCGTACCCGTTGGCGGTGTCGAAGAAGTTGATGCCCGCATCAAGCGCCGCATCCATGATCCGGAACGCTTCCTTCTCTTCCGTCACCGGGCCGAAGTTCATCGTGCCGAGACACAGACGGCTTACCTTCATCCCGGATCTGCCCAGATAAGCGTATTGCATCAAACATTCCTCCTTCAGATACGTATACGTATTATATATAAGGCTCTATCCTGAAAATTAACTCGTAGCACGAACTGAAAAAGGCAGCACGAAGTTGACCCTGAACCTTACAAAAAATGG
>CALGAO010000026.1 GCA_937957685.1 uncultured Paenibacillaceae bacterium
GCAACCAATTGGACGTATGACGAACGGGAAGATCGTTTCGTATGCCCCAATGGTCGGTATGTGCGTTATAAGAAGTACCAGACGAAGCAGACGCAGACGGGACTGGAGCAAAGCTTCAAGATCTATGAATGAGAGGATTGCAGCGATTGTCCGTTGAAGTCCGCCTGTACCACAGCAAAAGGCAATCGCCAGGTGCACTGGAATACGGTGTGGGAAGAACCAAAGGCGAAAGCTCATGCAGCCCTTGAGGATGACGAAAAAACCGCGATCTATGCTCGCCGCAAGGTTGAGGTAGAGAGCGTGTCTGGTCACATCAAGGGCAATCGGTCGTTCCGCCGGTTCTCGCTGAGGGGACTGGACAAGGTGCGTACCGAGTTTGGGATCGTGGCGATGGCCCACAATCTGCTGAAGGTGGCGGGCATCCGCCTCGCTGCCTTCCTCAAGACATGGAATAAGAGTGGACAGAAAACCGATTTCAGCTTTCTGTCCACTCTTCATTTTATGGACTTTTTAGACAGCCCCATTTGTATTCCAGGGGCTTGCCAGTCAGCCCCCGTTCGCTTGCTCACAGACTCCCGATCGCACGGGACAGCTTTTTATAGGTCTCATATCGATCCTCGTAGATGGTGCGGTTCGGTTCGCCCGGCTCGAAGGTGCGCACGGGGCGGACGAGCTTCCCGACCGCTTCTTCATAGGATCGGTAGATGCCGGCTGCCTTCCCCGCGAGGATGATGTTGCCCATCGTACCCGCCTCGGTGACGTTCAGCTTCTCGATCGGAAGGTTCATGATGTCTGCCTTGATCTGCAACCACAGGTCCGACTTCGCGCCGCCGCCAACCGCCCTGAGTGAATCGATCCGGATGCCGGCCTTCGCCAGGCATTCCACATTGTAGCGCATCTCGTAGGTGACGCCTTCCATCAAGGCACGGTAGATCTCGGTTGCCGTCGTTTCCAGGGTGAGGCCGTACAGGGTGCCCTTCGCTTCGGGATTCATATACGGCGTTCCTGATCCGGCGAAGTGCGGGATGACGAGCAGCCCGGTCGGATGAGCCGGCGCATGGCTGTTCAGATAATCGTACACGCCCAGACCGAGCCGTTGCGCCTCCGCTTCTGCCGCCGGCGCGAGATGATCGCGATACCATCTCAGGATCGAGCCGCCGGTGAAGTTGAAGGCGTAGGTCAGATACAGGCCCTCCACGACATGGGGCGCGCAATTATATTGGAAGCTGAGCATCTCCGGCCCGAGAACGGGGCTGGCATATGCCGGGGTGATGCATTCCACGGTGCCGATGCCGTCCACAGCCTGATGCGTCGAGAGGATTCCTGCGCCGAGCGCGGCGGTCGCCTGATCATGCCCCCCGGCTACCACCAGCGTGTCAGGCGCAAGGCCGATGGTTCGAGCCACGTCCGCGCGCACCGTGCCGATCGGCTGACCGGAACGGATCAGATCAGGGAATCGGTCCATCTCGATCCCGGCGGCTTCGAACATCTCCTCATCCCACTTTTTGCGTGCGACATTGAACGCCATCGTGCGTGACGCCAGCGTGTAATCGGATACACAGATGCCCGTAAGAACATAAGCGATATAATCGCCGAAGGGCATGAATTTCCACACCCGCTCATACAACTCCGGCTGATGCTGCCTGATCCACATGACCTTGGGCAACGAGAACATCGGATGCAGCGGCACTCCGGTGATCTCCATCGTTCGCTCCTTGCCGATCCTCTGCTCGAGCCGCCTCGCCTGCTCCCTGCCTCTGGGATCCATATACAGGATCGCCTGACCGAGCACCTGACCGGAAGCATCGACCGGTACAACGGTTTCCCCGAACGAAGATATGCTGAGCGCACTGACGCGGCGTTCAGGCACCGCAAGGGTCACCTCCGCGATGACCCGTTGCACCGCCTGCCAAACCTTCAGCGGATTGATCTCGTACAGGCCGGGTGACGGATGCTCCATCGGATACTCCTGGTATGCACTTGCCAGCAGCAGGCCCTCTTCGTCGAACAAAGAAGCTTTGCAGCCGGTTGTTCCGATGTCAAGTCCCATTAATGACACGCATATACCCCCTCCCATTTCTGACTATGTTCATTATAAACAATCGAATATCAGATTTTCAATGTTAAATGTTGAAATAATTATCGATTGAAACTATAATAATGTTTGAAACGAACAGTAACAGGGGAGAAACCAGGAGACAATCTATCAGACAGAAAGGCGGTAAACAGATGGCCAGAGAATCCATGAGCGAGATGCTTCGCGACGCCGCGCGGAGAGGCTATGCCGTACCATGCTTCAATGCGATCAATCTCGATATGATCCGCGGCATCATCGCAGCGGCCGAGGAGGAACGCTCGCCTGTCATCCTCTGTCATGCCGAGATTCACTTCAAGTACACGCCGCTTGAGACGATCGCACCGATCATGGTACGGGCGATGAACGAGGCGAAGGTGCCGGTCAGCATCCTGCTGGACCACGGGAAGAGCTTCTCTGCGGTGATGAAGGCGATGCATCTCGGGTTCAACGCGATCATGTTCGACGGCTCGGAGCACGACTACGAGGAGAATGTCCGCAGAACGGCCGAGGTGGTGAAGATCGCCCGGACGCTGGGCGTATCCGTGGAGGGAGAGCTCGGATACGTGACGCGTCCGAAGAGCGGCGGTGCGGAAGGGGAGGACGATGATTCGATCATCGACGATACCTCGCTCTATACCGATCCGCAGCAGGCGAAGGACTTCGTGGAGCGCACGGGAATCGATGCGCTGGCTGCTGCCTTCGGTACGGTGCATGGCATCTATCTGAAGAAGCCGGAGCTGGATGTGGAACGCCTGGAACGGATTCGCGACGCAGCGGGGGTACCGATCGTCATGCACGGCGGGTCGGGGTTGTCCGAGGAAGAATTCCACCGCACGATCGACAGGGGAGTGGCCAAGATCAACTATTATACCGGCATGGCGCTCAAGGTGATGGATCGGGCTCGGGAACGGATCGCCGGGACAACCGGCAGCCTGTTTTATCACGAGCACATGATGCAGGTCATCCAGGACATCAAGGAGGACGCGCAGAGCATCATGCGCACGTTTCGCAGCAGCGGCAAGGCTTAGGGCTGACAGGGTTCGCAGATCAAAGCAAGGGAGGTGGCAATGTGCAACTATACGGGAGAATCTGGAAGCGGAGAGAGCTGGAGGCAAGAGTCGGCAGGATCAGCCAGCTCGGAGGCGTGGAGCGGTTCATCGCCGCAGAGGGGCCGGAGAAGTATGTCACGATGCTCCGCGTGCGAACAGGCTCGGGCCTGAGCTATTGGGTGACCCCGGACAAGGGGATGGATATATCCCTCGCCGAGATGTATGGCGTTCCGGTCAGCTGGTCGGCGAGCAACGGCGAGCCCCATCCTGCCTATTATGATCCGTGCGGGGCGGAGTGGCTGCGATCGGCGTCCGGCGGCCTGCTGATGACGTGCGGGCTGACGCAGGTCGGCTCTCCAGGCGAGGACGAGTTCGGCGCCTATGGCCTGCACGGCCGCATCCATCATACGCCGGCTCGCCAGGTCTCTCACTTCGCGGATTGGGAGGGCGACGAGTATGTGATCCAGGTGCGCGGCGTGCTGGAGGAAACGTCGATCTTCGGCGAGCACCTGCGCCTGACGCGGACGATCACGAGCCGGCTCGGCGAATCGGTCATCGAGATCAACGACCGCGTCGAGAACGTCGGCTTCCGTCCAGCGCCGCACATGATGCTGTACCATTTTAACTTCGGCTTCCCGCTCATGGCGGAGGACACGACGGTGGACATTCCGCCTAGCGTGAGCAGGCCGCGTGACCCGGACATGGACATGGGCAGGATCTCCGACTGGCAAGCGCCGGATCCGGGGCACCGGGAGCAGGTCTATTATCATGAGCCGGCAAGCAACAACGGAACTTTAAGCGCCCGCATCAACAGCCCATCGTTTCCTGCAAGCGCTGCCAGTGGCCGAGGGCTGACCGTCGAGCTGGAATGGGATGCAGCCACTCTCCCGCGGCTGGTGCAATGGCGCATGCCGGGCGCGGGTGAGCATGTGCTGGGGCTGGAGCCGTCCAATTGCTGGACGTTGGGCCGGGCGGAGGAGCGGAAGAGCGGCACGCTGCGTCTGCTTCAGCCGGGCGAGTCGGTGGATTATCGGCTGAGTCTGAGGTTTACCTGATGAAGCATCCATAATCATGTACTTATGATCGGGAGGTTGTTATCCATGCTGCAATCGAAGCCTTATACGTTCTGGTTCGTAACGGGCAGTCAAGGGTTGTACGGCGAGGGGGTGCTGGCCAAGGTGGAGAGCAATGCGAGGCACATGGCGCAGGAGCTGGACGCTGATGATGCCTTGCCTTATCCGCTGGTATTCAAGGCCGTCGTCACCACGCCTGACGGCATCCGCCAGGTATGTCTGGAGGCCAATTCCGATGCGAATTGCGCCGGAGTCATCGCCTGGATGCACACGTTCTCGCCAGCGAAGATGTGGATCTCCGGACTGAAGCTGCTGAACAAGCCGCTCCTGCACTTCCACACGCAGTTTAATGTCGGGATCCCGTGGGATACGATCGACATGGACTTCATGAATCTGAACCAGGCGGCCCATGGCGACCGCGAGTTCGGGTTCATCGGCGCACGCCTGCGGCTCGCCCGCAAGATCATCGCCGGGCACTGGCAGGAGGCATCCGTGCGCGAGCGGATCGGCTCCTGGATGCGGACGGCTGCCGCCTACACGGAGAGCCAGACGCTCAAGATCGCGCGCTTCGGCGACAACATGCGCTATGTGGCGGTAACGGAGGGAGACAAGGTCGAGGGCGAGATCCGCTTCGGCTGGTCGGTGAACGGTTATCCGGCCGGCGATCTGGCCGAGCGGGTGAACAGCATATCCGACGCTCAGGTGAATGAACTGATGGAGGAATACGAGGAACTGTATGACTTCACTCCGGACGGCAGGAGGGAGAGCGCGGAGCGGGAGGCGATTCGCGAGCAGGCGCGCATCGAGCTTGGCCTGAAGGCCTTTCTGGAAGAGGGCGGCTACGGCGCGTTCGTCACGAGCTTCCAGGACCTGCACGGGCTGAAGCAACTTCCGGGCCTGGCCGCGCAGCGTCTGATGGCCCAGGGTTACGGCTTCGGCGCCGAAGGCGACTGGAAGACGGCGGCGCTTGTGCGCCTCATGAAGATCATGGCGGACAACAGGGGAACGTCCTTCATGGAGGACTACACCTACCATCTGCAAACCGGCCATGAGCTTGTGCTAGGCTCGCACATGCTTGAGATCTGTCCGACGCTCGCCGCCGACAGGCCGCGCATCGAGGTGCATCCGCTGTTCGTAGGCGGCAAGGCGGATCCGGCCCGGCTCATCTTCAACGGCGCGACGGGTCGCGCGATCAACGCGACGATCGTGGACCTGGGCGACCGCTTCCGCCTGATCGTCAACGAGGTATGCGCCGTGCAGAACACGCAGGACATGCCGCGTCTCCCGGTGGCGCGCGTGCTCTGGAAGCCTGAGCCGAGCCTGACGACGGCTGCCGAAGCCTGGATCACCGCCGGCGGCGCCCATCACTTCGGCTTCTCATACCACGTGACGAGCGAGCAGATGGCGGACTTCGCGAAGATGGCGGGCATCGAATGCGTCGTCATCAACGCGCAGACGAACGTGCAGCGCCTCGAGAATGAACTGCGCTGGAGTGACCTGTATTACCGCCTGAATGCATAATGCCGCCGAAATGCAAGACAGCCCATACAAAAAGGAGTGGACCATATGTTTCGCAAACCAAGGCTGAACCGCATGTTCAGCGCCCAAGGCAAATGCTTCGACGTCGCCATCGACCACGGCTTCTTCAATGAGTACTCGTTTCTCTCGGGCATCGAAAACATGAAAGAGGCGATCCGGACGATCGTGGATGCAGGTCCGGACTGCATCCAGCTCAGCACCGGACAGGCGCGGCTGCTGCAGGAGATTCCGGGCAAGCAGAAGCCGTCCCTCGTGCTGCGCACTGACGCCGCCAACATCTACGGCACGGAGCTGCCGAGATTCCTGTTCAGCGAGCTGATCGACCGCGCCATCGAACAGGCGGTGCAGCTCGATGCGGTGGCCGTCTGTGTCAACCTGCTGTTGCTGCCGAATCAACCGGAGCTCCATCATCAATGTGTGCGCAACGTCTCGCTGCTCAAGGCGGAGTGTGAGAAATACGGCATGCCGCTCATGGTGGAGCCGCTCGTCATGCTGCCGAACGAGGTCAAGGGCGGCTATATGGTGGACGGCGATATCAGGAAGATCATGCCGCTCGTCCGTCAGGCGGTGGAGCTAGGCGCCGACATCATCAAGGCGGACCCGTGCGACAACGTCGAGGAATACCATCGCGTGATCGAGGTCGCCTCCGGCGTCCCGGTGCTCGTCCGCGGCGGCGGCCGGGCGAGCGACGAGGAGATCATCCATCGCACCGTGGAGCTGATGAAGCAAGGGGCTTCCGGCATCGTCTACGGACGCAATGTCGTGCAGCATGAGAAGCCTGCGGCGATGACGAAGGCACTCATGCAGATCGTGCATCATGGCGCGACGGCTGAGCAGGCGCTGCTGATCCTGAAGGGAGAAGGGGCATGATGAGCAGGAAGATCATCCGTTTCGGTGTCATCGGCTGCGGCCTCATGGGCAAGGAATTCGCCAGCGCAGCGGCGAGATGGTGCCACCTGACCGACGTGAACTTCGAACCGCGCATCACCGCCGTCTGCGACGCCAACCCGGCGGCGATGCAATGGTTCCAGGAGCATGTGCCGACGGTGACGAAGACGTATGACCATTACAGGGATCTGCTCGCCGACCCGGATGTCGATGCCGTCTATTGCGCGGTGCCGCATAACCTGCATGCCAGCATCTATGTCGACATCATCCGTGCCGGCAAGCATCTGCTCGGCGAGAAGCCGTTCGGCATCGACCTTCAGGCGAACGAGGCGATCCAGGCTGAGATAGACGCGCATCCGGAGCTGGTTGTCCGCTGCTCCTCGGAATTCCCGTTCTTCCCTGGCGCGCAGCAGATCGTGCAGTGGGTGAACGAGGGCAGATTCGGGCGGATCATCGAGGTGGAAGCGGGCTTCTGGCACTCCAGCGATCTCGACCCGAACAAGCCGATCAACTGGAAGCGCCGCATCGCCACCAACGGCGAATACGGCTGCATGGGTGACCTGGGCATGCATGTGCTCCATCTGCCGCTTCGCTTCGGGTGGAAGCCATCCAGCGTCCGCTCGCTGCTCACCAAGATCGTGGAGGAGCGCCCGGACGGCAAGGGCGGGATGGTGCCGTGCGAGACGTGGGACAACTCGATCCTCGCCTGCGACGTGCGCCACGCGGAGGGAGACTTCCCGATGGTGCTGTCGATGAAACGGATCGCACCTGGGCACGCCAATACATGGTTCATTCGCATCCAGGGTACGAGGTTCTCAGCGGAGTTCTCCACGAAGAATCCTAAGCAGGTCGCTTCCCTGCCCTATGCGCCTGGCGGCCAGCAGGCCTGGCACGTCATCGATGCGCCATACAAGTCGGCCTACTCCACGATCACGGGAGGTATCTTCGAGTTCGGCTTCTCCGACTCGATCCTCCAGATGTGGGCGGCCTTCTGCGACGAGGTGACGAACGGGCCGGACATGAAGCAGCCGTTCCGCTGCGCATTGCCGGAGGAGGCAGCCGGCAGCCATCGCGTCTTCACCGCGGCACTCGAGTCGCAGCGCACGGGACAGACGATAGCGCTCGACTGGTAATCGCACAAGCTTCCTCATACCAGCTCTTGGACAGCCGGCAGTTCCGGCTGTGCCAAGGGCTTGTGCCGCATCCGCATGCATTTGAAGGTAAAGATCGGTCAGTAAAGTAAAAAAAGAACCGTATCGGCCGGACTGTCCGCATCGATATAATGGATCTGGCGGTTATGTGCGGATCAGTCCCGGGAGCCGAGCAGGGCATATTCTTGGAGAAAAGGTGATGCCAATGCTGAGACAGGACTTTAACAAGGGCTGGAGCTTCGGGAACTACGCCAGCTCCCTGAGCGCGCTGGTCAAGGGGATCCGTAAGACGTCGCAGCCCGTGGATCTGCCGCATGATGCGATGATCGCCACAGCGCGCACCGCAGACAGCGTAGTGGGAGGGGGAGGCGGCTATTTCCAGGGTGAGAATTATGAATATGTCAAGCAATTTGAGGTGCCCGAAGAGGATCGGGGCAAGGTGATCCTTCTGGAATTTGAAGGCGTTTACATGAATGCCTTCGTGTATGTAAATGGCGATCTCGCCGGCAAGCATTACGAAGGGTATTCGAATTTCTACGTACCGATCCATGATTTCCTGCGCTACGGCAAGACCAACGAGATCAAGGTCGTGGTGAAGAACGGCGCCCAGCCGAACACGCGCTGGTACTCCGGCGCAGGGATCTACCGCAACGTCCATCTGCTCAAGGCGGAACCGATCCACATCGCTGTGGATGGCGTGCGGATCACGACTCTCGAGGCGGAGCCGGATCTTGCTGTCCTGAGACTCGATATCGAGGTCGTCCATGAGCATCTTGGCCAGCAAACGGGCTATGTGACAACTGTGATCAGAGACGCTGACGGGCAGGTCGTCAGCGAGGAGAGGACGAAGTTCAGCGTCACCTCGCAGGATCGGGTGCAGGTGCGACAGCGGATCACGCTGCAGTCGCCGAAGCTCTGGAGCATCGATCATCCGTATCTGTACACCTGCGAGACCCGGGTTCAGATCGGGGAACGGGTAACGGATGAAGACATGACGACGTTCGGCATCCGCAAGTTGCAGCTGGACAGCGTGTATGGGCTGCGCATCAATGGCCAGGTCGTCAAGCTGAAAGGGGGATGCATCCACCACGACAACGGCGTGATCGGAGCGGCCGCGTTCGCCGATGCGGAGGATCGCCGTATCCGCAAGCTGAAGGAGGCGGGCTACAATGCGATCCGCTCGGCGCACCATCCGATGGGCAGGACATTGCTGGATGCCTGCGATCGGCATGGCATGCTCGTCATGGAAGAGCTCGCTGACGTCTGGACGAACGAGAAGGTCGACTTCGATGCTGCGTTCACCTTCTCCGATCACTGGGAACAGGACGTCGAGCGGATGGTAGCCAAGTGCTATAACCATCCGAGCGTAATCCTGTATTCGATCGGCAACGAGCTGGCGGAGAACGGCTCGCCGCACGGCAATCGGCTCGGCCGGAAGATCGTTGAGAAGATCCGCTCCCTGGATGAGACGAGATACATCACGAACGGTGTCAACCTGATGATCTCCGCCTTGGGACGGCTGGGCGATCTCGCCGCCGAGCTCGGCATGGAAGGGCTGGAAGCCAGGGAGGGTGGAGAGATCAACGATACGATGCAGGCTCTCGGTCCGCTCATGGCCAAGCTCATGCAGAGCCCGCTCATCCATGAGATGGTCGAAGAGTCGTTCGGGCTGCTGGACGTGAGCGGTTACAATTACTCTCCTCATCTGTATGAGCTGGAGCACCGGAAATTTCCAAACCGGGTGTTCGTCGGCACGGAAACCTATCCGGCTTCATTGGACAAGAACTGGGAGATCGTCATGCGCAATGGATACGTGATCGGAGACTTCTCCTGGACGGCCTGGGATTATCTTGGCGAGGTGGGCATCGGCAGAGTCCGTTACCAGGACGCCCCTGACCCTGCCTTCTATGGGACATATCCCTGGGTTACCGCAATGACCGGCGATTTCGATATCACCGGCTATCGGTTGCCGATATCCTACTGGCGCGAGATCATCTGGGGTGGCCGCGGCCATACGCCATACATCGCGGTGCAGAAGCCGGAGCGCTATGGGCAGGATCCCGTCCTGAGCAACTGGGGCTGGACGGACTCGATCAGCAGCTGGACATGGCCGGGCTATGAAGGCAAGGGAATCGTGGTTGAGGTATATTCCAACGCCGAAGAGGTCGAGTTGTTCATCAACGGTGTGTCCCAGGGCAGACAGCCGGTGGGGACAGATTTCAAGCGGTATTACTGCAGATGGGATACCCGGTACGAGCCGGGCAATGTCGAGGCTGTCGCCTACATAGGCGGCGAGGAGGCAGGTCGCTTCAGCCTGCGGACCGCAGGCGAACCCGGACTCAGGGTGACGAAGGAGCGCGAAAGCCTGCGCGCTGGCAGCAACGACCTCTGCTATGTGAACATCGAGCTGGCGGACAAGAACGGCATCCTTCATACCGCAGCCGATCGCAAGGTAACCGTATCGATCGAGGGACCGGCAACCATCCTCGGCAGCGGAACGGGCAGGCCCAGGACGGAGGAGAACTTCTTCGATCACACCCATGAAACCTACCATGGCCGCATGCTGGTCGTTGTCCGCGCTGGCGCGGAGACAGGCGTCGCCAGGCTGACCGCGACCGCCGATGGGCTGGATGCGGTGACGGTCGAGATTCCGGTGGTGTAGCACGGAACTTTGAAACTGAACGGGATTGCCGCAACTCAAGGTGATGAGTCTCAAGCGATGCAGGGGGTGTTCCGATTGTTTGGTGTTTGCGAATCATTTTTCACCAAGCAGGTCATCTTGCGATTATCTCACTATATCCGATTTAGAGGAGGGAGGGGAAAAATGTGATGAATGAACAACGACCTTACGTGTTATTGGAAGATCTGATGAAAGTCATGCAGTCAACGATTGCACAAAGGCATGCATCGTTTGTTGAGCTGAATCGAACGGCTGAAAAAGGCGGAATCGTCTTCGCGGGTGATTCCATAACCGAGCAATTCAATATCCATGAGCTTCTGAAGAGCGACAAACCGATGTACAACCGAGGGATCGGAGGGGAGACAACGGATGGCGTTCTCGAGAAATTGAACGATGTGGTGCTTGATCTTGAACCGTCGAAGGTTTTCCTGCTGATTGGGACCAACGACCTCGGAAATGGAAAGAAGCCTGACGAAGTAGCCGGAAATATAGAGGTGATATGCTCCAGAATTCGGGGAGCTCTGCCCAGGACCCAATTACATGTACTATCAATCTATCCGGTTAATCGATCCGTTCAAACGAAAAATTTCGGAACAGCATCCGTTGTTGGGTTGCGCAGCAATGAGGATATTCGGGACATCAATCTGATGGTTCGCGAGTTTGCTGTAGCAAATGAATGCTATTACATTGATCTTTATTCCAGATTGGTTGATGAAGAAGGTGATCTGAAGGCTGATTACACTTATGATGGTCTGCATCTGAACGTCAAAGGCTATAAAGTGGTCAGCCAAGAGATACAGCCATATGTGTAGCGGGATCTAATGTCAGCCATCCCTTTAGAAATTCATAGTTTTGCTTTAAGCGAACAGGAGGTAGCCATGAACACACAGGTCATTCCCTTAACCTATGAGGGTGTGACGTTAACGACTTACCAGCTGGATGCCTCGCAGGAGATGTCCAAAGCGCTGACTCGTCCTGCGGCGATCGTGCTCCCCGGTGGAACTTGTCGCGTCTCTCGGACCGCGAGGCGGAGCCGATATGCCGCGGACAAGGTTCCGCAGCTGCAGGAGCAGGTCGATGAGTACAAAGTGGATGTGCAGCTGGGCGTTTTTTCATCACATCAAACAATCAAGGAGGAACACATATGGTGAAATTCAAGGCACCCACGTCGCCAGAGATCAGCGAACGCGAGCGGCGTCACATGGAGGAGGTTCGGAAGCTGGCGGCGGAATGCATGGTGCTGCTTGAAAACGACGGAACGCTGCCGCTCCGGTCTTCAACAGGCAACATTGCGCTGTTCGGCAATGGCGTGAGACATACGGTGAAGGGCGGAACCGGCTCGGGGGATGTCAACTCGCGGATCGTCATCAGGATCGAGCAGGGGTTCGAGGAAGCGGGCTTCACGGTGACGTCGAAGGACTGGCTGGACGAGTATGACCGCCGCATGACGGAGGCGAAACGGGCTTACCAGGACAAGCTGAACGCCGTAGCCAAAGAGCACGGGGAGTCGGCTGCCGTGCTGTACTATCTGGGCAACCCGTTCAGGGAGCCGATCGTTCAGCCCGTCACAATGGAGGATGTGCGGAAGTCGAACACCGATCTCGCGGTGTACGTCCTCTCCCGGAACTCCGGAGAAGGCAGGGACAGAACCTGTACCAAAGGGGACTATCTGCTGGCCCCGGAGGAGATGGAGTCGATCCGCCTGCTCGCCCAGGCCTATGACCGCCTCATCCTCCTGCTGAACATCGGAGGCGTCATCGATTCGTCGCAGTTCCGGGAGATCCCGGGCATCAACGCGGTCATGCTGATCGGTCAGTCCGGCAACGTGACGGGGCATGCGGTGGCGGATGCGCTACTCGGCCGCACGATCCCGTCAGGCAAGCTGTCCACGACCTGGGCCCGCAGCTATCATGATTATCCTTCGGCGGATACCTTCAGCCACATGAACGGCAATCTCGATGACGAGTACTATGCCGAGGGCATCTATGTCGGCTATCGGTACTTCGATACGTTCAATATCACGCCGAACTATTGCTTCGGTTACGGATTGTCCTATACGGACTTCGCCATCCAGACCCTGGATGTGACGGCGGATGAGCAGCGGGTCAGCGTCACGGTGGAGGTGACGAACACCGGCAAGACCTGGCCGGGCCGGGAAGTGGTGCAGGTGTATTATTCCGCTCCGGACGGAAAGTTGGAAAAGCCGTACCAGGAACTGGCCGGATTCGCCAAGACGAAGCTGCTCGCTCCCGGTGAGAGCGAGAGTCTGACGATCTCGTTCGCCACGAGCTCGATGGCTTCCTACAGCGAGGCGGATGCCGCGTGGATCCTGGAGGCGGGAACGTACTACATCCGCGTCGGCAACCATTCGCGCCATACAAAGGTCGAAGCGGCCATCCATCTGCCGGAGACCGTCACGATAGCGCGGCTGAAGAACCTGTTCCGCGACGAGCACGAGCTGAAGGAAATCAGCGCCCGCGGCGTGACTCCATATTCCTATGCCACGGAACAGGCCGAGAAGGAGAGCGCCAGGAAGCTTGCGCTGGATCCTGCCCGGTTCACCTGCGAGACGGTCACCTATCAGCAGGAGCGCCCCGTTTATCGGGATGAGCGGCCTGGTGACAGGCTCACGCTGAACGATGTCCGGAGTGGCCGCGCCAGCCTGAAGCAGCTGGTCGCCCAGCTGTCCGTGGAGGAGATGGCGCTGCTCACCGTCGGAACTTCGCGCGAAGGCAACTCGATCATCGGTTCCTCGGCCATCCGCGTCCCGGGTGCAGCAGGTCAGACAGCCTCCCTGGAGGACAGGGCGATTCCGTCTCTGGTGCTCGCCGATGGGCCGGCCGGCCTGAGGCTCCAGCCGCATTTCCGGGCGACGGCGGACGGACAGCTGCTGCCCGGCGGGGAGATGTTCGGAGACAGGATCAACCCGTTCCCGGAGGACCGGCCTGAGGGGGCGACCGACTATTATCAATATTGCACCGCGATCCCGATCGCCACTTCGCTCGCGAACTCCTGGGACATGGAGCTGATCGAACGGTTGGGCAATATCGTCGGCAGCGAGATGGAGGAGTTCGGCGTCCACCTGTGGCTCGCCCCGGGCATGAACATCCATCGCAATCCGCTCTGCGGCCGCAACTTCGAATATTACTCCGAAGACCCGCTGCTCAGCGGCAAATGCGCGGCCGCCGAGACGAGAGGCGTCCAGTCG
>CALGAO010000027.1 GCA_937957685.1 uncultured Paenibacillaceae bacterium
AGATTTTTTCTGCTTACAGTCTGCTCACTGCGCGTCTCTCCTGCTGTAAGCAGATTTTTTCTGCTTACAGTCTGCTCACTGCGCGTCTCTCCTGCTGTAAGCAGATTTTTTCTGCTTACAGTCTGCTCGCCGCGCGTTTCTCCTGCTGTAAGCAGATTTTTTCTGCTTACAGTCTGCTCACCGCGCGTTTCTCCTGCTGTAAGCAGATTTTTTCTGCTTACAGCATCTTAAACGCAGCCCGAGCAGCTCAACCACCGATTCTCGCCAGTTCTCGCGCCTGCTCTCTCACCAGCTCCATCAGCCACCATATCCCGACAATACCATCAACCAGCCGGAGGCAATCCTCTACCATATTTGTCAAGCTATGTCGAGACAAAACCAGTTGGCTTGTCTACTCAAATATGATATAAAAATATAGATGATAGAATCATATCATGGTATTCATTAGGAGACTTCCTCATGCTATATTTTATTGCGTTCATCTTATCTTGCTGCATCGTCATGCTGCTCATTCCGCCGCTCAGGAAGCTGGCTGTGCGCATCGACTTTGTTGACAAGCCACAACTCGACAACGAGCGCAAAATTCACCGTCAACCGATCCCGCTAACTGCCGGCATCGCCATCTACATAAGCGTCATCGCGGTCTATCTGCTGTTCGTGCGGGAGAACTGGGCGGAGGCAGCTGCCATCACCTTCGGCGGACTGATCATGATCATCATCGGGATGGTCGATGACTGGTACAAGACGCGGGGCAAAGACTTCCCGGCCCTGCCGAAGATGATCGTCCAGATCGTCCCCGCTATCTTGGTGTATATGTCGGGCGTTCGGTTCGTCGGCTTCGAAAGCCATTTTACCGGCGAATACATCTTCCTGCCTGAATGGTTGCAATTCATCCTGACCGTCCTGTGGATCTTCGGAGTCACGACCGTGATCAATTTCTCTGACGGCATGGACGGACTCGCTGGCGGACTAACCGCTATATCCGGCACGACGTTGTTCATCGTGGCGCTGATCATGGGCCAATCGCAGTCGGCATTTATGGCGGCGGTGCTGGTCGGAGCAGCGATCGGCTATCTTCGCTACAACAAACCGCCTGCCAAGGTCTTCATGGGCGATGCGGGAGCCACGTTCATGGGCTTCATCCTCGCTGTCATCGCGCTGGATGGCGCCTTCAAGCAAGCGACGGTGCTGTCCCTGTTCATCCCGATCCTGGCGCTCGGCGTACCGATCTTCGACAACATCAGGGTAGTCATTCGCCGCATGATGCAGGGCAAGCCCATCTACAAGGCCGATGCCACCCAGGTGCACTACCAGTTGCTGCGGAGCGGTTTGAAGCCAGTGCAGATCGTCACTTTCCTATGCCTGCTGAATGTATGTTTCGGACTTTCGTCCATCATACTGTTGCTCGTTTCGTGAGATTCAGGCGCTATAACGGTACTCCGTTATAGCGCCTTGCTTTCGACTGTTTTCAATTGTAATGACATCTATACAACAAAGGGTGATCGATGTGAATCCGCTTACTCTGGTTCGGGAACCATTATGGACAAGGAACTTCATACTCCTGAGCATCTCCAACTTCCTGATGTTCGTCAGTCTGCAGATGCTGCTTCCGACATTTCCGGTATACGTTGAGACGATAGGCGCTGACAGCTTTCAGGTCGGGCTTGCTGTCTCGCTCTTCTCCGCCGCAGCGCTCATCGCTCGTCCGTTTACCGGCATCCTGCTGGACACGATCGGACGCAGGATCATCGTCTATACCGGTCTCGGGCTGCTCGTGCTGTTCTCCGTTCAATATTTCTGGATCACTTCGGTTCTCGTGATCCTGGTGATTCGCGTCCTGCACGGCATCGCGTGGGGGATCTCCACGACCGGGATGAGCACAACCGTTGCGGATATCGTCCCCAAATCACGTCGCGGCGAAGGACTCGGATACTTCGGCTTGTCGGTCACCATCTCGCTCGCCATCGCGCCTTATTTTGGCCTGTGGGTCGTCGAAAGATTCGGCTTTACGTGGATGTTCATCGTCTCATGCGCCATGGCCACGGCATCCTTGCTTCTGATCTACGGCATACGCTTCACCCAGTTGCCGCCTGTCCAGACAACAGCCAGGCAGACGGAGCAGCCGAATCTGCTCAGTCGGATCTTCGAGCGCAGCGCGCTCATGCCGGCTTTGCTCGTGTTCCTGTTCACTTCCGCCTATTCGGCCGTCGAAGTGTACATCGCGATGTTCACGGAAGAACGCGGCCTGCCAACGGCGGGCCCATTTTTCATCGTGCTGGCCGTCGCCATGTTCGTCGTCCGTCCCTTCAGCGGCAAGCTGTATGACCGATTCGGGGTCAAGTGGCTCGTGCTGGTCGGCATCCTGATCACGATCGGCGGCATCCTCCTGCTGTCTGTGTCCCGCTCGATGCCGGTGATGCTGACCGCAGGCGCCATCTGCGGCGCTGGCCTGTCCGCTGTCATGCCTTCGCTGCAAGCATGGAACGTGGACCGTGCTCCGCAGGGCCGGCTCGGCGCTGCAAGCGGGACGTACATGTCCGGCATCGATCTCGGCTTCTCCTTCGGCTCGATGTTCAACGCGGTCATCGCCGGGCTTACGACGTATGCGACGATGTATCGGCTCATCACCCTGTATCTGGTGCTGTTCATCGTGATCTTTGTCCTCTACACCCGGCCGCGGCCACAGAAGAAGCAGCAGGGCAATCTGTCTGTTTGAGAAAAGGGCAACAGACTGGAATAACTACCGTCGGAAGCTACCCATCCGCAGCCGGAAGCTGCAGAGCTGCGGCTGGAGGCGGAGCTGCGGAGAGAACGCAGCCCTTCCGCAGCCGGAAGCTGCCCATCCGCTTCCACTGCCAGACGCTACCCCTCCACATATCTCGTCGCTTCGGCCGGATGCAGCCGCATGATGTTGCGGGCCGGCAACGCCGTGCACAGCAGTGTAAGCGCCAGGCCCGCCGCCGCATAGAGCCCGAATTTCCCATATGGAAACTCCTGCGGCGGAACCTCCCCGGCCGCGCTGAGCGTCTCGATCATCAGATAACCGGTATATGAACCAATGACCAGACCCAACATCATTCCGACAATACCGATGATCGCACCTTCCAGAATCATGCTGCCAGAGATCATGCCAGGCAAGACGCCGATGGCGCGCAGCATGCCGAATTGCCGCCTTCTTTCGATGACGATCCGATACATGACGATCATCAGTCCGATGCACCCGATGAGGGCGGCGAGCGAACTGAACGATTCGAACAAACCAAAGATCGTCTGGACGAAGGAGCTGCCGACCACGCTGATCTCTTGCGGATTCACCAGCGGATATATATTGAGCAGGGTCAGACATCTCTCCAGATCCTTCGCGACCTTCGGCAACTGCTGCGGATCGGCGACCCGGAACAGAAGCGCGGTCTGCAATGAAGAGGACCCGTCCACATGCTCCAGCAGCTCCTCCTTCTGGATCCAGTAGCCGGATGCCGTATGGTAGCCGAAATTTTCGTTTCTGTATTGGGCGATGCCGACGATGGTTTTCTCTATCACCCGATCCCCCAGGCGCAGCGCCAGACGGTCACCGATCCCGTATGATCGGCCCTCCCGCTTCAGATCCAACTCGGACACGATCATCACATCCGGATCCGCAGCCGCTGCCCGCCATACCTCCCGGTCGCTGGCAAAGCGAGCATCGCGTTCGATCAGCGGGATATCCACCGTATCCGCGAACCGGGTGTCGATTCCGTTAATCACCAGATTCGCTTTCGGTACAACGTACTTCGCCACTGTCAGGGATTGTTCGAGATCGGCCATCCGGACATCGCGCGATTCGCGCAGCAACGCCTCAAGTTCGTCATTGCTGAGCGCGCCTTCCTTCGTCGCGGTCAGATCATACCCGCCCGTAGACACCCTTGCGTCGAAGCTGCCGAAATAACGGGCGGACGTGTTGCCGAACACTCCTGCGAATCCGGTCAGAAACAGAACGGCCGCAAACATGATGAGCAGCAGAGCCGTACGTACACGGTGAACCTCGGCATGCCGGAGTGCCAGTCTGCCGATCAGACTCGCTCTGGGAAACGGAGCGAGCATTTTATCGATCCAGGCAGATATCGGCTTCATCGTGAATATCAAGACAACCAGCACCGATATCATATTGAGCATTCCCGTAGCTCCGATGATGATTGGCTTGACATCATCATGGATGATCTCCCGGAACGACTCCGTATTCGTAAACAAGGTGAATCCGATGCAGATGATGCATACCAGGATAGCAATGCCTTGCCGAAGAATACCTCCGTACCTCGACTGCCCGGTTCTCGTCCAGGTGGCGGAGCGGATCAGGTCCACGATGGAACGGCGCGTGACCTTCCTTGCGACCAGCACCATGCACATATAAACGAGCAGAACACCGGACGATAATCCGAGCAGAATCGGTTCCATGTCGAAGTAAAACGCAAACCGGATCGACAGACTGTCCAGATACAGCGCTGACAGAGATCGGAAGAGCGTCGTGTAGGGAAAGAGTGTAGATCTC
>CALGAO010000028.1 GCA_937957685.1 uncultured Paenibacillaceae bacterium
CTTCCTGCGTGCTGTTCAGCAGATTCTCCGCCTCGCTGATCGCCTGGGCCAGCGCGGTCTTGTCCGCCGGTTGCGGCACCGGAATGTTGCTCGACACGTTGATCGTATGGGTGGACGCCACGGTCAGGTCGACGGTACCGGATATGCCGCTGCGCGATACCTCGAACTGGAGGATCGACACCTGTGCATTCCCTTCAGGGGCATCGGCCTTCACCTTGCCATGCAGGGTGATGAGGCTTCCATCCTCCTGGATGGCGTGCTCTTCTCCCGAGACGCTGGCGATCAGACGGATCTGGCCTTCTTCGGGACGAACCGCCGTTGCCAGCACTTCCAGATGGGCCCGGTTGGTCGAATAGGCACCATCCGCCAGCGACCACGTCGAACCATCCTGAACCAGTTCGTATTCGATCCGGGACGGGTCGTAGCTCACGACCACATCAAACACCGTGAAGCCATATACGACATCCGTCACGCTCAGATCCAGTGTGATGGATTGGCCCGGTTCAGCCTGGCTGGTCCCGCTGAGCTTCGCCTTGGCCCAATGGCCCTCTGGCTCCTCCGGTTCTTCCGGTTCTTCAGGCTCTTCCGGAGTGACGGGCGCACCCGGACGGTCTTCCGCCGCGTAAGCGTACACGTTGAAGTTGTCGATCCAGGTTGTCCAGGAAGTCGTAACTCCGCCTGGCCTTACCAGAACAAACTGGAGTCGCGAGAAGTTGTTGGCATATGTCGTTCCCTCATCGAATGGGATGCCCTTGACCTCAGCCGTCTGCTCGTTAGCCATATTGGTGATCTTCAGATCGATGGTTCTCAGGTCGAAATGGAGCGCTGCCTGCACGCGGTAGAGCGCATTGGCCTGAGTGAATCCGGTGCCGACCGGCGTACCCGTGATCGGAGTGTTCGAGGCCGTACCGCCCGTTGCATACGCCAGCTCATTGCCGTTCAGATGCTGCAGCGTCAGATACCTCATGCCATTCGAGTCCTCGAAGCTGAGCTGCGCACCGGTCGAGTTGACGGGCGATCCGACATTCCATTCGAGATCGATCAGGACGGTATCCGCAACTACCGGTTGGCTCAACTGCTTCTGCGTGCTGCGCACGCCTGTTCCGCCGCCGCTCAGCTGGAATACCTTGTTGCCGCCTACGGTCGCCACCTGGCTGCCGAGATAGCCTACGCCGCCGGCGGTGCCTGTGGACGAGCCCCAGGTGTCGCCTTCATTGCGGTTCTCGAAGCTCTCGCTGATGATCGGCACGTACACGCGGGCGCTGTCCTGATGCGAGCCTTCGACGGTCCTGGCCGTGATTCGCGCTGTGCCTGAGGAGAGCGCGGTCACACGGCCCAGCGAGTCGACCGTGGCAACCTCCGGATCATGGGACGACCACGTCACGTCGTTGTTGGTCGCCTGAAGCGGCTTCACCTCGGCGCTCAGACGAACAACCGGCGGATTCGGATCCGGATTCAGTTCGGAGAAATGATCCGAACGCACGTATACCGCTTTCGGCTCCACGTTGATGCCCGTTACCGCGACCGGTTCGCTCTGCACATTCACGATCACCGACTCCGTCAGTCCGCCGGACTCGGTGGTCGCCGTGATGACCGCTGTGCCGACCGACACGCCCGTCACCTGACCTTGCTCATCGACCGAGGCGATGTCCGGATCGGAGCTTTGCCAGATGATCCGCTTGTTGTAGGCATTATCCGGCAGGACGAGGGCGTCTATGCGCTTCGTCGTGCCGACGAGCAGGTTCAGCACGGATCGGTCGAGGATCAGCTCCTCTACGGCGATGGCATTCACCGTGATGAAGGCCGTTGCCTTGACATTCTGATCATCGATCGAATAGGCGGTGATCGTCACGGTCCCCTGTTGCTCGTGAGCCGTCACCACGCCGTTCTCATCAACGGAAGCGATCTCCGGATCGGAAGAGGTCCAGCCGATCTGATGCAGGCCCGCTTCTTCCGGAGCGAGGGTGACCGACAGCGACTGTGTCTCTCCCTGCAGCATCGTCGTCCGATAAGGCTTGAACTCGATCGACGTCACCGGACAGTAGAGATTGAAGTCGCGCTCCACAGAGCCATCGATGCCAAGCAACATCGTGGTCGGCCTGCAACCGTTCTTGGTGCCGTACAGTACCGCATAGTCCGCCTGCGGCAAGCCTTGGAGCATGAAGTATCCGTGAGCGTTGGTCTGCGTGGTATAGTCCTTTCCGCCGATCGTGACACGTACGGTGGCATCGCGGATTCGTTTGTCGCCGCCGTTGGTGACCCAGCCGCTGACAGACCCGGTGCCGCGCTTCGTCACGATATTCGGGATCGGCGGTTCCTCCATGCCAACGCCGATGAAGAAGCTCGGATGCGGCGGCTGATTGTACCCGACGTTCTGCCAGGCGATCGCCAGCCTGTACTGCGGATCATGCATCAGCGTATAGATCCGCGTATCGGTCAGATCCGTCGTCGTATACAGCCGGAGCGCATTGCTGTCCACAGTGCGCCAGATGACCTCCTCGCGCCAGTCGCCGAGCAGATCGGCCTGAAGCACGGGCGTGCCCTTCGTATGGTTGTTGGACAGCGTTCCTTCAGCCTTCAGCAGGTTGACCAGTCTCAGATTCTCATAATCCCACTTGTCGATCTTGCCAACCCCGGTCGCCTGCGCATCGTTCCACTCATGGTCGAGCAGCTCGCGCAGCAGGTCGCCATCCCACCAGATCGCGAAGTTCGTCGACGGGATCTGGTCAGCGATCTTCTCGCCTGTCGTCCGGTGCAAGCCGCCAACCGTGCTGTTCCACTCTCCGCGGATCGCCCAGGCCTCCGCTCCTTCGTATCGCGGGTCAATATCCGCCGTCAGGCCGCGCCCCGTGTCCTGACCCGTGGGATAGCCCCACAGGACCTCACCGGTGCGGGCATCGCGCATGTCGTAGCCGTATGGCGCCCCGGCGTTTTCCTGCACCGCGAAGATCTCCAGCCCCGGGCGGCTCGGGATGAAGTCGCCGACATGCAGCGCGTCGCCGTGTCCGAGTCCGGAGTTGTACAGCCCGCTGCCGTCGTGATCGATCGTGATCTGACCGTAGATGATCTCATCCTTGCCGTCCCCGTCCACATCCGCGATGCTGAGCGAATGATAGCCCTGACCAGTCCAGCTTCCATAGCCCGGATCATTGGTATCGAATCTCCAGAGCTTCCGGAGCTGGCCGTTCTCGAAGTTGTACGCCACGAGCACCGTCCTCGTGTAATACCCGCGAGCCATGATGATGCTCGGCCGTACGCCGTCCAGATAGGCCACACCGGCCAGGAAGCGGTCCACGCGGTTGCCGTAGTTGTCTCCCCAGTCAGACACATTGCCGCGCGGCGGATCGTAATCCACGGTGGTGATCGCCCGCCCGGTCCGTCCGTCGAACACCGTCAGGTATTCGGGGCCGTTCAGCACATAGCCGTTGGTATTGCGGTAATCGGCATTTGGATCTCCGATCACATGACCGCCGCCGTCCACCGTGCCGTCGGCTGTCTTGGCGACCACTTCCGCCCGTCCGTCCCCGTCCAGATCGTAGACGAGGAACTGGGTGTAGTGCGCGCCGGACCGGATGTTGATGCCGAGATTGATGCGCCACAGGAATGTTCCGTCCAGCTTGTACGCATCCAGGTAGGTTTCCCCCGTGTAGCCGCTCTGTGAATTGTCCTTGGCGTTGGAGGGCTGCCATTTGATCACGATCTCATATTGACCGTCTCCGTCCAGATCGCCGACGCTTCCGTCGTTGGCATGATACGTGTACGTCTCCCCGTTCGGTGTGGTGCCGTCAGCCGGCTTGCGGATCGGGATGTCCAGGTAGTTCCTGGCCCAGACGGTGGTGGTCGATGATTCGGGCTGCTCCTCCGACAAGATCACCGGACGTATCTCGTATACCGAGTCGATCGTCCCATCCGGATCCAGATAGTTGGTGCTTTCCGTCAGGGGTGTGCTGTTCAATTTCACGCCGTCCCGATACACGTTGAAGGCGATATCTGTCGGGTCTGTGCCGAGCAATCGCCAGCCTACATAAATTCCCTCCTCTGTCATGATTGCTACCGGAGCTCTGGTCAGATGCTCCATCTGACGGGGCGGAGCGGATTCGTCTGCCAGAGCGGTATAGGCTCCGCCCGCCGTCGCCACCCAGGCGGAGAGCGCTATCAACATTGCCAATACCAACCGGGCGGCAGCTGCGCTGTATTTCCTCACAGCCATCATCACATATCTGCCTCCTCCTTCTTTCGTGGTATAGTTGACTTCGCTTTCATTCTGTAAGAAATGCGTTCGTCACGAAATGCAAAAAGCAGACATCTATGATGACAAATCAGACTTTTTGATAGTTTTGTATTTTATGGAAATATATGTTCGACAAATGATGATCATTTATATAAAAATGTTTGTTGAAAACCATGAGTGGCACGACAGATCGCTTGCTTCCCTGTCCTCATTCGCCATCTTCTGTCATGCAAGCGAACGGGATCCTGCAATCCGGACCGTTCTGGCAGAACCGCATCTCCATGTCATCATCTCTGTCGGCGTGAGCCCGGTCTGCTTCTTGAACACCCTGCTGAAATAATGGGGGTTGTTGCCATACCCCAGCATCTCCGCCAATTCCACCACCCTGACTTTATCCGACCTGACGATATGGTCGACGGCTCGCTGCACCCGCAGCCTGGTCACATATTGGGAGAACGTGAGCCCGGTCTCTCTCTTGAACTGCTTGCCGATGTAGTCCGCATTCATGAACAGCATCTCGCTTGCCACCCACTGCAGCGTCAGCCTGGGATTGCCGATGTTGTCCTCCACGATCTGCTTCATCCTGGCCGTGATCGTGCTGGGCTGTTTTCGCGCCGACGGCTTGAAGCCGCGCAGCCGCTCCTCGACCTTATCGAGCAGGAAGTCCCGGAGCGAGTTAAGCGTTTTCATTTTTTCCAATGCCGCAACGCCCAGGATATAATCCTGCAATCGCTCCCTCGTGACCTCCGCCACCAGTCTCACGTACAGAAAAATCACCCAGGCCCTCGCTGTCTGTACGTCCATCCGGCGCTCCTGAGCTCGGTCGAACCAGTTCTCGAGCATCGCCCGAACGTCCTGCCATCGCCCTGACCTCACCCATAGATCCAGCTGGACCGCATCCAGTCCCGGGTCCGGACAGAACCCGACCCCGTCGACCGACAACACCTGAACCATCGTATCCCCCCCTGGATTTCCGTTGGCCTGTTGGATCAGGCTGGCGAGAGTATCTCTTTCTTACATTAACATGATCGGACTGGCTGTGAAATTGTAGATAATGATCATCACCGTCAATTTTGACAGCGCATACAAGGAATGATCAAATCTAAAATGCAGGGTCAAGAATGATCAAAAACGAGATGTCCATGAAAGAAGGCGAGATGGACGTCATGACAACAAAAGAACGCGTCGGGCAAGAAGCGCTCGCGTTGCTTCCATAAGTGGGCTTCGCTGGGGAAGCGGTGCATGTGTGGTTTCCATTGTGGGGCTTTCTGGGGATGTGGTGACTTCATATTGAGCTTGCTGGGAATGGATTCGGAGGAAACGGCGGTCATCATGCTCATGTCCCGGGAAATAAAAAAGGGGGAACTCGTCCCCACCACAGTAGTTACTCCGACATAACGAAAAAAACGGTCGCCCAGGTGACCTGATCCTGAGCGACCGTTTTCCTTTGTCGGCTACTGGTTCGGCCACTTCAAGCAAACAGAGGCAATTGAAAACCACCCGAACTCCAGGCTTACCTTGGGCAAACCTCTGCTCTCACGCTGCTCCGAATACTTCTGCATGCCTGAGAGAAGATTTTTTCTGCTCTCAGGCTGCTCCGAAGACCACCCGCCTCCATGCTGCGGCCATTCATGCCAACACCAGCACCCCATACGGCTCCAGTTCCACTTCGCCCGACAGCGGCCGATCGCTCAGCAGGTCAACAGCTGGGCGGTGGAGACGCAGCCTGGCAACTCGGCCGGTATAATTGAGCACGAAGACGAAGGCTTCGCCAGTGGCCGGATGCCGTCTGACCACCAGCTCAACTTCAGCCGGTGCCTCCACCAGATCACCTGCCATCTTCGGCAAATCGAGCCTGGGCAGGAGCTTGCGCACCAAAGCTTCCGTGAAGGCTGCGCCATGGTAATATACCTGCCCCCGACCGACCGGATGTACGGTCAATGCCGGCTTGCCAGCATAGTAATCGGAGGCGTATGACGCGAGGACCTGCACGCGATCCGACTCCACGCGCAGGATGTCATTGAAGCCTGGCGCCCTGAGTTCCTCTTCCGCACCGGCTCCCTCAACACCGGCTCCGTCCCCAAGCCAATTCAGGATCGTCGCATCATCCTCCTTCAGGATTGCGTTGAAATCCTCGACGGTCACGCCGCATAGAGTCGCCGCATGGCCCGGCAACGGCATCATCCGGCAATGTCCATGCTCGTCCTTGTAACCGGTACGGGCGCCGAACAGCAGGATGCCCCCAGCCTCCGCATATGCTCGCAGCAAGTTGGCCGCAGACTCTGTCAGGATAGCCGGGTGCGGGTAGACCAGCACGCGATAGCGCTGCAGATCAGCCAGCGTCGTCCGTTCGGTCAACACGAGCCGATCAACGGCCACATGCTCCCGTTGCAACGCTTTGAACCAGGCTTGCTGGCTGCGTTCCCCAAGCGGCCCGTACCATTTGTCAAGCTCTCCGTCCCATTCATTATCATAGTCACTCATGATGGCGATGCTTGCCTCGCAGCGGCTCCCCGCAAGACGTGCCGCGATGCGCTCCAGTTCCTGCCCGACGCGCCGCGCTTCCTCCACCCGACGATTGGGCTGGTTGTGGTAATCATTGATCCCGTGCCAATAGATCTCTGTGCCAAACGTTGCCGTGCGCCAGCGGAAATACAGCACCATATCCGCACCATGAGCGATCGATTGATACGTCCACAGCCGCATCTGTCCCGGCTTCGGTGAAGACATCGAATAGCGGTTCGCCCAACCCCCCGGTCCGGACTGCTGCTCCATCACGCAGAAATTCGGCGAGATCGAGCGCACCGTGCTCAGATGCAGACTCCACATGCGATCGCGGAACGGCTCGGGGCCCTCATCGGGATGAAGGTACGCGAATAGAGGATAGGAATCATACGAGTAGAAATCCAGCACCTCTTCCGTCAGCCGGTGGTTGTCGAGATGTCCGAACATGCCGTTCGTCGTGATGAAATGCCGGGAGCCGACGACCTCCCGCAGGATCTCCGCCTGCAAACGCGCGAACTCGATGGCGCTGTGTGAGATGAACCGCTTCTCGTCCAGCGCCTGGTGCGGATTGGTCGAGTTCTGAGGAGTCGGCAGAGTCAGATGCGCCTGCTCCCAGTCTGTATAGGTCTGGTTCCAGAAGACCGTACCCCACGCCTTGTTCAAGGCCTGCAACGTGCCATACCGCTGTCGGAGCCATCGGCGAAATGCCGCGTGATCCGCTTCCGAATAGAACACGTTGATCTCACAATTCAATTCATTGTCGATCTGCCAGCCGATCACCGCCGGATGGTCCCTGAAATGCCCGGCCATATGACGGACGATCCGGGCACAGAACCGCCTGTATACATCGCTGTTGTAGTTATAGTGCCGTCGCATGCCGTGCCGGTAGAGGACACCCTCTTGGGAGGCATTCAGCACCTCGGGATAACGAGTCGTTAGCCAGACAGGCGGTGTCGCGGTCGGTGTCCCCAGTATGACCTTCAGTCCATGACGGTGAGCGGCGTCAAGCGCCCGTTCGAACAGGTCAAATTGATAGACGCCCTCCTCCGGCTCCATGATCGTCCAGGCAAATTCCGCCATACGCACCACCGAGAATCCCAATTCCCGCATGCGTCGAAAATCATCGTCCCACAGGCTCTCATCCCAATGCTCGGGATAATAGCAGACCCCCAGCCTGATGCGGTCTGTATGCAGCGATTTCATCCTCAACTACCTCCATGCCAACCGGATATGATAAAATATTGCGAAGTAATGACGATATGATTTCATTTTATAACAGACATGATGATAGAATATATCAGGAAATTGCGACATCCTGACAGGATATTGCGATCTTGCCTGAGCTGGCCGGGATCTGGTGACGGACGGACTGCCATGGAACACGAGCAACCTCATGCGAGCAATCTCATCCGGCTACCTTGCGCATCTTTCCCTGCTTACCGTATCCCGGACGCCCGGACGAAGCACGACCAGGCTCAGACATCTTGCATGGCTGGAGGAAAGAGAAGATGTGGGAATATTACACCCTTCCGCTTCCGGGAGGTATCCAATATGCATGCTACCCGGAATCGTGCGGACGCATCGCTCAGGTACCGGATCATCGAGTCAGCCGGGCCCCAGGGATGCTTCAGGAATACAATCTGCACGTCGTCATATCTGGACGTGGCTATGTTGTCCTGGGAGATGGGAGACATGAGTTGAAAGGCGGTATGGGTTTTCTCTATGCGCCTGGCGCAGAGCAGCATTATGGCGCCGACCCTGCTGATCCGTGGGAGGTGCGTTGGGTTCATTTTGTCGGGTATAACGTGGAGAAGCTGCTTGAAGGGCGAGGCCGAGTTGAGCCGTGGCTGTTTGCTCTGGATCAGCAGAGAAGCCACGTTGAATCGGCGCTGGACAAGCTGATCCGCCTGTCCGCAGCGTATGAGAAAGCGGTCGAGCCTCTGATCTCCGCCGCATTGTACGAAGCGCTCGCGGCTCTGGTGCACGAGGCCCAGCCGCACCGTGTTCAGGCTCCAAACAGCGTGCGGGCGAGGATGTTCGAGGTGGCCGATCACATCCGCACCCATTGCCATAAACAGATGACGCTCAAGGAGATCGCCGATTGGTCCGGCTACAGCCCGTACCATCTGATTCGCATCTTCCGCGAGACGGTGGGCAAAACGCCGATGCAATATCTGACGGAATGCCGCATCCTGTTGGCCAAGAGTCTGCTGCTCGCCACCGGATATTCCGTGGAACGAATCGCCAGTGAGGTCGGTTTCGGCCAGAGCAGCTATTTTATCGCCACATTCCGCAAGCTGGTTGGCGTAACCCCCGTGGTTTTCCGGCAATTGCACGGGTAGTGGCCAAAGGCTCCACCGTTTATGCCAGTCCAGCTTCGTCAGCCGGGATAGCCTGTCAGGTCCCTGGATAGCAAAATGGACGAAAAACCGACCGGTTTTCCGTCCATTTTGTCGGAAGCCTCCATGCAGATAGCGAAGCGGATCCCCCGCCACCTTATGTTGCCCATCGCCACGATCGCAAACTTCGCATGCGCCTTATCCAGCCCTCTGTAGCGAGGATGCGCGATTGCCCTTGTAAAGAAGGGACCCTGACACGCATTCCGCCGAGGCGGTCCAGGATGGTTGGCATGGCCTTCTCGCCATCACAATGACGCATGAAGTTAATTTTTTAACTTCACGCATGTCGAAAAGAAGCTGTTTTTCATGTTGTAGTTAAAAATTTGGCTCAGTTAAACTTGATTGTTGCTTACAAACATATGTTCTGGTATATTATGGATAGGAACGTATGTTTGGGGTG
>CALGAO010000029.1 GCA_937957685.1 uncultured Paenibacillaceae bacterium
ATCGTTTACGGCGTGGACTACCAGGGTATCTAATCCTGTTTGCTCCCCACGCTTTCGCGCCTCAGCGTCAGTTACAGGCCAGAAAGTCGCCTTCGCCACTGGTGTTCCTCCACATCTCTACGCATTTCACCGCTACACGTGGAATTCCACTTTCCTCTCCTGCACTCCAGTCCCCCAGTTTCCCGTGCATCCCAAGGTTGAGCCCTGGGCTTAGACACCAGACTTAAAGAACCGCCTGCGCGCGCTTTACGCCCAATAATTCCGGACAACGCTTGCCCCCTACGTATTACCGCGGCTGCTGGCACGTAGTTAGCCGGGGCTTTCTTCTCAGGTACCGTCAAGCAAAGAGCAGTTACTCTCCTTGCCCTTCTTCCCTGGCAACAGAGCTTTACGATCCGAAGACCTTCCTCACTCACGCGGCGTTGCTCGGTCAGACTTCCGTCCATTGCCGAAGATTCCCTACTGCTGCCTCCCGTAGGAGTCTGGGCCGTGTCTCAGTCCCAGTGTGGCCGATCACCCTCTCAGGTCGGCTACGCATCGTCGCCTTGGTGAGCCGTTACCTCACCAACCAGCTAATGCGCCGCAGGCCCATCCGTAAGCGGCAGATTGCTCCGCCTTTCCCCTCCCCGGCATGCGCCAGGAAGGACTATCCGGTATTAGCTAACGTTTCCGCTAGTTATCCCCGTCTTACGGGCAGGTTGCCTACGTGTTACTCACCCGTCCGCCGCTAAGTCTTCATCCTTCCACCCGAAGGCTTCCGGATGAACACTCCGCTCGACTTGCATGTATTAGGCACGCCGCCAGCGTTCGTCCTGAGCCAGGATCAAACTCTCCGTAAAGGCCCTCAGGATGAGGGTCACTTCGACGTTGTGACAGCACGTCACGCTTTTAGTCGAAGTTCCGCTGTCCTTTAGACCCAATATATACGTGAGCTGATTGAAGCTCATTCATTGTTCAGTCATTGACGCGAGCAAGATGCGCCAGCCCGATCGGCCAGCCATGTCTCGCTCATCAGGACGTTTCATTCGTTCGTTCTGCAGTTTTCAAAGAACAAGCTGCTGTTTGTTCATCACCGTTTCATCGACCCCGACTTTCGTCAGTGCCTCAAGGCGACTTTATTAATATATCACAGACCAATTAAAACTTGCAAGTGGTTTTTTATGACATCCGAAAAAAATCTTTTATCACAGGTGCAGAAGCCAAAGAACCGGGTCGAACAGCCGTTGGGCGCTTCACCTGCCATTTACACGAATACAAACAGATGCAGGCCATATAATAACGCCAAACCCGGCAAACCGAGCAAACCGACAAGGAGCACGTTCGGTATGTTCAGCGCGAGCTCCACATCACCCAGCAATCCTGTCAGCTGAATCGAGTAGACCATCACGCCGGCAAGCGCGACATTGGCGACGAATCGCAGAAAGGAGCCCGCAGTTGCCCGCGGTTTAAGCAACACATACAGCAAAGCGCAGACAGCGACCACGAACATCGTTAGCCATAAGCTGTTCATGCTTGATCACCTCCAGCAACCCATGAGCAGGCGGATATGAGTTGGCATGCGGATACAGGGCGTCAAAGAGTACCGAGGCGTGAAGTTCGCGCCAGGCGCTGTATCATTGAACCCGCTTCAGAGGTTCAAATTCGAATCAGCAGAAGGCATGACACGCGATCAAGCGAAGCGTTGTTTGCGCATGTCATCCAGTTGCCTGTACAGGCGTTTCGTTTCCTTGAGCGTCGTGGCATAGTGCTTCTCCGCAGCGATGACCGAGTAGATCGCGTAATCGATCTGGTCCGGCTCATGGACCCAGTCAAGTCTGTGCAGCGCGATCCGCCAATCGGCCAGCGCCTTGTTGCACCTTTCCACAGCCTGCATGTATTCCTCCTCGGCGGCTCGAATCTTGAGCTCGATGACTCTTGGATTCAACCTCTTGCCCTTGTCGCCAGCTTTGTCGCCATGAACTGCGGCGGCGGTCTCCTCCCATGTTTCCTTGAAATCGCCGGAATCAGGTGATGGCGTATCCCCATGCTGGATATACTCTGCTTCGTCCTGCAACGCACCGTGGTCGCAGATCACGGTTGAAGCTGACTCCATTTCTTCACCTGTCTGTTCTTTGGCGACGTATTGCCTCATGCCTTCTGCATCCTCGCTCCCGACGACCATCTGCTCATTCTTCATCGCAGCTCCCTTACCCTTGTCTCCCAGGGCAGAGCGCCATCTGTCCCGCCATTTCTTGTACCATCCACGCATGGAACTTGTCCTCCCGAACTGCAGCACTGTTTACTACATTCATATAGGAGGACAGGCCATTCTAGAACCGTCCATGTGAAATAAAATGTGGTAAAGGCCATTCCCGTTCCACACGAGTTCCTTCTCGAAGCAGGGAATACATGCGGACTAACCGGAACAGATCCCGCGAGAAACGGTCCACTCCAACTCCATCCGTTAACGGTGACGCATCAGCCTCATGAAAGCCAAAAGTCCAAAAAGCCCCTCGACCCGCAACCGTCTGCGAATCAAGGGGCTTCACCCTCATCCTGGGCATATGGGCATATCATACATCGCCAGCAAACAAACACAACGGCATCCGTTACAGCTCCCGCCGTCCTTCAAGCGCCTTGGACAGCGTCACCTCGTCGGCGTACTCGAGGTCGCCGCCGACCGGCAACCCGTGCGCGATGCGCGTGACCTTGATGCCAAATGGCTTCACCAATCTGGAAAGATACATCGCCGTTGCTTCCCCTTCAATATTCGGGTTCGTGGCGATGATGAGCTCCTGCACCGTCTCATCCGTCAGCCGGTTCAGCAGCTCGCTGATGCGGATATCATCCGGCCCGATCCCCTCGACCGGCGAGATCGCGCCGTGGAGCACATGATACATGCCCTGGAATTCCTTCGTCCTCTCCATGGCGATGAGGTCCTTGGGCTCCTGGACGACACAGATGACGCTGCGGTCCCGGCTCTTGTCCTGGCAGATGCGGCAAGGATCCGCATCCGTGATGTTGCAGCAGATCGAACAATATTGCAGATTGCGCTTGACGCCGACCAATGCCTTGGCGAAATCCATCACATCCTGCTCCTGCATGCGCAGCACATGAAAAGCCAACCGGCTCGCCGTCTTCGGCCCTATGCCCGGCAAGCGAGAGAACGATTCGATCAATTTCGCGATCGGTTCTGGATAATACACCGAAACTATCCCCTTTGCTGTCTGAAAAAATGCGCTCTCCCGCCTCAGAACTGTCAGCCCTGCCCACAGCCTGGCGAAGAGCGAGCCTTCATGCATCGAGCTGTCGCAAGAGGCGCCTTCGCTCCACGATCCACTCCGCGCACTCCGGACAGACCTTCATGCAATAAGCCGGCGCTTCTCGCGCCGGCTGCGGTTCGCAGTGAACGATTCGTCCGTCAAAACAATCCAGGTATATTCATGCCGCCGGTGAATCGACCGAGATCCTGGCTTGCCAGTTCATCCGCCTTGTTCAGGGCGTCGTTCACAGCAGCCATAACCAGATCCTGCAGCATCTCCACATCGTCCGGATCGACTGCTTCAGGCTTGATCGTGATGCCGAGCACCTTCTTGTGACCGTTCATGCTGACCGTCACCACGCCGCCTCCAGCGGAGCCTTCGACCGTCTTGTTGCCCAGCTCCTCCTGGGCCTTCAGCATCTGCTCCTGCATCTTCTTGACCTGTTTCATCATCTGATTCATGTTATTGCGCATCATTGAACTCTTCAACCCCTTAGTTTGATATCCAATTGATGTACGGCATCATAGCATGTCCGGCCTAATCCTCCCTGATCGTGACCAGGTCTTCGCCGAACAGCTGAATCGCTTCCTTGATCCAGTCCTGCTCCTGCTTGCCGCTCTCTTCCGGCGTCAGCTCCAGGATCTCCGGCTCGGCGCCGGCCTGCTGACCTTCGGCCTTGCTTGCCGTCAGATCCGCCCAATCATTCTTCATCACGGTCATGATCGAAAGCGGTCGACCCAACACCTCTGCGATGACCTGTTCGATCAATTCCCTGTTGGCCGGTTTCTCCGTTGTCTCACGGTGCATGGCGCTCTTGAATGCGAGGAGCACCGCATCCCTTGTCGCGGCGACGGGCTCGCCATCGATCAACCAGGCATGGACGGTGATCTTGCGTTCCTTCACCCGCTGCAGGATCGACGGCCAACGGTTCAACACCTCGCCCATCGTGGCGCTGTCCTGCTGCTGCCTGAACGCTTCCAGAGCGGCCAGCGACCTGATCCCACGCGGGCTGGTGACGGTCCTCGCCGCCTGCCTGCTCTTCCCGCCAGGAGCTGCTGCGCCCCCGCTCGTCCCGCCCGGACGCATCCCTGCTGCTGCGGATGAATAAGCATCTCCGCCAGAGACCGGCGCGACTCGCACCTCCCGCAACTGCATGAGCTCCTGCTGCAGCTTGTGCACGGCGGAGCGAAGCTGATCCAGCTCCTGCTTCCACTGCGCCGGGATCTCCGCGCCGGCCGCTTGCGGCGCCTCCGTACACAGCTTCAGCACGGCCACCTCCAGGATTAACTGCGGTTGGAAAGCAAATCTCAGCTCCGCCTGGTACCGGTTCAACGTCTCGATCATCGAGAACAGCCGGGCGCTCCCGAACCGTTCAGCCAGCTGCCTGTGTGTCTCCGGTTCAGGCAGTCTCTCGCGCAGGCTCTCCGTGCGCGGCGCCATCAGCACCATGAGCAAATCCCGGAAATAGAGCAACAGATTCTCCAGGCATTTGTCCGCGCTCTTGCCTTCCTGGAGCAGCTGATCCACGATCTCAAGCACCTTCCCGACATCGCGATCCAGGATCGCCTCAGCCAGCTTCCTGAACTGCTCCTGCGGTATGCCGCCGGTGATCGCCACGGCCGCTTCATACGTAATGCGCGAGCCAGCAAACGTCGATATCTGATCGAGCAGACTGAGCGCATCCCGCATCCCGCCATCGGACAGGCGGGCGACATAATGAAGAGCCTCCTCTTCGGCTTCTATGCCTTCTTCTCTGCAGATCTCGCGCATGCGTTCGACCTGCTCGGTGAGCGATATCCGATGAAAGTCAAAGCGTTGACAACGGGAGATGATCGTCGCCGGGAGCTTGTGCGGCTCCGTGGTGGCCAGGATGAACATCGCGTGCTCCGGCGGCTCCTCCAACGTCTTCAGGAGCGCATTGAACGCTTCCGGGGTCAGCATGTGCACCTCGTCGATGATGTACACCTTGCGCCTGACCTCGGTAGGCGCGTACTTGACCTTGTCGCGAATATCCCTGATCTCTTCCACGCCCCGGTTGGACGCCGCGTCGATCTCCACGACATCCATCACCGAGCCTGCGCTGATGCGCTTGCATGCCGAGCATTCGTTGCATGGAGCATGCTCCAGGCCCCGCTCGCAATTGACCGCCTTGGCCAGGATCTTGGCGGTGCTGGTCTTGCCGGTGCCGCGAGGGCCGCTGAACAGATAGGCATGCGACACCTTCGCTTCACGCAGCGAATTATACAGTGTCTGCGTGATGTGCTGTTGTCCAACGACATCCTGGAACGTCTGCGGGCGCCAGGCACGATACAGTGCTATTCGGTTCATGCCCCTCACCCCCTGTGCCAAGCACACATAACTTCATTCATTATACTATAACGGCGTAAGGGGGTAAACGGCACAACAGGAGAAGGGGTGACCGCCCCGCCCTGACCTGTGCTCTCGCGTTGCAGCGGCGTTGCCTGACCCGAACCCTCCCCGCAGCATCCCGCAGATGTTGGGATGTCCTCATCGCATCCGCAGCTCAGACCATGGCAGGCAGCGATATGGTGAAGGTCGTCCCCCCTGTTCCGCTGCTCACCGTGATCTGTCCGCCCATATCATGCACGATCCGTTGGCAGACGGCCAGCCCCAGGCCGGTGCCGTTCTCCTTGGTCGTGAAGAAAGGATCGAAGATCTTGTCCATCAGATACTCCGGTATGCCCGAGCCGGTGTCATGAATATCGATATGTATCATTTGATCATCGCTCAGTCGCTCGACGATCGTCAGCACGCCATTCTCCTCCATGGCTTCAATCGCATTTTTGCATATGTTGAGGAACACCTGCTTCAACAATTCGCTGTCCGCATGAACGGGCGGCAGGTTGTCCGCCACCAGATAGTTCACCGTGATGCTGTGCAGGTTGGCCTCGCTCATGATGATCGGCAGGATATTGTGGATCGTCTGCGCCACCGATGTGGGACGATAGCTTGTATCCTTGCGTTTGCCGAGCAGCAGGAACTCATTGACAAGCTCATTGATCCGATCGATCTCGCTCTGGACGATGGACAGATAGCCAACCTCGCGCTCCAGATTCCGACTCTCCAGCGCGGACTGCAACAACTGGATGAAGCCCTTGATCGAGGTAAGAGGATTGCGAATCTCGTGCGCGGTTCCAGCGGCGATCTGGCCGATCATGGCCAGCCTGTCGCTGCGGTGCAGTTGGGCTTCCAGGGACCTCAGATTGGATACATCCTTCACGATGATGTATGCGCCTGCTATCGCTCCGGATGTGTCTCTCAGCATATTGGAATCGATGAGCAGGTCATATCGCCTGGCGCCATTCTGCCACAGAACGGGATGGTTCCGCACGACGGTTCCGCCAAGCAAAGATGAGATGACCAGCTGGAAATCTCCTGATGACGATTCGAACAGCTGGTCAATCGGTTTATTCAGCAAGCATTCGCGCTTATGTCCGAGAATCTCGCACGCCATATGGCTGATCTCCACGAGTCGATAGTTCGTATCGAAGACCATGATGCCCAGGTTCACATTTCGCATGAATGAATCGGAAAACTGTTGCAGGATGGATGGTCTATTTTTCTTGAAATGAGGGAGGTACAAGAGGGTGTACTGTGCTTGTCCGCCGGACAGGGCTTGAACCGCAAACGCTTCCGTGGCAGTCCACTCTCCGCCCTTCGTCTTCACTTCGATCACCGGGAAATTGAGCGCATCACTCTCCAGCCTGGCACAGGCCAGATACAGATCCTGCAAGCTATCGAAGCCTCTGATGATGTCCGTATAGGGCCGACCATGCAACTCATCTGCCGTATATTCCGCCGTTTGCAGGAACAAAGCGCTCGCCCTGGCAAGGTTTCCGCTCCCGTCGAACATGAGGAATGAAATGGTCGGATAATTGCCAACAACGTGTAACAAGGACTGTAAATGAAAAGGAAGCCTCAATTCCGTCGAATACAACAACTCCTTCACCTCACATCCCCTGGCAGCTTGTTCATTTTTTATAAATTTTACAAAGTTCCACGCCTGCTCACAAGATCAGGAAATACCGAACCGTCGTCAGCGTTTTGAACAAAAGCCGCGCCAGTCAAGCCTTCCCCAGCTTGTCCGATGGAACTTTTTACCGCCTTAATGATTCTTCAATTTTAAATGATCTCCTGCATTTCCCATAAAAAATAATCCTTTTGACCCACCGGCCAACCATGCGACACGCGATCCCATACGCCGGAATAACTAATTTATATAAACAAAAAAACCAACCGTCTCGGCTGGTCTCCAATCTCCAATCCTCATACAAGAAGGACCTATTCCATTGAAAAAATAATACCGTGCACCTGTCATTGATCATAGGATACGAGCTTGTCCTCCGTATCCGGCTCAGGTTAGGCCACCCTTCGGCACATGAAAAATCTTACTTACGGCTGCTTCCTTCCGGACCTGACCGGGTTCATAAGCTTTCATTGCGAAGGACCCGACCGTCAACACCAGATAACGGAAGCCAGTCCTCACACCCTAAGACCGCTGACAGGAATTCAACCCCGCTGCAGCGGATTGCGGGTTACAGGGCACCGCTACCTCCCCGTCTAGCACGGCAAAGCTAAGTATAGCGAAATTTCGACCAAAGATCAACCTTTAGTATCTGGGAAGTTGCCCATAGATCCCGCTCTAGCGTAGCCTCACCTGGTAATCGAACCCCGGGCTGTTGAAGCTCAGAGCCTTCTCGGCCTTCTCCCTGATCGCTTCCCGCTCCCTGTCGCTCAGGCCCTCCTTGAGAGTCAGGTAGACGACCACATGAGGCCCGTTGGAGAAGGAACTCACGCGCTCGATGCCATCTATGCTCAAGAGTGTCCGTTGGATCACCTCAGAATTCTCGGCATAGCTTCGGCTGGATGGATTGGTCGGAAGTTCCGGATTCGTCTGGGTGATGCCCAGGTATCCATCCGCCGGATATTGGTACGTTTCGCTCTCCGCAGCACCTCCGCACGCCGCCGTCACCAGGCTGAGCATCAGTACGACAGCGGCAAGGAGCCAGCGGGAACGGCTGCCAATTCCTGTTTGACGCATAAAGAAGACACCTCCTCAGATCATAGGATGACCCGTGAAGGTGTCTTTATTCCCGTAACGATTATGCTAATCAATGGATCACAGTCCGTATTTCTTCTTGAACTTGTCCACACGACCGCCAGAATCGACGAACTTCTGCTTGCCGGTAAAGAACGGGTGGCATACCGAGCAGATTTCCACGCGAAGATTCTTCTTGATCGAGCCGGTCTCAAATGTGTTCCCGCAAGCGCAAGTTACAGTCGTCACGTGGTATTCAGGATGAATAGCTGGTTTCATCGATCGTTCACCTCTTTCCGCCCTGAGCGCCTTGCGCCCAGAGTAAAATTGACACATGAAGACATTATAGCACGCACCAACCCCCGATGCAACCATCGTTTATCCGCATTGCAAGCGGCGAAGGCGCCTGCGCCAGCGCCGCTCCCCGCCGATTCACCGGTTCATGGAAGCCACATGAGCGCGATTGCGCCCGGAAGGGGGAACATGCGTATAGGAGCCGATCACCACGCCCGGCAGCTCCTGGCGCAGGATCTCGATCGCCTGCTTCATGCCGAGGATCTCACCGCGCGGCGGCGGGATGAGCTGCAGATAGCTCTCCGGGTCGATATTCAGGTTGCGCAGCTGGATCAGCTTGAGATCGGTGCGACGCACGAACTCGATCATCGCCTCCAGCTCCTCCTCCCGGTCGGTCACGCCCGGGAAGATCAGATAGTTGATCGACGTATAGACGCCTTGCGAAGCCGCATAGCTGAGCGACTTCTCCACATTGCTGAGCTTGTACCCGCGCGGCATATAATAGGCGTTATAATGGTCCTCCAGCGCGCTGATCGTGCTGACGCGCATCAGATCCAGCCCCGCGTCGACGATCATGCGAATCTGGTCGGTCAGACCCGCATTGGTGTTCATATTGATATAGCCCATGTCCGTTACGGCACGGACTCGCCTGATCGCTTCGATGATCGTCGGGAACTGGGTGGAGGGCTCCCCCTCGCAGCCCTGACCGAAGCTGATGATGCTGTCAGGTGTCACCAGATGCTCCAGCATGATCTCGACAACCTCGTCGACCGTTGGCTTGAAGTTCATCCGCGTCTGCGGCGCCACGAAGCCCCGATCCTCCGGCTGGGCCGACAGACAACCGAAGCAGCCGGCATTGCAGGAATAGGAGACGGGCACACCGCCTTCCAGACGCTGCAGGAAGGTATTGGAGGCGGTGAGACATTCGTACTCGAGCGCACACTTCGTCAGATGCTGGTACAGCCGGTTCTCCGGATACTTCGAATTGAGAAGCTCCACCTTGCTTTCCAGGAGATCCACGTCACAGTTGCGCGGATCCCAGGGCTCCGGATCATCCGTGCGCTCGGCGGCGACATAGAAGCCGTCATCCTTCCACACGACCGCCGTGTAGCCGAAGATCGGCAACGCCTTGTCCTTCTCGGACTTGACATAACCCGGCAGGAATAATCTCGTGTAGCCTTGCGGCAAGAGCGCGCCCACAGCTGTAAACGGGCCGTCCAGACGGTGCATTTCGCCGGTTTCCGGGTCCATGCCGATCGGGCTGGTATACGGCATCGCCACGAGCGTCGCTCCCGAAGGCAACGGGATCAGCTCTTCCGGCAGGATCTCGCTGATCATATCTCCGCTCCGGCCGAGACCGTACCATTGTTCATGATTATAGACATTGCCGGCCTGATCTGCATATACGAGGTACATGGCTGATAACTCCTTGGATGGGTTAAGATGCGGAATTTTTCCGTTTGCCTGACATCAGGCTGTCCAGCGATTCCAGGAATTCGGCGTTGGTCTTGGTTTCCTGCAGTTTCTTGATCATCTGTTCGATATAATCATTGTTCTCATTCATCGATTTGCGGATGAGCCAGACCTTCTCCAGCTCTTCCTTGGTCAGGAGCATCTCCTCGCGGCGCGTGCCGGAGCGGCGAATATCGATCGCCGGGAAGATGCGGCGTTCCGCCAGCTTCCGGTCCAGATGCAGCTCCATGTTGCCTGTGCCCTTGAATTCCTCGTAGATCACGTCGTCCATCCGCGAGCCCGTGTCGATCAGCGCCGTGGCGAGGATCGTCAGGCTTCCCCCTTCCTCCACGTTGCGCGCAGAGCCGAAGAAGCGCTTCGGACGATGGAATGCCGCAGGGTCGATGCCGCCGGACAACGTTCTGCCCGATGGCGGGATGACCAGATTGTACGCTCTGGCCAGCCGCGTGATGCTGTCCATCAGGATGACGACGTCCTTCTTGTGCTCCACGAGCCTCTGCGCCCGCTGCAGCACAAGCTCAGCTACCTTGATATGGTTCTCGGGCAGTTCATCGAATGTCGACGCCACCACTTCAGCCTTCACCGAACGCTGCATGTCCGTTACTTCTTCCGGCCGCTCGTCGATCAGCAGGACGAACAGCTCGATATCCGGGTAATTGTGGGAAATGCTGTTGGCGATTTCCTTCAGCAGCAAGGTCTTGCCGGCCTTCGGCGGGGCCACGATCAGACCGCGTTGGCCAAGTCCCACCGGCGCGAGCAGGTCCATAATTCGGGTTGCCAATTTGTCAGGGGCTGTTTCAAGAACGATTTTCTCCTGAGGATATAGAGGAGTAAGAGCGGGAAAATGAAGTCGTTCTGCTGCCGTTTCCGGCTTTTCGCCATTGACCGCGTCCACATGCAACAAACCGAAATACTTTTCCGACTCCTTGGGAGCCCGACATTTGCCCGACACCAGGTCACCGGGCCTGAGATCGAACTTGCGTATCTGCGAGGCGGAGATGTAGATATCTTCCGGACTGGGCAGATAGTTGATCGGTCTCAGGAACCCATATCCCTCCGGAAGGATATCCAGCACGCCCTGCATGAACATGAAGCCGTTGTGCTCCGCCTGCGCGCGCAGGATGGCGAAGATTAATTCTTTTTTCTTCAACTGACCATAATAAGGGATCTGATATTTCTTGGCCAAGTTATAGAGCTCGGTCAGCTTCAGTTGCTCTAACTCGGCTAATTGCAATTCCATGCTAGGATCATCACCATTCCGTTTCATATATAGTATGTCCAATATTGAATATTTCATAAAGAAATGCCTGGCTGACGCCAGTTCCATCAAGAAGCGGGAGACAGCTCATTCATAGCGAGTGTGAGGAATCTATATCATCATTCTAATCATTATTCTATAAAACCCATTGTATACTTGAGAACGTTATTCTATTCGGCTTCACGCCAAACTTCCGCCCCGAGTCGAGTCAGATTCTGCACGAGATTGTCATAGCCGCGGTCGATATATTCAACCCCCGTAATCTCCGTGAGACCGCTTCTCACCGTGAGCGCTGCGACCACGAGGCTTGCTCCGGCGCGAAGATCGGTCGCCCGCACGCGCGCTGCATAGAGCTCTGAACCTTCGATGATCGCCGTCCTGCCTTCCACGCGTATCTTCGCTCCCATGCGCTGCAATTCCGGCACATGCTTGAATCGATTGTTGTAGACGTGATCTGTCAGGATGCTGGTACCTCTTGCTTGAGTCATAAGACTGGTCATCGGGGCTTGAAGATCTGTGGCAAATCCGGGGTACACCAACGCTTTCACGTCGATGCTTTCATAGTAAGGCTGTCCAACGACTCGTATGCTCTCATCCATCTCATATACATGAACTCCCATCTCCTGAAGCTTCGCGGTTACGGCTTCAAGATGCTTCGGGATGACGTTGTCAATCGTTATATCGCCGCGTGTCGCCGCGGCCAGTATCATATAGGTGCCTGCCTGGATCCGGTCCGGAATGATCGAATGCCGGCATCCGCTCAGGTTGGTCGCCCCCTCGATCCGGATCGTCTCGGTTCCGGCTCCCTTGATGCTCACGCCCATCGAGCTGAGCAAGGTGGCCACATCGATGATCTCCGGTTCCTTGGCGGCGTTTTCGATGATCGTCACACCTTTGGCCCGGGAGGCCGCCAGCATGATATTGATCGTTGCGCCGACGCTCACCACATCCAGATAGATCTTCGCGCCGCGCAATTCCTTGGCTTTCAGGTGTATGCATCCATGCTCATTGCGCACATCCGCACCCAGTGCCTCGAAGCCTTTGATGTGCTGATCGATGGGCCGAGGCTCAAAATTGCATCCCCCCGGCATGCCAACCACCGCTTCACCGAACCTGCCGAGAAGCGCTCCCATCAGATAGTAGGAAGCGCGAAGCTTCTTGACATTGCCGTTGGGCATCGGTATCGGGCGCAGGCCGGCGGGGTCAATCACCATCTTGTCCTCATGCCAGGTTACCTTGGCCCCCAGTTGGGTCAGCAGCTCCGCATAGATCGCCACATCGCTCAGTTTCGGCAGGTTCTCCAGCGTAACCGGCGAATCCGCCAGCAGCGCTGCTGGTATCAGGGCGATCGCGCTGTTCTTGGCGCCGCTCATCTGTATCGTGCCGCGAAGAGGCCGTCCGCCCGCGATTATCAATTTTTCCATAGTCCGGTCTCTCACCCTAACTGTATGTATGTTACGTACGCTAGACTTAGCGGAAATAACGGAAATGGGAAAGCCATCGCATCGATGAGTTTCCCATGTTCATCGTTAATTCCTGTTTCCCCGATACAGCTTAAGCCTGGTTGGCGCTTCCGAACAGTAAGATCTTCGACTTGACCACTTCGACCATGGCGGTTCTTGCCGGACCCAGATATTTCCTTGGATCGATCACCTTCGCATCCTTGCCCAGGATCTCGCGGATCGTCGCCGTGCATGCCACCTGGTTCTCCGTGTTCACGTTGATCTTGCCTACACCCGCGGCGATCGACTGGCGGATGGACTCATCAGGCACGCCAGATCCGCCGTGCAGGACGATCGGCACCGGCACCTTGCTGGCTACCGCTTCGATGATGTCATAACGGATCTTCGGTTCGCCGGAGTACATGCCGTGAGCTGTACCAACGGCAATCGCCAGGGCGTCGACCCCGGTCTGCTCATAGAAGTAAATGGCTTCTTCAGGCTTGGCCAGGGCAGCATCAGCCTCGTCAACGCTCAGATCGTCCTCAACGCCGCCGATCGTGCCAAGCTCGCCTTCAACGGAAACGCCCATCGCATGCGCGACCTTGACGATCTCCCGGGTCAGGCGGATATTCTCCTCAAGCGGATAATGCGAACCGTCGAACATGATGGAAGTGAAGCCCGCGCGAATGCAGGCCATGGCCACTTCGAAGCTGCTGCCATGGTCCAGATGCAGCGCGATCGGCAGGCCTGTCTTCTCTGCGGCTGCCCTGGCGATGGCAACCGTATATTCCATGCCCATGTACTTCAGCGCGCCTTCGCTGACACCGTAGATGAACGGCGAGTTCAGTTCAGCGGCGGCGTCGGCGATCGCCTGGGCAAACTCCAGATTGTTCATGTTAAACTGGCCGACCGCGAATTTCTTCTCTTTCGCTTTGGGCAAAAACTCATTCATGGATACTAAAGGCATCGTGTTTCCTCCGTTCTCCTTCTAAGTTTACTGACACATTATAACACAATGATCTGAAAAATACACTTACAGACGTCACATCATGACACTTGATCAGTCTGGGAATTACTGACAATGGAAGATCCGGTAGGAGCAGGCCGACAGCCTGAGGTTCCCGCAAGGAACGTGACCCGTGAATGTCTGGCGCCTGGCCCGAACAACCGGACGTCAGACAGCCGGCAGGCCGTTCCGTCATGGTGGAGGGGACGTTGGCTCAGCCTGACAAGCGCTGCGCGTAGTCGTTGTCGGCGAACAGCCGATTCACCGCAAGGCGGAGTTCATCGATATCGAAGGGCTTCGTGAAGTGGGAGAGCGCCCCCAGTTGCATCGCTTCCTTGATCATGTCCAGTTCTCCATAGGCCGTCATCATGATGACCTTGATCTCGGTGTCGATCTTGCGAATCTGCTTGAGAATCTCCAACCCGTCCATGCCAGGTATCTTCATGTCGAGCAGAACCAGATCCGGCTTCATATTCTTCACGATCTCAATCGCATTCCTCCCGTTGGAGGCCTGATACGTCTCATACCCTTCGCCGGAGAACACTTCCATCAGCAGCATGCGGATGCCATTCTGGTCATCAACGATCAATAACTTCTTCCTATGTCCCATAGCCAAATCCCCTTCTGTAATCGAAACTTCCGAACACATTTCCAAGTTATATCATTCGATGCCAGAAGTGGTTTTCCTTCCGCTTTTTATAATTTATGGATTTATATTGTCTTGATGCTCCAGCATGTACTGATAGGCTGCTTTGACGAAGTCCCTGAACAACGGCTGCGGACGATTCGGACGGGAAGTGAATTCCGGATGGAACTGCACCGCCACGAACCACGGGTGATCCAGCACCTCGATGATCTCGACCAGACGGCCGTCCGGTGATGTTCCGGTGATGCGGAAGCCATGCTTCTCCAGAAGCTCCCTGTACTGATTGTTGAACTCATAGCGATGGCGATGCCGTTCATACACGAGCTCGTCCTGGTAAGCCTTCATGGCCAGGGATCCCTCAGCGACCTTGCACGGATACAGGCCCAGGCGCATCGTGCCGCCGAGATCCTCGATATCCTTCTGCTCAGGCAGCAGATCGATCACCGGATATGGCGTGGAAGGATTGATCTCCGAGCTGTTGGCGTCCTTCAGTCCGACGATGTTGCGCGCATATTCCACCACGGCCACCTGCATGCCAAGGCAGATGCCGAAGAAAGGGATGCGCTGCTCACGCGCATAGCGGATCGCCGAGATCTTGCCCTCGATGCCGCGGTCGCCGAATCCCCCCGGCACGAGCACGCCATGCACACCCTTGAGCAGCTCCGCCGCATTGTCGTCGGTGACATCCTCCGCATTGATCCAGCGGATATGGACGTCGGTATTGTTCGCGATCCCCGCGTGTTCCAGCGATTCCACGATGCTCAGGTATGCGTCATGCAGTTCGACATACTTGCCGACGATCGCGATCTCCGAGAGCTGCTTCGGTTGCTTCACGCGGCGCACCAGCTCTTCCCATTCCTGCATGTCGGCCTGTGGCTTGCCGCCGAGCCCGAGGTACTTCACCACGAGATCGTCGAGGCCCTGATCGCGCAGCATGAGCGGCACCTCGTACAGGGTCTCGGCATCGCGGCATTCGATCACCGCATCCGCGTCGATGTCGCAGAACAGCGCCAGCTTGCGCTTCAGGTCGCTGCTCAGCTCATGCTCGGTCCGGCACACGATGACGTGCGGCTGAATGCCGATGCTGCGCAGCTCCTTCACGCTGTGCTGCGTCGGCTTCGTCTTCATCTCGCCGGAGGCTTTGATGTAGGGGATCAGAGTGACGTGGATATACATCACGTTCTCCCGTCCGATGTCGCTCCTGATCTGGCGGATCGCCTCCAGGAACGGCAAGCTCTCGATGTCGCCCACCGTGCCGCCGATCTCCGTGATCACGACGTCCACCTGCGCTTCTCTCCCCGCACGGAACACCCTGTCCTTGATCTCGTTCGTGATATGCGGGATGACCTGCACCGTGCCGCCCAGGTATTCGCCGCGCCGCTCCTTGGTGATGACCGACGAGTAGATCTTGCCCGTCGTGACATTGCTGTTCTTCGTCAGGTTGATGTCGATGAACCGCTCATAATGCCCGAGGTCCAGATCGGTCTCAGCCCCGTCATCCGTAACGAAAACCTCGCCGTGCTGATACGGGCTCATCGTACCCGGGTCGACGTTGATGTACGGGTCGAACTTCTGGATCGTCACCTTCAGTCCGCGGTTCTTGAGCAATCTGCCGAGCGATGCCGCCGTTATTCCCTTGCCTAATCCGGACACGACTCCGCCTGTTACAAAGATATACTTCGTCAAAATATAACCTCCAGTCATCATCGAAGATGCTTCTAATGAGACAATGGTCAAAACAAAAAAAGTGTCCCGTAACGGGGGCACTTTTCATTTATTTTGAACATATTCACGTGTAATATAACATTAAAATTATTAGCCCATGCAATAGTTTACATGGAGTGTGTGGACATGTCAAGCAACCCCGGTCCGGGGGTATGACAGGTCCGAAAGCACCGTGAAGCATGCGCGCAGGCTTAGTTGTCTTCCTCGTCCTCAACGTCCTCGAAGTCATCCACCGCGTCGTCCAGATCTTCGTCAAAGTCTTCATCCGCGTCGAGTTCTTCGTCCAGTTCGGGTCCGAGATCGTCCGGCAGCTCGTCATCATCGTCCGGGAAGATCTCATCGTCATCGCCGACCGAATCGAAGTCATCCTCGTCATCGGACAGGTAATCCTCATCGTGTTCCTCTTCAAACAGATCCTCATCTTCATCATCGTCGTCATCGTTGATGATGCGCGGACGGGTGCCGCCAGCCATGTCATCCTGCTTGTCGATCGGATACCAGCGCTTCAGTCCCCAGAGGTTGTTCCCCACACAGGCGAAGCGGCCGTCGATATTGATCTCCGTGTACAGCTGGGCGATCACATTCATGATCTCGTCGTCGGAGATGCCTTTGATCTTGGCGATTTCCTGCATGAGGTCCCTGTAGTAATACGGTGTATTGGATGCCTTCAGGATTTCGAAAGCGAGGTCGACCATGGGCATTTCCTTGGCACGTTCCTCGGAAATCTTTAACGTGTACTGGCTCATGTCTTGGTACTCCCTTCAAGCGTTTTTGAAATATCATGATCACATACCTATGAAGTGAATCTATTCATCAGAAGCATGATCTTGAACTTACCATTATCACAATAAGTAAACCCTATTTTTATCCAAAATGCAACTGTGTGTCAAGTCATCCCGCGCATTTCCCCAGCAACACGGATAAGGCTGCCCCAATCATCTGTGATGATCAGGACAGCCCTTGACTGTATCCGCGAAAGATCGCCAGAGCATATGTTAAGCGAAACCGGCAGCCCTGACAGATCTCTCATCCTATTCATATGTCCTGTGGCTCCTTTTGACACTTGCAAACGCCTATTCTCATCGTGACGGGCGAAGCGTCTATAACGATCACCCTGCGGCGACATACACTGGAGGTAATCCAGACCACTGAAACAGCAGGAGGATGGCGCATTGAACAAAGGACAATCGGCAGGGAAGCTGCCAGCAAGACGTCTGCACACCGGTCACAGGGACCGTTCTTCCCGCTCCTACGTTCACATCTCGCCCATGCGACGCATATCGCTCCCCATGGAACTCCTGAAACGGTTCGCCATCAATGTGAGCAAACCTTCCCCTTTCATCCCCTGGGGCATCCGCCGGATCCAGGCACCGAAGGCGTGGAGATACGCCACCGGCAAGAAGATACGCATCGCCGTGATCGACACGGGGCTGGACTATGGCCACCGCGATCTGGAGCATGCTGCCCGCGCCGGCTACAACGTGCTGCAGCCGCACCTGCCGCCGCACGATGACAACGGGCACGGCACGCATATCGCAGGCACGATCGCCGCCAGCGGCAGCGGCTCAGGGATGACGGGCACGGCGCCGGACGCCGAGATCTATCCGGTCAAGGCATTCGACCAGATGGGCTCCGCCTCCATCTCCGATATTGTCGCCGGCATCGAGTGGTGCATCGAGCATCGCATGCATATCATCAACATGAGCTTCGGCATGCGCCGCGACAGCCTGGCGCTTCGCGAAGCCGTGCGCCGCGCCCATCGCGCCGGCATCGTCATCGTCGCCTCGGCGGGCAATGATGGCAAGCGGCGAGCCGATTATCCCGCCTGTTACCCGGAGGTTATCTCCGTAGGCGCCACCAGCCGCAAACATCAGGTGCTCGGCATGAGCAATCGGGGAGAGAGCATCGATATCTATGCCCCGGGCGAGAAGGTGATGTCCACCTGGCCGGACGGCGATTACTGCGTGCTCAGCGGCACGTCGATGGCCGCGGGTTACGTCAGCGGCGCCGCGGCGCTGCTTCTCTCCATCGACCGCAAGCTGACGCCAGGGCAAGTGAAGAAGATTCTCCTGCAAAGCACAACACCGGTCTCGCACGCCGGAAGGCGCATCAAGACCGGTGAACTGAATGCATGGGCCGCCGTGCGCCGCCTGCTCCGCGCCCGTCACATGCGCTCCGGAGCGGATACCCCGATCAGGCGCAGGACGTTGGCCAGCACGGTGCGCACGCATCCGACCAGGGCGAGGCGAGCCTGAGTCAGCTGCGCATCGCCCGTGATGATGCGTTCTGCCTTGTAATAGCTGTGGAACTGGGAAGCCAGCTCGAAGACGTAGCGGATCAGCCGATGCGGCGCATACAGCCTGGCCGCTTCGGCCACCTCCTGCGGCAGCTCGCCCAGCTTGCGCAACAGCTCGAACTCCGCTTCCAGAGTGAGGCCCCCAAGATCGATCTGATCGACGGGCAGCGGGTTGATCCCCTGCTCCTCTGCCTGGCGGTAGATGCTGCAGATGCGCGCATGCGCATATTGCACATAATAGACCGGATTCTCGTTGGACTGGGACACAGCCAGATCCATGTCAAAATCGAGATGCGAGTCGATGCCGCGCATCGTGAAGAAATAGCGGATGGCGTCGACTCCGACTTCATCCATCAGATCCTCCATCGTGACCGCCTTGCCGGTGCGCTTCGACATCTTGACCTTCTCGCCGCCCTGGTACAGGCTGACCATCTGTGTGATGAGCACCGTCAGCTTGTCCGGCGAATAGCCAAGCGCCTGCATCGCCGCCTTGACCCGCGGGATGTAGCCGTGATGATCCGCGCCCCAGATATTGATCATCTGATCGAACCCGCGCTCATACTTGTTCTTGTGATAAGCAATATCCGGCGTCAGATACGTATAGGTTCCGTCATTCTTGACGAGCACGCGGTCCTTGTCGTCGCCGTACGGCGTCGTCTTCAGCCATACCGCTCCGTCGGCCTCATAGGTCTGCCCCTTGTCCGTCAGCTCCTTGAGCACCGCCTCCACTTCCCCGGCCTCGTAGATCTTCGTCTCGCTCGTCCATACGTCGAAGGAGACGCGGAACCGCTCCAGATCCCGCTTGATCTTGGCGAGCTCCTGCTCGAGACCGTACTGGCGGAAGAACTTCAGCCTCTCTTCTTCGGACCAGCTCAGATACTTGTCTCCGTCCTGTTCCACCAGCTGCTTCGCGAAGCCGATGATATCCTCGCCATAATAGCCGTCCTCCGGCATTTCCGCCTCGAGCCCGAGCGCCTGCCGGTACCTGGCGTCGATCGACTTCGCGAGGTTCAGAATCTGATTGCCCGCGTCATTGATATAATATTCCCGTGTCACATCGTATCCGGCGAAGGCGAGCACATTGCACAGCGAATCGCCGAATGCCGCGCCCCTGGCATGACCGAGATGGAGACTGCCGGTCGGATTGGCGCTGACGAATTCGACCTGCACCTTCTTGCCGGCCCCGATGTCCACCTTGCCATACGACTCCCCTTCGCGGGAGATCTGCCGGATCACGCCGTGCAGGAAGGTCTTGTCCATATAGAAGTTGATAAATCCCGGCCCGGCGATCTCGATCCGCTCCACATACACCCGCTCCTTGCGGATCTGGCTCACGATCCGTTCGGCGATCGCGCGCGGGTTCTGCTTCGCGATCCGCGTCAGCTGCATGGCGATATTCGTCGAATAATCGCCGTGCACCTTCTCGCGCGGCGTCTCCAGGACAATCTCCGGAAGCTCGGCCTGAGCGGCAAGCTCCGAGGCGAGCACGGCTTCCCTGATCTCATTCACCAGAGCTTGCTTGACTTGCTCGATTACGCTCATACTTGTTCCTCCTGAATCGTTAACTTAAGGGCAAATTCACCTGCATGTTCTTCCGCTATATACAAGGAATAAGTCCATGCTGCCGAATATCGCCCCTCTGAAAACTCGACATCCATCGACCTCGTGTCCGTCTCCAGCGGCAACACGCCCATCCTGGTGCGGTAAAGTCCTCTCTTCCGTTCATGCAGCACGAAGCATTGCTCCGACTCGATCTGTCCGCTGCGCATGATCTTGATCTCCTGCGCGTTCAGCTTGACGATCGTACGAATCTCCCGCTCCTCCTCGTCCAGCTCTGTGTAGCGGACGTAGACGGACGAGCCTTTGCGGTACAGCTCGCCGCGGTAGTGATGCTGCGACAGCTCGCCGCTGACGGTGCTGTCCAGCCGGATGCTTACCGGTACGCTCGCGGGCATGGACGCGGCTTACTCCTTCAAGAAGCCAAGCAGCATCTCGCGGATGAGCTTGGCTGCCACGATCTGCGTCTGCTCGGTCGGGTCGTATACCGGAGCCACTTCCACGACATCGCAGCCGACCACCTTCACATCCGACCTGGCGATCGCATGAATCGCGGCCAGAAGCTCCTTCGAGGTGATGCCGCCCGCTTCCGCCGTACCGGTCCCCGGAGCTGCCGAAGGATCCAGCACGTCGATGTCGATCGTGACATACACAGGTCGACCTGACAGATCAGGCAGCACCTTCTTCAGCGGCTCCAGCACATCGAACGGATAGAAATGGCATTCGCGGCGTCCGTATTCGAACTCCTCCTTCGAGCCCGAGCGGATGCCGAACTGGTAGATGTTCTTGCCGCCCATCAGCTCCGCTGCCTTGCGGATCGGCGTGGAATGGGACAACGGCTCGCCCTCGTACTGCTCGCGAAGGTCGGCGTGCGCGTCGATGTGGATGACGGCCAGATCCGGATACAGCTTGTGGACCTCCTGCAGGACCGGCCAGGTCACCAGATGCTCGCCGCCCATGCCGACGATCAGCTTGCCGTCTGACAGCGGCCTCTTCACGAAGTCTCCGATCAGCTCCAGGCTGCGAGCCGCATTGCCGAACGGCAGGAGCAGATCCCCCGCATCAAAATACTTGATCTCATACAGCGTGCGGTCCAGATACGGGCTGTACTCTTCGAGACCGACCGACGCCTCGCGGATTCTGGCCGGACCGAAACGGGAACCCGGACGGAAGCTGACGGTATAATCCATCGGCATGCCATACAGGACAGCTTGCGCGGACTCGTACTCCTCGGAGCTCAGGATGAACACATTGCCGGAATAGCCTTGATCCAATTTCACAGTCATTCAACCCTTCTTCTTTCGATTACTTGATCAGATCTTCCACGAACTTCGGCAGCACGAACGCCGCTTTGTGCAGACGAGGCGAATAATACCTGGTGTCGATCTCCGGGATCTGGCTCTCGTCCACCTTGAGGGGATCGTACTTCTTGCTGCCCATCGTAAACGTCCACAGGCCGCTTGGATATGTAGGGATGTTGGCGCCATATACGCGCACGATCGGGAACACTTCCTTCACGTCCCGATTCACGTTTCGGATCAGATCCGCCTTGAACCAGGGGTTGTCAGTCTGCGCGACGAACATGCCGTCTTCCTTCAGCGCGTCATAGATGCCCTGGTAGAAGCCTCTCGTAAACAGTTGTACAGCCGGACCGACCGGTTCTGTGGAATCGACCATGATCACGTCGTATTCATTCTTGTGATCATGAATGTGCATGTATCCATCGTTCACCAGCACTTCCACGCGCGGGTCGTCGAGCCATCCGGCGATCGAAGGCAGATACTTCTTCGAGTATTCGATCACCTTGCCGTCGATGTCGACGAGCACCGCCTTCTCCACGTCGGGATGCTTCAGCACCTCGCGGATGACGCCGCCGTCGCCGCCGCCCACCACCAGCACGTGTCTGGGATTGGGATGCGTGAACAGCGCCGGATGAGCAACCATCTCATGATAGACGAATTCATCCTTCTCCGTGGTCATGACCATGCTGTCCAGTACCAGCATGCGGCCGAACTCGATCGTATCAATGATCGCCAGATCCTGAAACTGCGTTTGCTCGCGCACGAGCGTTTCGCGTATTTGGGCGGTGATGCCGAAGTGCTCCGTCTGCTTCTCTGTAAACCACAATTCCATCTCGTTTCCCTCTTTCCATCCGTTTGTACAGGCATAGTATACCTTTCGTCTGCCGGAACAATGCTTCATTTCACATATGAAGTATTATATTAAATCGCAGTAGAATTGCAATTTATTTTTGGGCCGATTCAGGAAGATGAACCGCCTGATGTCGAGCATCGCCTGCTTCCGCGAGCTTAAGCCCGACGGCGTATAGGAACTGGGTGCCCCTTCCATACTACTTATATACCAACCTGGCAGACGAAGGGGCGACTGATCTCATGAGCTCGAATGACCAACTGAAGCAAACGGCCCGAAGGCGCAAGATGACGATCGGCCAGCTGGTGAAGCGCCTGCTGTCGCTCTTCCTCACCCTGTGCGTGCTGGGCTCAGCCGGCATCATGGGTTTCTTCTTCTATCTTGGCACACAGACCTTGCCTGTTGCGACCATCGAGCAAACCTCCCTGATCCTCGATGCGCGGGGAGAGGTGATCGACTCGATCCATGCCGGTCAGAATCGGGAGATCGTCAGGTTGTCCGAGATTGCCGATTCGTTCAAGCAGGCGATCATCGCGGTTGAGGATCAGCGATTCTACCGGCACTTTGGCATCGATCTGCAAGGTACGCTGCGCGCCATCTGGGTGAATCTGCGCAGCATGGACAAGGTACAGGGTGCCAGCACGCTCACCCAGCAGCTGGCGCGCAATCTGTACCTCAGCCATGAGCGCACCTGGAATCGCAAGCTCAAGGAAGCGATCTATGCCTTGCAGCTGGAGCTCAATTTCAGCAAGGACGAGATCCTCGAGCTGTACCTGAACACGATCTATTTCGGCCACAGTCTGTATGGCGTGGAGACGGCGGCGCAAGGGTACTTCGGCAAGTCCGCCAAGGATCTCACGCTGGCCGAAAGCGCGCTCCTCGCCGGCGTGCCCAAGGGGGCCCTGTACTATTCGCCCTACATCGATCCGGCCAATGCCAAGCGCAGACAGAAGCTCGTCCTGCAGGCGATGGTCGATAACGGCATGATCACCCAGGCCGAGGCGGACGCCGCATATGCGGAGGAGCTCGTCTATCAGCCCCTGGAGCATGACCGGGTGTCCGAGGCCCCTTACTTCAGCGACTATGTCCGGCAGATAGCCGTTCACAAGCTGGGACTGGACGAGAATCTGCTCAGCGGCGGTGGGATCAGGGTCTATACCACGCTCGATCTGGAGATGCAGCGAGCCGCCGAAGAAGCGATCGCCAGGAACCTGCAGGGCTACCCGGAGCTGCAGGCCGCGCTGGTGGCGATTGATCCGCGTACCGGTCATATCAAGGCGATGGTGGGAGGAAGGAACTACGAGCAGAATCAATACAATCGCGCCTTCGCCACGACCCGGCAGCCGGGCTCGGCCTTCAAGCCGATCATGTATCTGACCGCGCTCCGGCAGGAAGGGTTCACCGCGCTGACCCGCTACCGCAGCGAACCGACCAGCTTCACGTATGATGATGGGCGCAAGACCTACACGCCCAGCAACTTCGGCGAACGATATGTCAACGACGACATCACGCTCCGCCAGGCCATCGCCCTGTCGGACAATATCTATGCCGTGCATACGATCATGGACATCGGCCCGGAGAAGGTCATCGAGATGGCGCGAAGGCTCGGCATCTCCGGACCGCTGCAGCCTCTGCCGTCGCTGGCCCTGGGCACATTCCCGGTCAGCCCGTTCGAGATGGCTGCCGCCTACAGCGTCATCGCCAGCCAGGGGATACGCCGCGAGCCGACGGCCGTCTTGCGCATCGAGGATTCGCGCGGCAGGGTCCTCTATGAAGCGAAGCCGCAGTCCGAGCGGGTCGTGGAGCCAGCCTACGCCTATGTCCTGACGAAGCTGATGGAGAGCGTGTTCGAGCCGGGAGGCACAGCGGCGAGAGTTGCCAGCACACTGAAGCGTCCCGCAGCCGGCAAGACCGGCACCACCAACACGGACGCCTGGATGGTCGGCTTCACGCCGGAGCTGGCGGTGGCCGTCTGGTTGGGCTACGATCGGGACCGGACGATCTCCAGGGCGGAATCTTCCCGGGCGGCGCCGATATTCGCCGATTTCATCGAAGCGGCGCTGCGCGCTGTCCCGCCGAAGCTGTTCGAGGTGCCGCCAGGGGTCATCTCGCTGTACGTCGATCCCGCTACCGGCACGATCGCCACGCCGGATTGCGGCGCGGGGTCCAGGCTGGAATATTTCGTGAAGGGCACCGAGCCGACGGAGTTCTGCTCGGAGCATGAGGGTGCGCAGCGCGAGGACATCCTCGAACGGCACGGGGAGGAAGGCACGCGTGAGGAGCATCGATCCTGGTGGGAGAAACTGAAGCGCTGGTGGTATGAATAAAGGTTAAGTCTTGCTGACGGGGGCGAAGCGTGCATGGATCTCCGAAGATGTGACAAGGGCGGTTCCAGCAAGGGGAACCGCCCTTATCCTCGTCGGGGCAGATGACATCAACCGAGCAGATCCTTCAGCTCTTGCGGCGAGCGCTCCCACCACTCAGCGTTGTGGTTGACCAGCACGCCCTTGAGCAGCTGCCGTTCATGATCGCTCAGGCCGTCCACGATATATTTCCGCTTCAGGGCGCGGTCCATCTGATTGACATGGTCGGCCAGGATCTTCCAGCCGCGTCCTGCCTCGCTGTCGATCAGCATCTCACAGGCAGTCACCCCGCCATAGAATGCCCCGCGTTCATCGCGGTCCACGGCCACCCATACGACCCATACCTTGCGACCGTTCGGCACGTCGTTTTTGTCCATCGAGAACTTGATGCGCCGCTCCACCTTGCTCTTCGCGTGTATGGCGCCCAGATCGATATAGGCTTCATCTCCGTCGATGATGATGCTGGACAGGTTGCTCAGGTCGATCGAGCCTGCCCCGAAGCCCTTGTGATTGGTCTTGTTGCTCACGATATTTAATGAGATTTTCTTCTTGCCCGTCTCCATTTCCACTGTGCATTCACCTCATCCTGGTTGGCGCGGTGCTGATGCGCCTTGTCTGTGATCGGTTCGATCCTGTCCGTGTCCAGGTCGGACACCAGCTTTCCCTATGAATTATAACACAAGTTGGCGCTTTTCAACTGCTTGATGATGCCCCCCATTTGTTGAACTAGCGACAATCTAAACGTCGTGATAGGGGGGAGAAGCACGATTTTCGTCATATAACGGTATTCGGAATGGCCATCATTCAACAGATGGTACGTTCTTTCGTACAAATCTCACCTTATTCAACAGAGGAAATTGACCTTCCGCCAGTTTGCGCAGGAGCAGCTTCCCCGCGACACAGAGTCCATTCGACTTCCGCTATTTTCGTCGCACACCCCAGCTCAGAGAAATATTTGGCCAAGTCCCTTCATATACATGCTGTAGATGCTTGTCAACGGAGGGAAGCTTGCCATGAAGTCTCGTGATCATCGCCGGCTGTACGGCGCCATACCCGCAATACTGGCCGCATGTTTCTTCATCTATATCGTCTTCGCCGATAACGGTTTGGATGCACCAGCAACGGTCTCGCTGCAGGCAAGGCCCGAGAGCAGCTCCGGCTCTGCTCCATCGAACAAGCCCGGCACGCCAGGAACACTGCCGGAGACCCCCGTACCGAAGATCGAGCCGCTCAGCAATCGCATCGTGGACTACCACATCTCCGTCCGCCTGGATGCGGAGCGCCATATGTTGCACGGCGAACAGACCGTCACCTGGCGCCACCCCGGCAAGCTGCCGGTACAGGAGCTGTACTTCCACCTCTATCCGAACGCCTTCCGCGATGACAGGACCACCTTCAACCGGGAATCGGGAGGCAAGCTACGCGACGATGAACGCACACCAGACAGCATAGGGTATATGGAGATTCTCTCCATCACCCGCAGCGATGGCGCCGATCTGCTCGACACGATGCGTTACGTGCAGCCGGATGACGACAATCCGGCCGACCAGACGCTGATGGTCATCAAACTGCCCGAGCCGGTCGAGCCGGGCCAATCCGTCACCCTGAACATGACGTTTCAGGTGCAGCTTCCTTATATATACGCCCGGATGGGCTATGCAGGCGACTTCGTCATGGCTGGCCAGTGGTTTCCGAAGCTGGCCGTATACGAGCCGAAAGGACGGCGCGGCGCGGCGCAGGAGGGCTGGAACCTCCACCAATACCACGGCAACTCCGAATTCTACGCCGACTTCGGCACCTACAACATCAAGATCGATGTTCCTTCCTCTCACATCGTGGCCGCGACCGGATTCCCCGTTGCTCCTCATAAGGATGACGGCGTGAGGCGGCTGTATCATTTCTATGCGGAGGACGTGCACGATTTCGCCTGGGCAGCGTCGCCGGATTTCATCTATGCCGAAGAAGCCTTCTCCACCCCGCATCTGCCCGGCGTGAAGATCAAGCTGTACCTCGACCCGCATCAGGCTCATCTGGAGAAGCGATACTTCACCGCTGCCAAGCGCGCGCTCTCCAGCTTCAGCGAATGGTACGGCGCTTACCCGTACTCGACGCTGTCCATCGTGGTGCCGCCTTCAGGCGCAGGCGGTGCGGGAGGGATGGAATATCCGACGCTGATCACGGCATGGGAAGCCAGCGAAGCCCAGCCGAGCCGCGAGCTGGAACGCGTGGTCGTGCACGAGATCGGGCATCAGTTCTGGTACGGGATCGTCGCGAGCAACGAATTCGAGGAGGCCTGGCTGGATGAGGGCTTCACCACTTACGTCGAAGACAAGGTGATGGAGAGCCAGTACGGCCTGACGCGCAGCTTGCCCATCCTGTCCAGCTACATCACAGACCCCGAACCGCTCAAGCTGAATGCCTGGGATTACGACAATCACGAGGTGTATGCGGAGAATGTGTACACCAGAGCCAGCCTGGTGCTGCAAGACATCGAGCAGACGATCGGCACGAAGAAGATGAAGCAGGTGCTCAGGACCTACTTCCAGCGCTGGAAGTTCCGTCATCCGACGACGCAGGACTTCCAGAAGGTGCTGCAGGATGTCACCCATCGCAACTGGGACAGCTATTTCAAGCAATTCGTCTACGGAGATATGATGATCGATTATGCCGTAACCGGCGTGAAATCCCGGCAAACGGAACAGCATGGCACGACCGTCTACGAGACGCGCGTCTACCTGGAACGGCTGGGAGGCGTACACCGCCCGGTCGAAGTCGCGATCAAGCTCGCCGATGGCTCGATCCACATGGAAAAGTGGAATGGCGCGGAGAAGCAGAAGGAGCTCGTCCTCTACACCGAGCAGCCGGCGGAATGGGTGCTCGTCGATCCGGAGTTCCGTCAGATCCTGGAGAATCGCCATTACAACAACTTCATGAGAGCCGAGATCGCCGCGAGCGACGAAGTGCGATGGTCGTATGGCACATCGAAGCTGGTCGAGCTGCTGTTCAGCATATTTGCCTGGTAGAAAGGGGAGAGACCATTGCTCGAATCGCTTAAGGCCGGACTGTTCGCGGTTGGCCGCAGATCGCTGATCATCGTCCTGCTGTTCCTGTATGAGATCATCTGGAGCTTCATCCTGTATCGATATGTACATTCTGTGGTAGGGCCGATCCTGTATCGATACCCCGGGGAAGATATCCCGAACTGGTCCTCGCTCTTCTGGATCGAGAGCGAGATCCGCCTGCTGAAGACCGATATGGCGGATGCGTATGTGCTGACCCTGCTGGCGATGCTGCTCGTCCGGATGTTGCTGACGCCGCTGATCAACGCGGGAGTATTCCAGACCATCCACCATTCCACCGGCGACCAGTGGCGCGTGTTCATCGACGGCATCAGGCGCATGTGGGGAAGATTCCTCTCGCTCTATGCCCTGCAGACCCTGGCGGCGCTGGCTCCGCTGTACTGGCTGGTTCCGCCCGTCGCTCGCGCCTTGCGCAACGGAGACCTGGTCAGCCTGCTGCAGCCGGGCAGCCTGCTCCCATGGATCGGCTACCTGCTCTACCTTGCGCTTGCTCGCCTCGGCTTCATGTATATACAATTCGCTGTTGCGTCCGGCGAACGGTGGGGAGCCGCCTTGCTCATCTGGCTCAGGAAGCTGCTGCCCTCGCTCGGCCTCACCGCTTGCATCCTGCTGATCGCCCTCTTCCTCCAGAGCATCCTTGCCGCAGCTTCCCTGTTCTGGGCGGGGCTTGTCGCCCTGATCATCTATCAGGCGACCCCTCTCCTCAGAGTCGCCCTGAAGATCTGGGAGATCGCCTCTCAGCATGATCTCTGGCTCAGGAGCAGCAGATGGACCAGCCGTTAGCCGCGGCACATCCTGGCACGCCAGGAGCATCCCATGACGAAGTGTCGCTCGCCATCCGCAAGCGGCGCTTCTCCCCATTTCCATCCGCCAACACATCCGCAGACGGACCGGCCTTCACATGGCAACCCCACAACCCTTCTTCAATTATTCGAAATTAACCGTCAAGTTTCCCGACCAAACAGCCGATATATTAATAGAGAAATACTTGGCTGGAACCAGGTCGCTCAGGACGCGAGGGGCAGCTTGGTATTTCATATGTCTTGAATGAAGAACGTGATAAGTTCGATAAGACCAAAGTGGTCCTGTCGAATCCGTGCAGGATTCACGGTGGTGATGTTGAACCTATACGAATTCAGGCTGAACCCAGGCGAATCGCGGGCTGCCCCTGGTTGATGGACACAGCCGTGCATCCCGGTGATCCGGACGACCATCAGCATATTCTTGGAGGAGTGTACACGATGAAGAATTCTACTCTATACGGACTTATATTCGCAGTTATTTCCGTCGGCGTTGGCATGGTGCTGAAGGGAGCACCGCTGTCCGCTCTGGCCAATGTGCCGGCGCTGCTCATCATCTTCGGCGGTACCATCTCCGTGCTGCTCATCTCTTATCCATTCAGTGAGTTGAAGAAGATTCCGGTCCTGCTCAAGATCATCTTCGTTGAGCCGAAGCTGATGTCCAAGAAGCAGGTCATTGAACTGTTTACCGAATGGGCGACGATCACCAGACGCGAAGGCTTGCTGGCACTGGAGAACCAGGTCGAGGAGATCGACGACGAATTCCTCAAGAACGGCATGCGCATGATCATCGACGGCAATGACCATGATTTCGTGCGCGATGTGTTGCTCGAAGACATCTCGGTCATGGAAGAGAGACATCGCAACAACGCCGCCATCTTCACTTCGGCAGGTTCCACCGCTCCTACGCTGGGCGTGCTCGGTGCGGTTGTCGGCCTGGTCGCGGCGCTCGGCCACTTCGATGATGTGGGATCGCTCGGCACCTCGATTGCTGCCGCATTTATCGCGACGCTCTACGGGATATTCTCCGGCTACGTTCTCTGGCACCCGATCGCGACGAAGCTGAAACAGATCTCGAAGAAGGAAGTCGAGCTCAAGATGATGATCGTTGAGGGCCTGCTCTCGATCCAATCCGGCGTATCGACTCTCGCCATCCAGCAGAAGCTCTCCGTATTCCTGACTCCTGCTGAACGACGCCAAGAGGAAGAGGAGGACGCCAATGCGCAAGAAGAAGAATAAACATCACGCGGACGAGCACTTTGATGAAACATGGCTCGTCCCTTACTCCGACCTGCTGACGCTGCTCCTCGCCCTGTTCATCGTGCTGTTCGCATCCAGCATCATCGATGAAGGCAAGCTGCAGACGATCAGTCGCTCCTTTAATATCGCGTTTAACAATGGCCTCGGCTTCTTCAATGGCTCATCGTACATTGAATTGCCTGAAGACATCAGCAACATGAAGCTGAAGGACTCCAACATCAAGGATCGAGCCAAGGATGTGGATGAGAACGACGTGAAATCGTACCTCGCCAAGATGATCGAGCAAGAGACGAGGCAGCTGACTGAACTCAAGGACAAGCTGGACTCCTACATTCAGGATAATGGCCTGTCGAGCCAGCTGGAAACGACGCTGAACAGCCGACAGCTTCTGATCACCTTCCGCGACACTGCGCTGTTCGATTCGGCCAGCGCCGACCTGAAGCCGGAAGCAGAGAAGCTCGCGCGTTCGATCGGCGAGATGCTCGCCCGGTATCCGGAATACGAGATCATGGTGTCGGGTCACACCGACAACGTGCCGATCAACACCGCCCGCTTCCCGTCCAACTGGGAGCTCAGCGCGATGCGCGCGCTCAACTTCATGAAGATCCTGCTCGAGTCGGACATCTCGCCGGAGCGCGTCAGCTCGGTCGGCTACGGCGAATACCGGCCGATCGCCTCCAACGATACGGTGGAAGGTCGGGCCGCCAACCGGCGGGTCGAAGTGTCGATCGTCCGCAACTTCCTGGAGCAGACGCTGAATGAAGATTATCTGACCAATTCATAAACCCCATAGAGATGCTGAAAGGCCATCCCTGATCTCAGGGATGGCCTTCCTGTTCATGGGCGATCATTCGCCCAGCAGAATCTTCGTATACGGTGAATCGATCGGCAACATGATGACCGGTTTGCCTTCGAAGGTCTTCACGTAGCTCTGCAGCGTGCGGTACAGGTTATAGAATTCTGGATCCTTGCCATAGGCCTCGTTGTAGATCCGGGCCGCTTCCTGCTCGCCTTCCGCGATGATCTTCTTCGCGTCGGCTTCCGCCTTGGCGATCAGCTCGATCGCTTCACGATCCGCATTGGACGTGATCTTCAGCTTCTCTTCCTCGCCTTCGGACAAGTAGCGCTGAGCCATCGCCTTGCGGTCCGAGATCATCCGGTTGTAGACGCTCTGCTTGTTGACTTCCGGCAGGTCCGTGCGCTTGATGTGCACGTCGACGATCTCGATGCCGAGCGGACGGAGCGTGCTTGCGACTTCAGCCGTGATCTCCGCATTCAGGTCACCGCGCGACGTGTTCTCACTGATGATCTGGCCGAACTCGATCTGCGACAGCTTGCGGCGCACCGTGCTGTACACGGCATTCTCGATGCGCTCGGTGGCGACGCTGACCTCTCTGACGTTGCGCAGGAACTGGTTCGGATCCGAGATGCGCCATACGGTGTAGTTGTCGACGCGAATCGGCTTCTGGTCCTTCGTCAGGATCTCGCTTGGCGAGCTGTCATACACCATCTGATATTTCGGGATGGACTTGGTCGTCTGGATGAACGGAATCTTCACATGCAGGCCTGCCTGGGAGACGATCTTCTTCGCTTCACCGAATTGCATGACCGCCCGATATTCGTCTTCCTTCACGATATAGAAGGTTCCTCCGCCGATCATGACGGCCAGCAAGGCGACGATGGCGATCGTGATTAGTCCTTTCTTCATTAGCGGCTGCCTCCTGTCGACGAAGATGTCGCATTTCTCATCAGCTCATTGAGCGGCAAGTAGCTGACCGTGTCACCCGAAGAGTCGGTGATGAAGATCTGGGCATTCGGCAGGATCGTCTCCAGCGTCTCCAGGATGAGACGGGCACGGGTGACGGCCGGATTGTTCACATACTCCTCATACAGGGCATTGAACTGCGCCACATCGCCCTGTGCGTTCAGGATACGCGATTGCTTCTGCGCCTCAGCCTTCTCGATCAACGCTTGCGCTTCACCGCGCGCGGTAGGCAGGCGTTCATTGCGGTACTGGTTCGCCTCATTGATCTTCGTGTTCTTCTCCTCGCGGGCGTTCGTCACTTCCGCGAAGGCAGCGGCCACTTCCCCTGGCGGCGGTTCGATGTCCTGGAACAGCAGATCGACGACGAAGATGCCCGTGTCATACTTGCTCAAGGTTTCGATCAGCAGCTCCTTGGCCTGCGCCTGGATGACGCTCTTGCCCTCCGTGATGGCGAAGTCCAGCATGTTCGCTCCCATGACGGAACGGATCGCGCCAACCGCGGTATTGCGGAGGAATTGCTCCGGATGGGAGACGTTGAACAGGTACTTCTCCACGTCTGCGATCTGCCATACGACAACCGCATCCGCGGACACGATATTTTCGTCCCCGGTGATCATATAGGCTTCGTCTTCAAACACCGTCATCTGACCATTGTTTTCCCGGTAGCCGATCTCCATCCGCTGCACGATCTTCGCAGGCACCAGCACGGCCTCTTCGATCGGGTATGGCAGCTTGAAGTGCAGTCCGGCTTCTTCCACCGTCTTGGTGTACTTGCCGAAGGTCAGTATGGCTGCTTTCTCATGCTCCTCCACGGTATAGAACATGGTCGTTGCCCATAGCAGAAGCAGCAGCACGATCGCGCCAAAGACGACGTATCGGATCGCCTGGGGCGACATCTGTGGCGTCTGCGGTTTAGGTCTGGATTCCATTTCCATGAGCACTTTACTCCTCTCTCTTTGTCTGTCCGGCTCACGATGCTTCTGAACCGTTTGCAAAGTAATACGTTACTTCGGCCCATGCGTTTCAGCCGTGGCCCATCCTATTATCTTCCAAATGACTATGGTTCGCCAATCCTTTTATGATCAAATGCGAAAAAAAGGAGCAAAAGCGCCAGGCACCTTTGCCCCTTCTCCTATATGAACGCTGACAGGACAGCGTCTTACAGCTTGGCCACATGGATCGGACGTCCCAGAGCCACTTCGGCTGCTTCCATCGTCATCTCGCCGAGCGTCGGATGCGCATGGATCGTGAGCGCCACATCCTCCAGCGTAGCTCCCATCTCGATCGCCAGCGCCATCTCCGCGATCAGGTTCGACGATTCCGCACCCACGATGTGTGCGCCCAGGATGATGTCCGTCTCCGGATCCGCCACGATCTTCACGAAGCCTTCCGAAGCCCCCATCGTCTGCGCCCGGCCGTTCCCGCCGTACATGTACTTGCCGACCTTGACCTTGCGTCCTTCCGCCTTCGCCTGGGTCTCGCTGAGGCCCACGCTGGCGATCTCCGGATCGGAGAAGCACACGGCCGGCACGCACTTGTAATCGACCTGGCTGGGCTCTCCGGCGATCGCTTCCGCCGCAACCTTGCCTTCGTAAGAAGCCTTGTGCGCCAGAGCAGGACCAGCCACGATGTCGCCGATCGCATAGATGTTCGGGATGTTCGTGCGGCATTGCTTGTCGACCTCGATCAGACCGCGGTCGGTCATCTTGATGCCGATCGTGTCCAGACCGATGTTGTCCGTATTCGGACGGCGGCCAACGGTAACGAGCACATAATCGGCTGTTACCTGCTTCTCTGCGCCGCCTGCCGTGTAGGTGACGGTCACCTCGCTGTCGGTCTGATCCGCCTTGCCGGCGAGCGCCTCGGTGACCACTTCGACGCCCAGCTTGTTCAGGTTGCGCGCCACGAGGCGGGACAGGTCCGGATCGAAGCCCGGCAGGATGGAAGAGGAGCCTTCCAGCACCGTAACCTTGGAACCGAACTTGGCGAATGTCTGTCCGAGCTCGATGCCGATGTAGCCGCCGCCGATCACCACGAGTCGCTTTGGCACCTCAGTCAGGTTCAACGCTTCAGTCGAGGACAGGATGCGTCCGCCGTAAGGGAATGCCTTCAGCTCGATCGGACGGGAGCCGGTTGCGATGATGCAATGGTTGAATTTGTAACGGTGGCCTTCTTCTTCGTTGGAGACACTGACCACATTCTCGCTGACGAAGAATGCCTCACCGCTGATAAATTGAACCTTGTTGGCCTTGAACAGGGAATTGATGCCGCCGGTTTGCTTGCTGACGATGTTGTTCTTGAATTCCTGTACCTTGGCAAAATCCAGCTTCACATTCTCCGCGAGGATGCCCATCGCTTCGCTTCTCTTCGCCACTTCATAGTGATGCGCCGCAGAGATCAGCGCCTTGGACGGGATACAGCCGCGATTCAGGCACACGCCGCCGACATTGTCCTTGTCTACACAAACGACGGATTTGCCCAGTTGCGCTGCGCGAATCGCTGCCACGTAACCGCCAGGACCGGCGCCTACGACCAGCACGTCTACCTCGTTGACAAAATCGCCTACGACCATCGGTTAACCCTCCAATGCTAACAGCCCTGGTTCTTCCAGCAACTGTTTGATTAAGTTCATGGCGTTCTGCGCGGTTGCACCATCGATCAGACGATGGTCGAAGCTGAGCGACAGGGCGAGCACCTTGCCCGGCACCACCTGGCCATTCTTGACGACCGGCTTGTCGCTGATGCGACCTACGCCAAGGATCGCGACCTCCGGCCAGTTGATAACCGGCGTGAAGAACATGCCGCCAGCCGAACCGATGTTGGAGATCGAGATGCTGCTGCCTCTCATCTCATTCGGCGCGAGCTTGCCTTCACGGCCGCGTTTGGCCTTGTCGTTGATCTCGGCCGCGATCTGCCAGATCGATTTCAGATCGGCGTCTTCGATCACAGGCACGATCAGGCCGTTATCCGTATCGGTGGCGATCCCGATATTGTAATAGCGTTTGTAGACGATCTCGCCCTTCTCATCGTCGATCGAGGCATTAAGCGCAGGGTATTGCTTGACCGCTGCCACCAGCGCCTTGACGATGAACGGCAGATAGGTGATCTTGATGCCCTTCTTCTCGCCGATCGGCTTCGCCTTGGAACGAAGCTCGACGAGCGCCGATACGTCCACTTCGTCCATGATCGTCACGTGTGGAGCCGTATAGACCGACTTCACCATCGCGCCGGCGATCACCTTGCGGATGCCCTTGAGCGGCACGCGCTCTTCGACGCGCTCGCCCGGTCTTGCCGGGGCGAACACAGGAGCTGCCGCCTTGTCTGCTCCTGCACCAGCTGCCGGTGCTGCCGATGCCGCCTGGGCCTTGGAGCCGCCAGCCAGGTAAGCGTCCACGTCTTCCCTGGTGATCCGGCCGTTCTTGCCGGTGCCCTTCACATTCGCCAGCAGCACGTTCTTCTCACGCGCATACTTGCGAACGGCCGGCGTTGCGAGGATGTTGGAATTGTCTGCGATCGCCGCTGCCGGTGCCGCTGCTTGCGATGCCGCTGCCGGAGCAGAAGCAGGTGCAGCCGCCGGTGCTGCCGCAGGAGCCGCAGCTGCCCCATGGCCAGCCTGGACAGGCGCTTCGCCTTCCACCGCGAAGACGGCCACAACGTCGCCAACGGTCGCAACGGTGCCTTCCTTGACCCTGATCTCCAGCACCTTGCCGGTTACCGGGGATGGCACTTCGACGACCGCCTTGTCGTTCTGCACTTCCATGATGATGTCGTCTTCCTGTACAGGATCACCCGGTTTGATGTGCCACGATACGATCTCCCCTTCATGCAGGCCTTCGCCAAGTTCAGGGAAACGATATTCGAAGGTTGCCGATCCTGCAGCCGCGGCTGCTGGTGCCGGCGATGATTCAGGCGCCGCTGGAGCCGCCGCAGCCCCATGATCCGCCTGAGCCGGAACTTCGCCGGCCACATCGAAGATCGCGACGACCTGGCCGACCGTCGCAACCGTTCCTTCCTTGACCTTGATGTCCACGACTTTGCCGGTTACCGGAGAAGGCACTTCGACGACGGCCTTGTCGTTCTGCACTTCCATGATGATGTCGTCTTCTTGCACCGTATCGCCCGGTTTTATATGCCAGGATACGATTTCCCCTTCATGCAAACCTTCGCCGAGCTCGGGAAACCGATATTCGAAAGTTGCCACTTATACTACCTCCTCGATTCTAAAGTCTGGCTCAGAAGTCCAGAACTTGCTTGAGCGTATGAACGATTCTGGCTGCGTTCGGCACCCATTCATCCTCGATCTGAGGGAATGCGATGACCGTGTCCGGAGGCGCACAGCGCAGAACTGGAGCCTCAAGGTGCAGGATCGCCTTTTCATTAATTTGCGCAATCACTTCCGCCGCTACACCTGCCGAACGTTGTGCCTCCTGCACGACGATCGCGCGGTTCGTCTTCTGCACGGATGCGATCACGGTCTCCATATCGAGTGGCTTGATCGTGCGCAGGTCGATGACTTCGACGCTGACGCCGCGTTCCTGCTCGATCAGCTTGGCAGCTTCAAGCGACGTATGCACCATGGCGCCATAAGTGATGATCGTCACGTCCTTGCCTTCCTTGACGACATTCGCCTTGCCGAGCGGGATGGTGTATTCGCCCTCCGGCACTTCGCCCTTGATCGAGCGGTACAGCTTCAGATGCTCCACGAAGAATACCGGGTCGTTGTCGCGGATCGCCGAGATCAGCAGCCCCTTCGCATCGTAAGGATTGGACGGCACCACGACCTTGATGCCCGGAGTTTGCGCGAGCAGCCCTTCGAGCGGGTCGGAGTGCAATTCCGGAGATTTGACGCCTGCACCGTAAGGGGTGCGGAAGACGATCGGGCTGTTGTAGCGTCCGCCCGAACGATAACGCATGCGCGCCGCCTGAGCAACGATGGAGTCCATAACTTCAAAGATAAATCCGATGAACTGGATCTCGGCTACCGGACGGAAGCCTTGCACGCCCAGACCAACCGCCAGACCTCCGATGCCAGATTCTGCGAGCGGCGTGTCGAATACGCGCTCTTCGCCAAATTCCTTCTGCAATCCTTCCGTCGCACGGAATACGCCGCCGACATGTCCTACGTCTTCACCGAATACAAGCACGGTTGGGTCGCGGCGCAGTTCGGTGCGCAGCGCATCGGTGATCGCCTGGATCATCGTCATTTGTGCCATGATTACTTATCCCCCTTAGCTGCTGCGTAAAGTGCTTTCTGTTCTTCCAGATCTGGCGGAGTCACTTCAAACATGCTGTCGATCAGACCTTCGATCGTCATCTTCGGCGTTTGCTCCGCTTTCTTGATCTGTTCGTTTACCGTAGCCTTTGCTTCTTCCATAACCTGATTTTCTACCTCTTCGGACCAGAGCCCCTTCGACTCCAGATATTTGCGCATGCGAATGAGCGGGTCGATGTTTTCCCATTCGCCTTGTTCGTCCTTCGTGCGGTACTTGCTCGGATCGTCGCCGGACATGGAGTGAGGACCGAAGCGGTAGGTCACCGTCTCGATGAGCGTCGGGCCTTCACCGTTGCGCGCGCGCTCAACAGCGTCATGCGTAGCCTTGTAAACAGCGAGCGCGTCCATGCCGTCTACCTGGATGCCGCGGATGCCGGCGGCGATGGCTTTCTGGGCGATCGTCTCCGCAGCGGTTTGCTTGGAGCGCGGTGTGGAGATCGCGTACTGGTTGTTTTGCACGATGAAGACCACCGGCAGGTTAAAGGCTCCGGCGAAGTTCAGGCCTTCGTAGAAGTCGCCTTGCGAGGAACCGCCGTCACCGGTATAGGCAACAACCACGTTCTTCTGCTTCTTGAGCTTGAAGCCCATGGCCACACCGGCTGCTTGCACGATCTGCGCGCCGATGATAATCTGCGGCAGAAGCACGTTGACGCCTTCCGGAATCTCTCCGCCATGCTGATGGCCGCGGGAATACAGGAAAGCTTGATACATCGGATAGCCGTGCCATACGAGCTGCGGCATGTCACGATAACCAGGGCAGATGAAATCTTCCTTCTGCGTGGCGAATTCCGATGCGATCATGGATGCTTCCTGACCGGATACCGGCGCATAGAAACCAAGACGTCCCTGACGCTGCAAGCTGACCGCACGTTTGTCCCAGGCGCGGGTGAACACCATGCGGCGCATGATCTCACGCAGTTGATCGTCTGTAAGATCGGGAACCATGTCCTCATTGATAATTTTGCCTTCTGGAGACAAGACCTTCAGCATCTCGACCGGCTGCAACTTGACGCTGTAATCCTTGCCTACTGCTGCGTTAGCCAATTTGATCACCTCTGAGCTTATTTTTCCTATCCGTAAACTGTTATAGTAATTTCGTTGACCTGTTATAAACTGTTTCGATGATTAATTCGTTTATTTTTCTGTGTTTTTTATTAAAATAGGATTATAACAGGTACCTTAATTATATAATACAGTTTGAAAATAATCCATGTTTTTTTAAAGCTAATATGTCGTAAAGATCGGGGGATCATGTATGGACGAACAAAAATACTTAAAGCGCACGATCGTAAGGGAGCTTCTTTACTCGGCGGTCCTGCAGGAAGAGCGGATGCTGAGAGTCTACCTTCCGCCGGGATATGATGAAATGCTCACCTATCCGGTCATCTATTGCCAGGACGGCGAGCAGTTCTTCAATTACGGCCGCATCGCCACCACGGCCAACCGCCTGATCCTGGACGGCGAGCTGGAGCCGTTCATCGTCGTCGGCGTCGATGTCAACATGGAGCGGCGCACCGACGACTATGCGCCGGAGGGGGATCGCTTCGACAGGTATATGCGCTTCTTCGTGGAGGAGATGCTGCCCCATATCGAGCAGAAGTACGCCGTGCGCGATGATGCGGATCAGCGCATCCTGGCCGGAGACTCGCTCGGCGGCACCGTCTCGCTGCACCTGGCGCTCCGCCATCGCAAGCTGTTCCATCGCGTGCTGTCGCTGTCCGGCGCGTTTCTCTCGTCAACGCAGAGCGCGCTCAGCGCAGAGCAGGATCTGTCCTGGCTTCGCATCTATCAGTTGATCGGCACCAGGGAAACTGAGGTGAAGACGACTCGCGGCGTCTTTGACTTCCTGGCCGCGAATCGGGCCGTGCGCACGCTGCTGGAGGAGCGCAAGGCCAATCTGTTGTATGAGGAGAAGCCTGGGGAACATCTGTGGGGATTCTGGCAGCAGGCGCTGGCGACGGGGCTCGCCTGGGTGTTCGGGAGGGCATAGCGGATCATCCGCATCGCCGCGGAGCGATACGGAAGTGCTTGGGGCAGCGTTCAGACAGCGGTGCCGTTCGCCGGCGATCCGCCTGATCAAGGCGGTCAAGCCTTCGAACCGGACTAATGAGCTTATGACCTCGCGAGTAAGAGGGTCGATCTGAAATATGGGCTGGATCTTCCCGGACCAATGAGCCTGGCCCCGGAGAGGATGCTGGAAGCATGCCAGTTGGTGAAATGGAGCATGGATGTGAAAAGAGAGGAAGGGATAGCGATCCAGGGCAGGTGTCGGGCGAAGAGGCAGATCAGGCGAAGTGCGTGCGCGGATTGGCGCGGATTGGAATGTTCGGGAGGGCAACCCGAGCCTGCGTCCCCTGGCAAGCCCGGGCCGCTATGCCTGCTAACGATCATAACGCTCCCGCATCTGCGCGATCTGCCTTCTCGTCTCCTCCTCATACCGCTCCGGCAGATCGCTGGCGTTCGTGGCGCCTAGGCTCTGCAGCAGGTCGCGCAAGCAGCGCAAGAACAGCTCAGCTGACATGCGGCCGTCCGTCAGCTGCTGCAGGCTGGCCATCCTCGCCGGATCGACCAGCGGCGCCCCGAGATCGCCTCTCCCTCCGCAGGCCCGCTCATAGAAGCTGCGCGCCGTCTCCGCCATGCTGGCGCCGTCTCCCTCCGCGATGACAAACGCCTGCACGCTGTACGCATCCAGCCTGCGACGCTGCGCGATGCCGCAGAACTTGCGACCGCGTATGCTCAGATCATACTCGCCGGGGCAGTAGGAGCCGGTTATCTCTCCGGTATCGAAGACGATGCCCGCCGGGGCCAGCACCGCCGACAGGAAGCTCGCCATTCCTTCGAAGTCGTCATAGATATCAAGCGTTCCGGCTGGCTTCGGCATGATCAGCGACACATTGATCACGCCCGCGTGAAGAGGCACGGCCGCCCCGCCGGAATTGCGCACGGCCGTGGCGTAGCCGGCAGCACGGAGCTCCTGCAGCGCCTGTTCCGCACAGGGCAGACGGCGGTCGCGCAGACCGGCGATGAAGGCACGTCTGTGCCTCCAGATGTGGACGATCGGTTCCCGAGTCTCTCCCGCCAGCCGCATCAGGATCTCCTCCAGCGCGAAGGGCTGCAGCGCCTCCCCGTCCAGTATCCCCTGATCGACAACATGTAGCTTCTCCCGCTGCAGTCGTTCCATCCGATGGTTCCTCTCCTTGTATCCGCTTGGGTGATGTTGAGTCGATTATACATGATATTCGGCCAGCGGCTCAAAGTCCGTCATCCTGCGCATCCTGTCCAACTGGGGCATGCGATCTTCTGCAAGCAGATTCTGCCCGCTGCAGGCTTCACTCGACCGCTTCTACCCGCTGCGAGCAGATCCTGTCGGTCGGCAGACATGCAAAATGGACGGAGAACCAATCGGTTTCCATCCATTCTGCCATAACGCCTCCGTTATTCAAACTTGTACGCCCGGGTGTTCGTCAGATCGATGCTGTCGAGTGCGGTAAAGTAGGAGATGACCCACCGGCCGGACTCCTCATCGAAGATGACCTTATAGCGGTTGAAGGAATGCATGTCGCGCAGCTGCGGCTCCTCGCCCACATAATACCAGGCCGCGTCGCGCAGCACATAGGCAACATCGATCTCGGCAGTATACGGATTGCCGTTGTACCCGCCATCCAGCACGAAGCTGTCCAGGTCAAACTCCGCCCCTACGATCTCGCCCGTGAACCGTTGCCCTGTCTCCAGCATCCACTGGAAGTCCGATGCGAACAGCGATCTTCGCTCCTCCGTGATGTTGGTGAACTGGCGAATGTCCATGCTCTTGTAGGCCGGCACCCAGCTGGCCAGGTATTCATTGACCGCGTTCATCACCTGCTCGAGCGCCGCCTCATGGGCATCCTCGAACAGGAACGTCACCACCGAGTTCTCCAGTTCCGGCGTCAGCACGATCTCCGCACTGCTATAGGTCCCCCACGGGAACTTCGCCTCCGCATGCAGCGTCGTCGAGCCATCGAAGGCGAGCGGTCCGATCCGCCCGTCGAAATCCCGAACCGTACGGCCGGTCGATACTCCGTTGACATAGACGATCGCATCCTGGATGCCGGATTCGAACTGCGCATAGCTCGGCTTAAGCTCAAGATATGCTTCCTGCTCCCGCTGGCCGTACAGACGAAGCTGTTGCGTCTCCGTCAGACTGGTGAACTCGCCCGAGTAGACGGCCTTGACCTCGTATTCCCCGGGCCAGTAAGGGCCGAACCTTTCCCTGAAGGCATCGCTTGCCGCCGTCGCCAGCCGCGCATCGCCCACATACAGCTCCGCGCCTTCCATATTGGTGCTGAGCGTGACATAATATGGCGCCACTTCAATGATGTACAGATCATACAGGAGGAACTTGCCGTTCTGAACCAATGTCAGCGGAGCCCCCACAGCCGCCTCTCCGCGTTCGATGCTCTCGTTCAGCTGCTCAACCGCCTGCTCCAGGTCAGCGGGATAAGCCTTATAGTAGTCCACCAGTCTCTCGAGATCCTTGCGCGACACGCTCATCTCGTCGCTTCCCGGCCGCAGGAGCCGGGACAGCTTGTCGATATCCCTGGATTCTACCGCTTGCCTGAATGCCTCTACCGTTCGCTCAGGAGCATAAGCAGCGGCTCCGACGTAATAAGCGCCGACGATCACCCCGGCCAGCACAACCAGAACAGCCGCCAGCAGCCCCAGCTTGCCGGGTCTCCGCACTCGCAGCGGACCCGTGATCTCCTCCCTCGTCTGCGGCTTGTCTTCAAGCTCCGGACCCGCGCGGAGGCTCTCTTCCGCCTTGCTGCCAATCGGTGTTCCGCATTCCTGACAGAATTGGTCCCCGGGTTCAAGAGCTTGCCCGCACTTGCTGCAAAAATTCATGTGGTATCCTCCTGTGGAAATCAGTTAAAATAGATGAATATGGACTACCCATTCATTTCGACTTCATATCCAGCAATTCCTGCTGCGGCGAGACACATCATCTCCCCCGCCAGCCGGATACGCAATAGCGATCCGAAGTCGTCGATAAGGAGAGTTGAAAACCTTGGCACCAAATCATCAATCCATCAAAATCCTGGACTGCACGATACGTGACGGAGGACTCGTGAACAACTGGGATTTCAGCATCCCGTTCGTCCGCGATCTATATGAAGCATTGAACGAAGCCGGCGTCGAATATATGGAGATCGGATACAAAAATTCCCCCAGGCTGCTGAAGAGCGACGGCGCCGGACCATGGCGTTTCCTCGATGATGCGTTCCTGAAGGAAGTGATCACGAAGAAGCGGACCAAGCTGTCCGCGCTGGTCGATATCGGACGGGTGGATGAGGCGGACATCCTGCCGCGGGAGGACAGCCTGCTCGACCTGATCCGCGTCGCTTGCTACATCAAGGATATCGACAAGGCGCTCGACCTGGTCCAGACGTTCCATGACAAGGGATATGAGACGACTCTGAACATCATGGCCCTGTCGCATGTCATGGAGAAGGACCTGCTTGAGGCGTTTGAGTTGATCGCGAAGAGTCCGGTTGATGTGGTCTATGTCGTGGATTCCTACGGCAGTCTGTTGCCGCGCGACATCGAGTACCTGACCCAGAAATTCGCCAACCATCTGCCCGGCAAACAGCTCGGCATCCACACGCACAACAATATGCAGCTGGCCTTCGCCAATACGATCACGGCTGTTGAGCAAGGCGTCACATTCCTGGATTCCTCGGTCTACGGCATGGGACGCGCCGCCGGCAACTGCACGACGGAGCTGCTCGTCAGCTACCTGAAGAAGTCCAACTATCAGCTCCGACCGCTCCTGGAGATCATCGAGAAGTACATGATACCGTTGCGCGAGCAAGTGGAGTGGGGTTACATCATCCCGTATATGATCACGGGGCTGCTCAATGAGCATCCAAGAACCGCGATGGCGCTGCGCAACAGTCCGGACAAGGACAAATTCTCCGAATTCTATGATAAACTGACTTCAGTGGAGACCGCTTTTTCGAAATAAGCGGCCGGTTGCTGACCTGGGAGGACGCTGCGCGAGGCACCCTGGCATTCCGTGTCTTGAGTCGGTCCAATGGCTCAGCCATATCTGCCCGCATATGCCCGCATAGAGGCGCAAAGGAGAGCGTTGCTCGTGGAAGAGAGGATATTCTGGGGATGTATTCTCGGTATAGCCGTCTTCATAGTCATCTATATGCTGATCCCATTTATCCTGACGCGCATCTGGTCGTTCGGGGTTGTCAAGAAGGCGCACGCGCATCAGACGCTGGCCCTTACCTTCGACGATGGACCGCATCCGGAATATACGCCTCAATTGCTTGATCTCCTGAAAAAGTATGATGTGAAGGCGACTTTTTTCGTGCTCGGTTCGATGGCGGAGAAGCACCCGGAACTCATACGGCGGATGCATGAAGAAGGGCATCTGATCGGGGTGCACAATTACACGCACAGATCCAACTGGCTGATGCTGCCCTGGACCGTTCACAACGGTCAGGTCAGGAAGGCAGCGGATGCCGTGGAGAGGATCATCGGCGCAAGACCCGGCTATTACCGGCCGCCATGGGGCATCATGAACCTCTTCGACTTCCGGCTGCTCAGGAAGTTCCGCATCATCCTCTGGTCCGTCATGGTGAACGACTGGCGCAGCAAGAGCCCCGATGATGTGGAGCGGATGCGCGATCAACTGCTGAATCAGTGCCGGGGAGGCTCCATCGTCCTGCTGCATGACAGCGGCGAAACATTCGGCGCCATACCCGAAGCGCCCCGCTATATGCTGCGGGCTCTCGACGAGACACTCGCCGTGCTGAAGCCGCAAGGCATGCGGTTCGCCAGGATCGATGAACTGCTGGCACTGGATGAGAAGGACCAGCCGGTACGTGAATCGCTTGGCAAGCGGATCATCGTCAAGCTGTTCCTCGGGTATGATCAGCTGGTCCATAAAGTGCTGGGCATCAGACCGTTCGACGACAGCGATCCGTTCCTCAAGTATCGCATCAGGCCCTATCACAGCAAGAACCCGCTGCACCTGGAGGACGGACCGGTCATTCAGAGAGGCGATCCGATCATCGAGCTTCATCTGAACAATGTGATGCTGCATCAGCTCGGGGTCACCTCCCGCTCATTGACGCAGCTGTCGGTGAAGATGATCAGAAGCATGCAGCATCTCATGCCGCTGCTCGCCGACAAGCTGAAGCACGACCCGACGTTCCGGGACATCAAGGGAATCTATGGCGTGTCCCTCATCCATCGCGGCACCCAGAAGTTCGGCTTCTCCGTGATCGATCTGCCCGATGGCCTGTATGCCAGACTGACGAAAGCCTATCTCCGTTTCCTCCTGTTCATCGTTCACCCTCGCGGCAAGGAACGGTTGGGCACGAAGACGGAGCTGCTCGAACCGAAGATCATCGCGATCTCCAGGGAGGAGATCATTCGCAGATATCTGACTTCATGAGTCCATGTTCTGCCTGAACGCTGCAAGAACATCAAGACCTGGGCATTCACGCGCCTCGCGGGGCACGTTGCCCAGGTCTTCTCATGTTCGACTCGCTCATCATCATTACGGACGTTTGCCGGTCGCAAGACCCTTGATCGGCACGAGCAGATAGAACAGCCCGATCCCCAGGAAGATCACCGCCGCGACTTCGATCGGAGCGGCTACCGTGAACAGGCTGCCGATCACCCCGCCAAGGGACGGACCGAGAGCGATGCCGATGCCTTCTACCGTATTGAGGAGCCCCCATCCGACTCCCTCCTGATTGGCCGGCACATAATACGACAGCAAGGCGTTCCAGGCAGGCAGCATGGCGGAGTAGGACAGGCCAAGCACGACCGCCCAGAGGAGAGCAAACAGCAGGGTGTCCGTCCGGGTCAGGAAGAAGAGCGCCACCGCCAGCATGCAGAATCCGCCGACGAGGAACGGTTTCTTGCCGTACACATCGGACAGCCTCCCCATCGGGATGAGCCCGAGCACCGCGCAGAAGCCCCCCGCCATCAGCATGAACGAATACTGCGATGGATCGAGGCCGATGCGCAGCTGGGCGAAATCAGGCAAGATCGGCAGCATCATGCTCGCGGCCAGGGTCTGCAGGATCATGCCGGGCAGGAGCAGCTTCATCCTGCGCATCTTCTGCAGCAGCATCAGGAACTGCCGGCGCACCGGGATGAAGCGGATGTTCGCCGGTGAAACTCGCCGGATGCGCAACGAGAACAGGAAGCCGAGCGCCAGCAGGATGCTCAGGATCAGAAAGGAGAGGGCATGTCCATATCGGACGAAAAAATTAATGACCACCGGTCCGCTCCCCATGCCGGCCAGCCACAGCGTATACAGGAACCCCATCTGCGTTGCCCGCTGCTCGTCCTTGACCATCGCCAGACAGGCGATCCATACCGGAGAGATGCCAAGCCCGAGCAAGGCCGATGCGGAGATCACCACCCATGGGATGGGCACATAGTACATGAGGAAGATGGCGGCGATCGCCAGGATCAGCCCGCTGGACACCATCAGCCTCGAGGAAAACCGATCCACGAGATACCCGACCCCGATCTTCGAGATCGTATCCGTCGCATAATGCGCCGTAACCGCAACGCCAATCACCCAGTAATCGAGACCGTAAAGCGGCAGCAAAGAGAGGATCATCGCACCTCTGACGAATTCTCCAATGAACAAAATCAGTGCGTATTGGGCGAAATTGCGGATTTGCAGCAGTCTGATGACCGTCTCCACGATCCACCAACTTTCTGTATCGAATCTGACAGGCTACTCTTGCATGTCCGTTTCAGCTTCTGCTCGGGATCGGATCAAGCCTTATGTACATTCAGCTGATGAACGTTGCGCTCAAGGGACAGGATGTCGTCCACGATCACCCTGGCGGCGTGCGGCTTGCGCAACGCAGCCAGCGCCCGGCGCATATCCCGCAGACGGCCCTCATCTTGCAGCAGCTCCAGGATCTGGGCCTCCAGCTGCTGCGGTTCATAGGCGATGCGGGCGGCTCCTCTGCCGGAGAGATAGAGCGCATTGTCCCTTTCCTGGCCGGGCACCGGGCGATAGATGAGGATCGGCAGCTGCTTCATGATCGCTTCAGACAGGGTGATGCCTCCGGGCTTGGTCACGATGCAGGCAGCAATGTGCATCAGCTCATGAATATGCTCAACGAATCCCATCACCCTCACATTGGGCAAACTGGCGAAGCGTCTCTCCATCTCGGACTGCAGCACCTTGTTCTTGCCGCATACGACGATGATCCTCGCCTGTCGGTGCCTCACCAGCCGTTCGCACATGTCGCCGAGCCCTTGCATGACGCCATACGAGCCGGCCATGATCAACACGTTATGTCCCTGATCGGGCAAACCATACTTCTCGCGGATGGACTTCGCTGACAGCGGCTGTTCAAATGCCGGCTGGACCGGAATACCGCTTACGACGATGCGGCTTTCGGGAATGCCGGCACGATCGATCTTCGCCTTCAGGTCGTCGGTAGCCACATAGAATCTGTCGATCGCCGGATGAACCCATCGGCGATGCAGGTCAAAATCGGTCACCACCGTCACGCTGGGGATGTAATGGCCTGTTTTCCTGCTGATCTCCGGCATGACGGACATCGGGAACGTGTGGATCACCATGTCGGGCCTTTGCTCTTTCATCAGTTCCATCAATTTCTGGATCCCGTAGGCTTGCAGCCACTTGGCAAAAAAGGAGTCCCATCGGATATGCTTCGTGCCGTAATATAACCAACCATAGACCGCGGGCATGACATTGTAGCTCTTGATATAGAAATATCTCGCGATCGCATTCACCGTCGGACTGGCTTCCTTGAACAGATCAATCATCGCAATGTCATGGATTCCCCGACCCTTCAGCTCGTCTCGCAATGTTCTGGCCACCTGGTAATGACCGTCGCCATAGCTGGCATACAGGATCATCACTCTCTTGACGCGTCCCCCGGTCATAATCCCACTCCCTGATTGGTCATCCTGACATTCCCCTTATTTCATCATATTGGCTATTTGGCAACCTTGCAATATGTATCCTTAATTTCATGTTACTAGCAGAAAATGCGATACATGCCTGATCAGGCAATCCAAAGACAAAAAACGCCTGGTCGCTTGGGACAGGCGTTCTCGTTCTGGTCGGATCACATATACAGACTTGCCAGGAAGATGCCAAGGCTATCCTGATAGATCTCTTCAAACTGCGTCAGAGGGAGCGGATTCACCCCGCTGCCGAGCTCGATCGTGAAGCCCGGGCGTCGCCAGTCCTGGATGAACCAGTCCTTGAAGCCGGCGTGACTGTCCACGTAACGGACCGGCGTGTAGCCGCTCACGCGCGCGAATTCATTCACGATCGTCTCCGATTCCGGAGGCTCCAGATGCTCATAGCCCCAGTAGATCTCCTCCCCTTGCGTGTGGAAGGCAAGGACGCGCGCAAAATCGCTGCTCCGCACAAGCTCCGCCATCGCCTGCGCCTCCGGCTCGGACAGCGGGCGCGGCCCCGGATAATCGCGCGGGGACGGCTCTTGCTCGCGGCGTGCGGCCTCGATGTCCCAGTTCGCCGGGAACTGGTCGTTCAGATCCACTCCGCGAATATTCGCCTTCCAGCCGGAAAAGTCCGCCTGGCCGCCGTTGATCGCGATCACCTGGCTGCGGTAGGGCTCTTCCCCCGGGGGGCCGTTGATCACGAGGTCAACGCCATCCGGATTCACCATCGGCACCAGGGAGAGCATGGCGTTCCTGTAATACGGCTCCATCATCAGCCCGCGAAGCGGGGTGCCGTTGGTGAGCGCGAGCAGATTATCGTTCAGGAAGCGCATGATGATCGGAGTCGTGATCCATTCATTGGCGTGGAACGCGCCGTTCGCATGCACCCGCTTCGACCCGTTGCCAATGCGCACCTCCGGGATGGGCTTACCCATCACGGAGGTGCCGATATCGCGAAGCCGGATGAATGGATAGACTTCCGCCAGTCGTTCCAGCTCATCGATCAGGATCGCGTACGTATACGGCCGCTCTCCCTGGACGATCGGCCATGTCACCCTGACCGGGAGCTGCAAGGTTTGTCCGATATACAGCGCCTGGGGAGACACATCCGGGTTGAGCAGGAAGATGGCATCGAGCGGGATGCCGCGCTCCGCTGCCAGCTGCCACAAGGTATCTCCCGGCGCCACCGTGTAATCGCCCGCGATATACCCGGGGATCAGGATCGTCTGACCGACCTGCAGGCTGGTCGGATCGACATCCGGGTTGGAATCGAGGATGAGCTGAAGCGGCATCCGGAACAGCTGGCTGTAATACCATAGCGTATCGCCGCCGCGCAAGCTGACTCTCACAATCGCAGCACCTCCATCTGTCGACAGGTTCTACTATCATATATATGGCCGGTGCCTGGTCAATGTGCCTATCTGACGGGTTTTCCCGTGCGACGATTCCGTCTTGCTCCTTCGTCTCTCGCTTCGCCGATCACTTCTTGACCAGCTGACCGCGCGTGACGCCAAGCTGATTGGTCGCCTTCAGCGTCCTCCAGACGCTGGTGCCGGTGCGCTTGCCTTGCAGCGCCTCGCGGTACAGACGGAGCACCTCCTGCACCTTGGCTCCGTCCTCCTCGAGGAACTCGACGCGATAGCTGCGCACGCCAAGCTCCAGGAAATTCGGCAGATATTCCGCGCCGGATTGCTCGATCGCATTGTACACCGTGTTGCGGCAGCCGGTATCGACGCGCACCGGATGCAGCATGCCGATGCGGTCCTGGAGCGACACGCGATGGCTCTCGCACGGACGGCCGCAATTGGTGAAGTCCGTGCCTTCGCTGAGGAAGGTGCAATAGACGCAATGCTCGGTATGGAACATCGGCAGATGCTGCTGGATGACGATCTCGATCCGGTCCACCGGAGCGCGTTCCAGGAGATCGATCATCTGCTGGATGTTCAGGTCATACGAAGGCGTGATGCGCTGCAGCCCCCGCGACAGGAACAGCTCCGCCGCCAGATGGTTCGCGATGTTCAGCGAGAAGTCTCCGCGCAGCTCGATGCCCGCCGGACGCGACTCCGCATAATATTGCAGCGCGCCGAGGTTGCGAACGAGCACCGCATCCGGTCCAGCCTTCACGATGCCGCCCAGGATCCCGTTCTCGCCGGGCATGTGGATGCGCGGCGTGGCGAGCGCGATCGGCTTGCCGTAACGGCGCGCCAGCTCGACGGCCCGCGGGTAGTCGTTCGTGAATTCGAAGTCCGCGTAGATCCAGTCCGCATCCGCCTCGCAGGCGGCGATGATCTGGTCTGTGGAGCGGCAGAGCGCGATCAGCTCCGATGCCTCCGCCGGGCGTTCCGATGGCCGCGCACCCGCCACCTTCAACGGCTGGATGCTGTCCACCTTGATCGAACGCTTCGTATAGCGCACCGGCTGCATGCGCAGCTGGACCAGCTGATCCACCGCTTCCCGGCGCATGCGGTTCAGCTCGCTCACAGGCACGATCACGTCTCCAGCCAGATAGAAGTCGAGCTTGTCCAGCTGGAAGATCGTCCCGCCGAGGCGGCCCCATTGCTCGGACAGATACTCCGCAGTCAGCGGACGCTTCATGGCCGGCTCCAGCAGTTGCTCCGAGACGATCGTCACCGTGTGACCCGTCGTCACATCGGTCCAGATCGACTCCAGCGGCTGCCCCGCCTTGCCCTTGGCGATCACGTGCAGCGGGAACAGGCGGAACGCCCGCTCCTCCTCGAAGGTGCTGCGCAGCCTGCGGTCCAGCTCCTGGTCGCTCGTCTTCCAGATGCGGTCGCCGACATGCACCTTGGTCAGATTCACGTCATGACGGCCCGGGACGATCTCGATGATGCCGGAGCGCACCTCGCCCTCCAGCTTCACGCCCTTCTTGCGCAGGTCGTAGATGCGGCCGCCCTCTTCCTTCTCCTCCGGCCGTCCCGCATCGAACACGATGCCGTCACCGCGCTTCAGCGGCGCCTCGATCTCGCATACGACCGCGTCCTTCAGCACCTTCAGCACCTTGCCGACGTAGACGCCGCGGCTCTTCGGGAAGGTGCCGTCGACGAGCTGCTTGTTGTTCGTGCCCTTGAGGAAACCGTGCGTGAAGCCGCGGCTGAAGCTCTGCTGCAGCTCCCGCATCTCCTCCGCGGATGGCTTGTAGTCCCTTCCGGCCAGGTATTCATCGATCGCCTTGCGGTATTTGCTGACGACATTCGCCACATATTCCGGCGACTTCAGACGCCCCTCGATCTTGAACGACTTCACGCCCGCCTCGATCAGCTCCGGCACGAGGTCGATCGCGGCCAGATCCTTCGGCGAGAGCAGATAGGCGATATTGCCCATATCCTTGCGCACGCCGTCGACGATCAGGTCATACGGCAGCCTGCAAGCCTGCGCGCATTCGCCGCGATTGGCCGAACGCCCGCCCCACATCTCGCTCGTCAGGCATTGGCCGGAGTAGGAGACGCAGAGCGCCCCGTGCACGAATACCTCCAGCGGCGTCTTCGTCCGGTTCGCGATCGACCGGATCTGCTTCAGGTTGTTCTCGCGGCCGAGCACGACGACCTCCACGTCATACGGGGCGAGGAATTCCACCGCCTCCGCCGACGTGATCGTCATCTGCGTCGATCCATGGATCGGGAAGTCCGGCGAGATCTCGCGGATCAGTCGCACCAATCCCATATCCTGCACGATCAGCGCATCCACTCCCGCGTCGATGCACGCCACGACCAGCTGCCGGGCCTCCTCCAGCTCATCCTCGAAGATCAGAATGTTCAGCGTGACATAGCCGCGAACGTTGTATTTATGCAGATAGGCCATAACTTCCGGCAGCTCTTCTGCCTGAAAATTATCCGCCCTGACACGCGCATTGTACTTGCCCACGCCGAAGAACACCGCGTCGGCGCCATTGGCCACCGCGGCGCGCAGACATTCCCAGTTGCCCGCAGGCGCCAGCAATTCGACTGTTGGCTTCAAACCGTTTCATCCTTCCGTAGTCTTGCTTGAGATTCTTGAGCACTTCCTGATGATAACCATTATTGTACCGTATTGCCGTGTATATAAAAAGTCATGGCAAAACGTGCTTGACGGGCATCGTCACCGCTGTGGACCTGGCGTTATTATGGAGGCAAACCAAAAAAGATGGCTGTGTTTATCTTTGTTGTGGCTGATGGCGGAATCAAGGAACAGAGGACCGCGCTGAGTCCAGCCTTCCGTCGTAACGGGGCATCGATCCGCTATTGGTGGCCAAACGGCCATTGTCTCACGGCTAACGGAGTGCGTGATTGGATGATGGTGGATCTTGTGGGCTTGAGCTGCTATCCTGTGAAGTGAAAGTACGATGATCATTCCATGTGGGGGAATGTTCGCCGATGAAGCTGTCCCGTGTTCATCCGATCTTCTATCATGCGCGGATCGAACAATTTCGACTCCAGCGAACCTTGAAAAATCTGTGGGATCATCGAAAGTTCGCCAGGGAGAAGTCCGCGGATTCGCTTCCGTTTACCGTGAAGAAGCATCAATCGTTGCTGCGCAGGAAACTGGGAGATTCGGATCCTCGCCTGCAAGAGAACAAGATCGTGAATCTGCGCCTCGCCATCCAGCATATCGACGGCATCCTCATCAGGCCGGGAGAAGTCTTTTCCTTCTGGGTGCTGGTCGGCAGGACGACGCGCAGGAAAGGCTATGTGGAGGGCATGCAGCTCTGCGCTTCCACAACCCCACCGATACCACCTTCCAGTTTCGCGTCTGGCTGACCGACAGGCATCTGAAGGGAGCGCATCTGTCCAGCGAGCTGACCGAATGCACTTATCACGTGGAGGAGAGGAATCACCGGTTCCTTGAGCAGGCTGGCCGCACCTACCGGGAAAATGAACTGTGGCGTCACGTCATCGATCGAAGAACCGGCGAGACGCGGGACGTGGAATTCCTCATGCACAACTTCGCCGAGGTCAAGTTTCGCTTGCCAATCCATGAGCATCGGGATGGTGCCGAACGTCACTAACCTTCATCACTGTTCCCGGGAAGCGGATCCAGGTTACGATAAGGCCGAAACTTGACTATCCGATGAGGTGAACAGGAAGATGAAGAACAATACGGCTTTAATGGTTATCGATGCCCAGGTGGGACCTCTGAAGTCTGATGATCCCCATGCCTTGGCGTGGTTGTGTGACGCTTCCCAGGGCATACCCTGCCAGATCCGCAGAACACAGATATGCCCGGATGTCCGGGAAGTGTCCGATCCGCGCGGAGATCCGCTGGCTGATCCTGACACGACCCGGATGTCCGGGCAGCATCACAGGCTAACTTCATCCATGTCGCGCTGCGCGAGATGGTTGGTCGTGGTGCCGAAGGCCCCGGCATATGGCCGTCCAGGTCAGTCGGCCGCGGTGAATTGGTAGATCCCTCCGTCGATCGTGGTCACATACAGCTCTCCGTCCTCATCAACGCCGAAGCTCGTGATGCCCAGACCGGACTCAAGCAGCAGCACATTGTCCGCCTGGCCGTCCGCTTCCAGCTTCAACGCCCACACCCTGCCGCTGACGAAGTCAGCATAGACATACCGCCCGACCAACGCAGGGATGCGCGCACCGCGATACACATATCCGCCGGTGATGGACTGACCGAGGCTGTGATCATATTCGTAGACAGGGTCGATCAGCGAATCGTCCGCACAGTTCGAGCGGGCATAGCACCGCGTCCCCTCCTTGATATTCCAGCCGTAATTGCCGCCACTTACGATCACATTGATCTCCTCGATCTTGTCTTGCCCCACGTCCGCAGCCCACAGTTCGCCCGTCTCCGCGTCGAAGCTGAAGCGCCAGGGGTTGCGGAGCCCATAGGCGTATATCTCCTGCCTCGTGCCATCCGTGCGGTCAGAGAAGGGGTTGTCCTCGGGGATCGCGTAAGCCTGGCCGTTCTCGGCACGGTCAACATCGATGCGCAGGATCTTGCCCAGCAGGGTGCGCAGGTTCTGCCCGTTGCCGCGAGGGTCGCCCCTGCCGCCGCCGTCTCCCGATGCGATGTACAGCATGCCGTCCGGACCAAAGTGCAGATCGCCGCCGTTATGATTGTTGTAAGGCTGTTCGTAGGTGAGCAAGACCATCTCCGTCGACGGATCTGCTGCCCCGCCCCCCTTCACATCCGCCTGATAGCGCGCGATGATCGTATGCTTCTCGGTCGTATAGTTCACATAGAAATAACCGTTGTCCGGGTAATCAGGATGAAAGGCCAGGCCCAGCAAACCTTCCTCCATATAGCCTTCCACCACCCGATCCCCGATGTCGAGGAACAACTCGCTTCTCTGTCCGTCCGGGCTGATGCGCCGGATTCGCCCTTGCTTCTCGATCACATAGAACGCTCCGTCATCCCCCGGGGCGGTGACCAGTCCCACAGGCACCTGAAAGGTCAGCTGCGGGAACACTCGCGTCAGCTGCAGCCGCGGGAGCCCTTCTTCCTCCTCCGGAGGAGGGCCTGGCTCGCTTTCCGCATCCCCTTGATTCCTCTCGCCGGGCCGGCCGCCTGGCGTGTCGCCGGCGTTTGCTGTTCGGCCAGTCCGATCGATGTCGTCGGCCTGGCCGCTGTTGTCCGCATGCTGTACGGTTCCTTCGTTGCAGGCCGCAAGGAGGCAGCTGATCAGCAGCACGACGAGAAGCGGCCACCATCTGTGCATCATCCACATCACCATCCGTTCCATCTTCCTGTGCCTGTCAGGATTGACCAGATCACGGCTCCTCAGACCGGTTATCCATATCCAATAACGAGCCGGTGTTCCGTCCACTTCGCGACCATGGACTTGTTGCCTCCAGGGCATCCTGATTTGTTCTCTTCCCGTTCCATACCCGTAAGATACCATATTTGCCAGGATATCGAAAGCAAACTGTTGCATATATCTATCATGATCGAGGTGAAACTGCCTGGACAGGAAGTCCTCAAGCCTTTTTCCTGTTTTCGGAGACTTGACATGGCGAGTTTCAACCTGTACAATTTAATTAGATATTTTGATAATTATCTAAATATCTAAAAATCGTCGACGAGTGGTTAACCCTTATGAACGAACCTCTCCATCTTACATCTGAAAGCGAGGATCGAGCGATGTCTCTGAACGACACCTTCAAAGCGCTATCCGACCCGACGAGACGCAAGATCCTGGATCTGCTCAAGGAGCGCGACATGACGGCTGGCGAGATCGCCGAGCATTTCACGATGACCAGGCCGAGCATATCCAATCACCTGAACATTCTCAAACAGGCTGAGCTGATCACGGATGAACGTCAGGGTCAGCATATCCTGTATTCGCTGAACACGACGGTCTTCCAGGATGTGATGAAGTGGATCCTGCAATTCCAGAAAACCTCAACAGAAAGGACGGATACCCGATGAAAAAATGGATACTCCCCCTTGGCATCATCGCCGCAGCCCTGATCATCAGCGCGCTCGTCTACGGCCGCATGCCGGATCAAGTGCCGATACACTGGAACGCTTACGGCGAAGTGGATCGCTATGCCTCCAAGCCGGTCGGACTGTTCCTGATGCCGGCGATCATGGCAGGCGTCATGCTGCTGATAAAGATCGCCCCGCTCATCGACCCGAAGCGTGACAATCTGAAGAAGAGCATGCGCGATATCGAAACCGTCAACATCATCACGCTGCTGGTCCTGCTGGTCGTGCACAGCGCGACGATCCTCAGCAGCCTGGGCGTGGAGTTCAACATGGCCGTGCTGGCGCCGATCATCGCCGGAGCCCTGTTCGTCTTCCTCGGCAACCTGCTGCCGCGCTTCAAGCACAACTACTTCTTCGGCATCCGGACGCCGTGGACCCTCGCGAACGAGCAGGTATGGCGGCGCAGCCACCTGGTCGGCGGCAGGATCATGTTCTTCGGCGGACTCGTCATGATCCTGAGCGCATTCTTGCCGACCGCCTGGATGCTGGTCGCATTCCTGCTGGTTCTCGTGATCACGGTTGCCGCACCGATCATCGCGTCTTACCTGTACTTCCGGAGATACAGCTCCAACAGCTGATGCCGGCCTCCGCTCAAACACCAAACGTCTCTCCCGCACAAGCGCGAAGCCTGTCGCAGGAGAGACGTTTTCCGTCACACGCCATATGGATGCGTTTCATCAGGTGAGCAATCGGCCGACCTGATCACTTCAGATAGAAGACTTCCCTCAGAGGCTGCGGCGTTCCCTTGCTGTGGTCGAAGGAACCCTCCACCATCTTCGACGTGATCGCGTCCCACTTCTGGCAGATCTCGCTCTGTCCGATATACCTGAACGCCGCTTCCACATCGTCACACTCGAAGCAGTAGAAGAACTGATTGCCGTTCTGGAAGATCGAATAATTGCGAATGCCCGCCTTGCTGTGCTCCTCCAGCACCTCCGGCCAGGGATCCAGGTGCATCTTCACATACTCCTCCAGATATTCCGGCTTCACGGTCCATGTCCATGCGAATTTGTTGCTCTTGTTCATATCCAGCGCCCTCCTCCATTGAGTTATCCATCCTGTTTCCAATCTCCTTTGACACAGTTTCATTATAAGTGATCGCTTCGGCCTGCGCCAAGTCAATCCGGAGGTCAAGATGCCGATGCACTAGTCATGGACGGACACATGCGGACAACGCAGACAAGCCGCCCCGGGATGAGTCAGACTCACCGGAGGCGGCTTGATTGGCTGCTGTCGCCTGTCAGGCGGATGGCAGCACTTGCGTGGTGAATTGGCTGTTGTACAGATCGGCGTAGAAGCCCTTCCGGGCGAGAAGCTCCTCATGCGTCCCCTGCTCGATGATGCTTCCCTTGTTCATCACGAGGATCATGTCGGCACTTCGGATCGTCGACAGCCGATGCGCGATCACGAAGCTCGTGCGGCCCTGCATCAGCTTCGCCATCGCCCGCTGGATCTGGATCTCGGTGCGCGTATCCACGCTGCTCGTCGCCTCATCGAGGATCAGGATGCGCGGATCGGCCAGGAAAGCCCGGGCGATCGTCAGAAGCTGCTTCTGCCCCTGCGAGATGTTGGAGGCCTCCTCGTTCAGCACGGTATCATAGCCGTCCGGCAAGGTGCGGATGAAATGATCCGCATGCGCCGCGACCGCCGCCTGCACGATCTCCCGTTCCGTCGCGCCCTCCCGTCCGTAGGCGATGTTGTCGCGGATCGTTCCGTTGAACAGCCACGTATCCTGCAGCACCATGCCGAACATGCTGCGCAGCTCTCCCCGGTCATAGTCGCGAATGTCCCGCCCGTCGACGGTGATCCTGCCGCCGAGCACGTCGTAGAATCGCATGAGCAGGTTGACGAGCGTCGTCTTGCCTGCGCCGGTCGGGCCGACGATCGCCACCATCTGCCCCGGCTGCACCCGGATGTTCATGTCCTCGATCAGGATGTCGTCCGGTGAATAGCCGAAGCGCACATGCTCGAAGGCGACCGCTCCCTTGATGCTTGGCACAGGCGCCACGCTGCCGCCGACCGCCCCCCTGACCGTGTCCTTCGCCGCAGGGAGGCGCTCGGTCGCCGCCTGCTTCACCGCATCGTCGCCGGTAGAGGACTGTTCCGAAGCCGCATCCGATCGGCCCTGCGGCTCCTCCTCTTCATCCAGCAGCTCGAACACCCGCTCCGCCGAGGCGATCGTCGACTGGATGATGTTGGCGATGTTCGCCGCCTGCGTGATCGGCTGGGAGAACTGGCGGGCGTACTGGATGAACGCCTGCACGTCGCCGATGGCGATGCGCTGCCAGAACACCATGATGCCGCCGACAACGGCGATCAGCACATAGCCGATATTGCCGATGAAGACCATGAGCGGCATGATGATGCCGGAGATGAACTGGGCTTTCCAACCCGCTTCATACAGGCGATCGTTGATCCGGTTGAAGTCCTCCACCGAGCGCTTCTCATGGCCGAACACCTTGACGATCTGCTGACCCGCGTACATTTCCTCGACATGCCCGTTCAGTTCGCCCAGCGTGCGCTGCTGGTTGATGAAGTACCCCTGCGACCGCTTCGCGACCAGCATCGTCGCCACCGCGCTGAGCGGCAGGGTCAGGAGGCAGATCAGGGTGAGCCACGGGCTGATGAAGAGCATCATGATGACCACGCCGATGATCGTGATCACCGACGAGATGATCTGGGTCAGGCTCTGCTGCATCGTGTTGCTGATATTGTCCACATCATTCGTGATGCGGCTGAGCGTCTCGCCATGCGTGCGCCCATCGAAATAGCGGAGCGGCAGGCGGGACAGCTTCGCATTGACCTGTTGCCTGAGTCCGTAGACCGAGTTCTGCGTGACGCCGGCCATAATGTATTGCTGGGCGTAGGCGAAGATCGAGCTGAACACGTACAAGCCCGCCAGCACCAGCAGGATGGTCGTAATATACGCGAAGTCGATCCGGCCGTCGCCCGTGCCCTCGATCCTCTGTTGAATGCTCGCGAACAGCGAGGTCGTCGCCAGACCCATGATCTTCGGCGACAGGATCGTGAACAGGGTGCTGAGCACCGACATCACGATCACCGCGATCAACTGAAACCTGTGCGGCTTCAGGTATGCCAGCAATCTCCTCAGCGTGCCGGAGAAATCCTTCGCCCGCTCCACCGGCATCCCCAGCCTCGGGCCGGGGTGACCACCCATCATGCCCGGCCCCCTTGGCGGACCGCCGGGACCTCCATGCGGACCTCCCGGCCCCCTTCCCGGACCAGCCGGCGAACCGGGATGAGGTCTGCCGCCAGGAGCGCCATGCATCTCACGCTTTCCCTGCTCACTCATGCGATCTCCTCCTCTGACAGCTGCGAAGCCACGATCTCCCGATAGACCTCGCAGGACTTCATCAGTTCATGATGCTTGCCGTTGCCGACGACCCTGCCCTCATCCAGCACGATGATGCGATCCGCGTCGATGATCGTGCTTACGCGCTGTGCGACGATGATGACCGTCGCCTCCTTCGTCTCCTCGCGCAGGGCGGCACGCAGTCTGGCATCCGTCTTGTAGTCCAGGGCCGAGAAGCTGTCGTCGAACACGTAGATCTCCGGCCGACGCACGAGCGCCCTGGCGATCGCCAGCCGCTGCTTCTGTCCGCCTGACACGTTCTTCCCGCCCTGCGCGATCAGGGTGTTGAATCCCTCTTCCATCTGCGAGATGAATTCCATCGCCTGCGCCGTCTCCGCCGCCCTTCGCAGCTCCTCCTCGCTGGCATCCTCCTTGCCGTAGCGGATGTTGTCCGCGATCGTGCCCGTGAACAGCACCGCCTTCTGGGGCACGAAGCCGATCTTGCCGCGCAGCACCTCCTGCGGCATATCCCGGACATCCACGCCGTCCACCAGCACGGAGCCGCTCTCCACATCGTAGAATCTCGGGATCAGGTTGACGAGCGTCGATTTGCCTGCCCCGGTGCCGCCGATGATCGCCGTCACCTCGCCCGGGCCTGCGGTGAACGAGATGTTCCGCAGCACCGGCTCCTCGGCGCCGGGATAACGGAAGGTGACGTCGCGGAATTCCACATACCCCCGGGCATGCGCCTTCTCATCATAGGCTCCCGCCTGCGCTTCATCGCGGACGGCCGCCTCCATCTCCAGCACCTCATTGATCCTGCCCGCCGACACCGCCGCGCGCGGCACCATCACGAAGATCATCGACACCATCATGAGCGAGAACATGATCATCATCGCATATTGGATGAAGGCCATCAGATCGCCGACCATGATATGCCCGTTATCGATGCGGATGCTGCCGAACCAGATGATCGCGATCGTCGCGATATTGATCGTCAGCATCATGATGGGGAACATCGCCGCCATCAGCCGGGTCACCTTCAGCGCCGTCCCGGTCAGGTCGGAGTTGGCCTCGCGGAACCGCTCCTGCTCATGCCGGTCGCGGTTGAAGGCGCGGATCACGCGGATGCCGGTCAGACCCTCGCGTTGCACCAGGTTCAGCTTGTCGAGCTTCTGCTGCAGCGCCTTGAAGAGCGGCAGACTCTTCCTCGAGATGAAGAAGATCAGCAGCGCCAGCACCGGCAGAGCTCCGACGATCACCAGCGCCAGGCCGGGATCGGTCAGAACCGCCATGACGATGCCGCCGATGCACATCAGCGGAGCGATGACCATCATCCGCATCATCATGATGAACACCTGCTGCACCTGGGTGATGTCATTGGTCGTGCGCGTGATCAGCGACGCCGTGCCGATCTTGTCGAACTCCTGCTGCGAGAAGCTGCTCACATGGCTGAACAGCTTGCCGCGCAGATCCCTGCCGAAGCCCGAAGCCGCCTTCGCCGAGAGATAGCTTGAAGCGATCATGCATCCCATGCCAACCGCCGTGATCAGCAGCATGAGGCCTCCGACCCGCAGGATATAGGGAATGTCCCCATTCATTACCCCCACATCGACGATGTCCGCCATCAAGGCCGGCAGATACAGATCCGCGAGCACCTGGGCCAGCACGAGCACCAGCACGCCAACGATCATCCACCGGTATGGCCGCATATAAGGAAACAATTTCTTCATACCTCTCCATCACCGTCCGTCAGTATATATTGATCCAGTTGCAGATGACTCTTGAGCAGATAAGCGGAAGCCTTCTTCAGCAGATGGGCCAGCTGCTTGCTCTCCTCCTCGCCGAGATGCTCGACCAGGCCGTTGAACGAATCCAGGAAAGCCTCCGTGGTCCTGTCGATCAAGGCCCTGCCTTTATCCGTAAGCAGGATGCGAACGGCGCGCCGGTCCCTGGCATCGACCTTTCGCTCGACGAAACCCCTGACCTCGAGTTCGTTGATCAGCTGGGTCACCGTCGGCGACGTGACATTCAGCCTCCTGCTGATCTCGGACACCATCAGTCCCGGTCCGCCAAGCGACTCCGCATCCTTCAGGCAGTAGAGCACCATGATCTGGCTTCTCCTGTATCCATGCTTGCCTCGACCATCCTTCATCGCATACCGCCCCATCTGCATGAACGCTTCCATCAAATCCTTCGCAATGGGGTGTTGCTCCACCGCCATGTTCCCACTCTCCTTAAGATGCACCATATGCTGGAATGGCTATATAATCAGGCTTCCAATCTATTAGGTAACCTAATTATATGCTTGCGCCCGGATGAACGTCAATATGATGGACGGCATTAACTTCCAACTGTGGATGACGAGTGACACAGCAGTCTGCCCCCGTCAACTGTGTCACAGACAACGTGTGCGCCCGATATGATGAGACTCGCCGCCTGTCGCCCATTCGCTTCCACGGGCGGACCCTCTTCCGGACGACAGACAGCCTGGCCATCAGGCCAGGCTGCCATCGTACACTTCCGTCTCATAATCAAAGGAAACATAACCGTCCCTCTGGTGGCGAGCAAAGATCCGTTCAAGCTCCTGCATCATCGGTTCGTGATTCGGATGCCCCGGCATCGGTACATAGGAGGAAGACAGCAGCCGTCCGCGGAGACCCGCGAGATCCAGCAGCTGATGATGCGGGAAGCGGGCGATCCGCATATCCCCGCCGTTCAGGAACGCCTCCAGCGCCTCCGGCGCGATGTTCTTGTGCCGCACCTGCTTGTAGTCGATCCCGTACCTTTCCAGCAGTTCCTCGATCTCTTCGCGGAATGGCGTCCCCTGCACGAGACGCGAGTTCCACACGAGCACGACCCTGCCTCCGGCACGCAGGATGCGCCTGAACTCGACATGCGCCTTGTCCCGATCGAACCAGTGAAAGGACTGCGCGCAGGTGATATGATCGACCGACCGATCAGGAAGTCCCGTGCTCTCTGCCGAACCAGGCGCGGACGAGTAATTCGGATCGCCGCCCAGCCTTATCTCCGCCGCCTGACGCATGGCGTCGTTCGGCTCAACAGCGATCACTCGGCTGCCCCGCTCCAGCAGATGGGCCGAGAAGATGCCCGTTCCCGCTCCGATGTCGGCGATGGTGCTGCTCGCCTGGAAGCCGACCACGGTATAGAGATAGTCAAGCGCCTCCTGCGGATAGCCGGGTCTGTATCTGACATACTCATCAACACGATTGGTAAATCGCCGGGTGCTATCACCTGAAGTCATCCTGAATCCCTCCTATGCTCAACAAGGTTTTGATTGTTGACCTGGATGCGATTGACCGCCCGACATTAACGATGAGGCGCCGGCAGCAGCACGTGGCACGGTAGCCGATATTCAGAGCAACGCCTGTATGCTGTTGCGGCCAGCGCTCCGCTGTCCATCCCGGATCATCCGGCGGGATCCCTGACCGATCAATGGCGGTACACACACTTCCCTCGGACATAAGCAGCCGTAACCTGGAAGCGACCGTCCAGCACGGCGAAATCCGCGTCCTTGCCCGGGGCGATCGAACCCTTGCGGTCGGCGATGCCGACGGCTCTGGCCGGATTGATCGTCAGTGAAGGCAGCACCTCCGCCAGCGAGCGTCCGGTGAACCGCATCGCGTTGCGCAGCGCCTCATCCAGCGTCAGACAACTGCCGGCCAGATCGCCGCTGGACTTCAGGCGCACCTGCCCGTCCGCCTTGTAGCACGGCAATCCGCCGAGCTGATAATCATCCCCATCCGGCAATCCGGCCGCCGACATCGCATCGGTGATCAGCACGACCTTCTCATCCGGCTTGACGCGGAAGACGAGCTCCACCAGATCGCGATGCACGTGCCAGCCATCGCAGATCAGCTCCACCGTCAGCTCATCCAGCAGCAGGGCGCCGCCTGCCACCCCCGGCTCGCGGTGATGCAGCGGCCGCATGCCGTTGAACAGATGCGTCACGTGTGAAGCGCCATGCCGGACGGCTTCCCGCACAACGTCGAGCGTCGCGTCGGAATGGCCGATCGACACCGTCACGCCGCGCTGCACCGCATGACGAATCATCTCCATCGCGTTCGGACGCTCCGGCGCCGTCGTGATCAGCTTCACGTATCCATCGGCCAGACGCAGATACGCATCCAGCTCTTCGATGGACGGCTCCCGGATATGATCCGGATGCTGGGCACCGCAGCGCTGCGGGCTGATGAACGGCCCCTCCAGATGGATGCCGACGATATCCGCGCCTTCGCTGCCTTGCCTGATCGCTTCCACGATGCTCAGCACAGCCCGTTCGATGCTTGCCCGGTCCGCCGTCAGCGTCGTGGGCAGGATCGACGTCGTGCCGTGCGAGGCGTGGAATCGGCTCATGCCCTGGATATGTGCCGCCTCTCCCGCCATCGCATCATATCCGCCGCCGCCATGCACGTGGACGTCCACGAAGCCGGGGATGAGCAGCTGGCCGCCCAGATCGATGACCTCATACCCGCTCAGGTCACGCCCGTCCAGCGTCGACCGATCGGTGATGATCTCCCTGATCTTCCCGTCCTCCACGATCACCGCCCCATCAGGCAACGCCACATACCGATCCCCGGGAGAAGCTCCCGGCGCCTGACGCTTGCCGTCTCCGGCCGCGCTCCCCTCCGGCGCGCCAGCCGAGCCGGCCTCCGCGTACACGATCGCATGGATAAACAGCTGTTGTTGCTTCACCTGGCTCCCGCTCCTTCACGTCCATTGATCACATATCGTCCGGCCTGCCTGTCCACCAGCACCGTCACATCGCGATGCAGCCTCAGGAAGGTCGCCGGTATATCCGTCGTGATCCCGGAGTCAAACAGCTGACCGATGATCTTCGCCTTGCCTTCCCCTTCCGCCAGCAGCAGGATCTGACGCGCCGACATGATCGTGCTCATGCCCATCGTGATCGCATAGCGCGGCATCTCCTCGGGCGAAGCGAAGAAACGGGAATTGGCCTTGATCGTCTCTTCTGACAGCTTCACCAGATGCGTGCCGGGTACCAGTTCCTCCGCCGGCTCGTTAAAGCCGATGTGACCGTTCAGCCCGATGCCGAGCAGCTGCAGGTCGATGCCGCCGCACGCGGCGATCTTCTCCTCGTACTCGCGGCAGTAGGCCTCCACATCGGACGGCGTGCCCGAAGGGATGTGGACATTCTCCCTCGGAATGTTGATATGGCTGAACAGATGCTCGTACATATAATAATGATAACTCTGCGGATGATCAGGCTCCAGCCCATAATATTCATCGAGGTTAAAGGTCCTGACCCGCGAGAAATCGATCCTTCCCTCGCGATAACGCCGGACCAGCTCGCGATAGGTTGCAATCGGCGTGTTCCCTGTCGCCAGACCCAGCACCGCATCCGGCTTGTTGCGGATCAGCTCCTCGATCCGGTCCGCAGCCAACCGCGCGATCTCCTGTCCGTCATTGCCTATCCATAGCTTCATCTGTCTGTTCCTCCCCACTTGATGTTGATCTTCACGATTTCAGGAATATCTCAAACTTGTAGCGGTCCACGCGATAGATCGACTTGACATACTCGATCACTTCCTCCGACTCCCCGTACGTCGTCTGATGGAACAGCAGGGCCAGCGAGCCCGGATCCACGCGCAGCAAGGACGCCTCATAATCGCTCATGATCACCGGCTCGAAGGTCTGTCTGGCGGAACGGGGCTGCAGCGAATAGTCGCGGCGAAGCACATCGTAGAGCGAACGCCCCTCCAGCCGCTCGCGGGACATGCCCTTGAGCCTCTCCGCATCCAGCCACACCGTCTCCAGCGCGTACGGTTCGCCGTCGACGATGCGCAGCCGCTCGATGCGATATACGAGCGCGTCGTCCTGTTCGAGGCCGAACAGGCTCCGGATCGTCTTCGTCGCCTGAGCGGTCGCGAAGGAGAGAATCTCCGTCTCCACGCGATGACCCATCCGCTCCATATCTTCGGTCATGCCCCTCAGCTCCGTCAGCCGATATTTCGGCTTCGGACCGGCGACGAACGTCCCCCTGCCCTGCTCCCGATAGAGCACTCCCTCATTTACCAGCGCCATGATCGCCTCGCGAGCCGTCATGCGGCTGATGCCATGGATCTCACACAGCTCCCTCTCCGTCGGTATCGGCTCATTTGGCTTCAGTTCCTCGTTGTCGATCATCTCCTGGAGGATCTCCTTGAGCTGGTAATAGAGCGGTACCGGGGAATTCTTGATAATCTTCCTCATCCATTCACCGACTCCCGATCTCTTGATCTCTTCCTGACACCTGGTTCCTGCCGGATGCAGGTCTCTGCCAGCCTGGCCTGACACAGCGCCAACCGCCCTCATCCAGAAGCCCTGTTATCCGGTTATCATGTTGTCTATACCAATTATAAAAGAAAAAAGAGCGGACGGCAACCACGAGCCGCCCGCACACCCGATATCCTGCGCAAGCAGGGTCCCGTCCTTCCTTCCATCGCCTCGGCTTTTGCCGGATCATTCCCCAATACGCCGTCCCCGTCCCATCCGCCTATCCTTAACAACGGCCGAGTGGCTCACCTCCGGTCGGCCTGTGATGTCTCGTCCGCCCGTGCAGACCCCGGACTACTCTCCTGTCTTGCGCACATCCACGGTTACTTCCAGCCGCTGATGGCCCGTGCCGCGATAGATGCCCTTCACCGGCACGATATCCTTGTAGTCCCGACCATGCCCCAGCTTCACGTACCTGCCGCCGATCTCCGCATTGTTCGTCGGATCGATGCCGTACCAGCCGACTCCCGGGATATAGACCTCCACCCAGGCATGCGAGGCCTGTTCGAAATCGGCATTGCCGCCCTGCAGATCGCCGACGAAATGATACCCGCTGACATACCTGGCCGGCACTCCGGCCGCCCTGCACACCGAGATCATGAGATGCGCGTAGTCCTGACAGACGCCTCGCCTCAGCTGCAGCGTATCGCTGACCGTGGTATGGACATGCGTGGCTCCGGGATCATACTGCAGGTCGCGGTGAATGGCGCTCGACACCTCTCTGATCCACGGATACACCCCTTGCCCGTTCAAAGGGAATTGCTTCGCATACTCCAGCAGCTCCTGCGATCTTGCCGTATACTGCGTGGGCAGCAGATATTCGATGAACCGATCCTCGAACGCCTCCGATCGGAGCTGGGCCAGCTCGTCCTGCGGCGAGAGCGACACCTGCGGCGGCGCAAGCTCGCGCGTGACGACGACCGAGCGCGCGCGGATCACCAGCTCCCGATGCGCGTCATTGACAGAGAACACGTGCACGCGGTTGCCGAAATAATCCTCATAGGCCATCATCGACGAATGAGGCTCCACCGTGACGTCATGCTGGTAGCACGACTGCCGCTCATCCGTTCTGGGCGTCAGGCGGAGCTCATTGACACTGTCGACCGCCGGATCCGCGTAGGCATATCTCGTCATATGCATGATCTCGAGCTTCATGCGGTTGCCTCCTCCCGGCGAAAAAACGACTCTGCGATCAGCGACCCGATCTTCATGCAGGACTGGGAAATGCCGGAGAGCAGCTCATCGATCCTGTCAGCCGCGAAGTCCTCCCGCTCCAGGCATGCGATATCCGCCCGCAGCTTCGCCGCCTTGCGGATGACCTTGTCGCGCAGGGCGACATGCGCGTCATCGCCAGGCTCGATCCGCTTCATGTGCTGCTCCAGATGGCTGACCGCATGGTGCACCGATCTCGGGAACGCAAGGTTCGACACGAGGAATTCCATGATCGGCTCCGCCTTGAAGTTGTCCGCATAGGTCTTGCGGAACGCCTGGTAGCCGCTGACCGAACGGAGCAGAGCCAGCCAATAGGGATAGGCCGTTTCATCCGGATGGCTGGCGAAGGTGACCGATCTCAGGATCCGCACCACATTCTCCGCCCGTTCGAGATATTTGCCGCTCTCGATCAGATGCCATTCGTTCTCGCGCATCATGACCGACTGCTGGACGCCCCAGAACACGGCGATCCGGTCCTTCACCTGCTGATAAAACGGATGCGGCGAATCAAGCAGCTGATCCGACGGCTCCAGATCCATCAGCCACAGGTACATGCTGTTGAGCGCATCCCACAGCTCGCTCGGCAGCTTCTCGCGCAGCGTGCGCAAGTTATTGCGCGCCTGGGCGATGCAGGAGAACAGCGAGTTCATGTAATTCCGATCCAGGGTGACGAAGGTCAACGCCGCCTCCTCCTGCAGGCTCGGGAACCGCTGCTCATAATCCTGTCTGGCCCCCAGCGCATCGATGATGCGCGCCGCCCTCCAGTCCCCTTCCGCTCCCAGACCATCATGCGTGAAGTGATAATATACATCGATCAACCGCGCGTGGTTCTCCGCTCTCTCCATATATCTGCCTATCCAGAATAACGCCTCGGCATTTCTGCTCAGCATCGCGCACTCTCCTTTCCATCCGTGATCATCGTGGACCACCCCGTTCCTGTCGCGATATCCTCAGCGCAGCACCCATGTGTCCTTGCAGCCCCCGCCCTGCGAGGAATTGACGACCAGCGAGCCTTCCTTCAGCGCGACTCGCGTCAGCCCGCCCGGGATGACGTTGATGCGCTCATGGGCCCCGAGCAGGGCAAACGCCCGGAGGTCGATGTGCCTCGGCTTCAGCTGGTCACCGATCAGCACAGGCGCCCGCGACAGCCGGATCGTCGGCTGGGCGATATATCGCTCCGGCTCCCGCCTGATCTTCTCGGCGAACTCGCGCAATTCCTCAGGTCTCGCGGAAGGTCCGATCAGCATGCCGTACCCGCCGGACAGCGACGTCTCCTTCACCACCATCGTGGGCAGGTGATCCAGGACATAGTCCCTGTCCGCCTTGCGGGCCAGAATATAGGTTGGCACATTCGGGATGATCGGCTCCTCGCCGAGATAGTAGCGGATCATATCCGGTACGTAGGCGTAGACGGCCTTGTCATCGGCGACCCCTGTCCCCGGCGCGTTGACGATGTTGATGTTGCCTGCCCGATACGCGTTCATGATGCCTGCCACACCCAGCACCGATTCGGGAAGGAAGGCCAACGGGTCGAGGTAGTCGTCGTCCAGCCGGCGGTAGATCACGTCCACCTGCTTCAGCCCGTTGATTCCCCGCATGTAGATCTTGTGGTCCTTGTAGACAAGGTCGCGCCCTTCGACGAGGTGGATGCCCATCTGCTGCGCCAGGAAGGCATGTTCATAATAGGCGGAATTGTACTCGCCCGGCGTCAGCAGCGCGATCGTCGGCTCTCCCCGGCAGTTCGGATTCAGGCTGCGCAGCGTGGAGAGGAAATCGTTCAGACTCTGCTCCACATCACAGACCTCGCTGCGCCGGATAAGCTCAGGATACAACTCCCGCATGATCGCCCTGGTCTTGAACAGATAGGAGAAGCCCGACGGCGTCCTGAGATTGTCCTCCAGCACATAGAACTGCCCGTCGCGGTCCCGCACCAGATCGATGCCGGCCGTCGTAATATATGCGCCTCCCGGGACATCGATGCCCATCATCTCCTGCCGATAGTACCGGTTGGCGACGATCAGCCTGCGCGGGATGATGCGGTCGCGAATGATGTGTTGCTCATGGTAGATATCGTGCACGAAGCGGTTCAGCGCCTTGATCCGCTGCTTGATCCCCTTCTCCAGCAAGGCCCATTCGCTGGCTGCGATCACCCGCGGGATGATATCGAAGGGAATCGTCCGTTCAAGCGGGTGCTGTTCGTTGGTCTGATACAGGGTGAAGGTGATGCCCTCCTCCAGCATTCGCCGCTCGGCGAACCGCTTCTTCCTGACCAGCTTCTCCGTGCCACCGGCCATCATATGGCGATAAATCTTCTCATAATGCGGTCTGACCGTTCTGTCCGCTTCAAACATCTCATCATATTCCTGTTCGAGCGAATAAAGGGATTGATGCATGGGAGACAACATCAAAACCACCCCTAATGTTAGGATATTGTAATATTTTCATTCATTATATGACATTTATTTAAAAAATTTCTTCGAAAAATCCGAACATTTCTCTGGTTGTTATTTATAATAATACGTTTTTCCTGGGTTGTATGTCAATGTTTATAACATATGTTTGTCATTTTGTGGATTTGATCGATGTTGTAAGAATCCTGTAAGCCCCTCTCTGTAAGATGGGGAGGAGAGATGACTCTAAACCCATAATCACAAGGAGGGAATCAGCGAGTGAGAAGAAGACGACCACTATCACTCATGCTGGCGCTGGTCATGCTCATCAGCCCGCTCACATCGGTCTTCGCCGACGTCTCCGGCGATCCGATGGTCTACCCCGATGTGCCCAGCGGCGTCTATGAAGGTCCATGGCTCCAGGTCAGACTGACCTCAGACCAGCCAGGCTCGATCTATTACACGTTGGACGGGTCGGACCCGATCGAGTCCAGCAGCGCGCAGGGAGGTGATGCGGATGGCACGTTCGTCCTCCTGCCGACCGGCATCCACACCCTGAGCTACCGAGCAGAGAACGAAGACGGGGACTGGAGCGACCTGTATGTCGACTACTACAAGGTGACCGGTATCGCGGAAACGCCCGCGACCGCCAGCCAATTCAGCGGTGAAAATGTCAAGTATGCCGAGCTGGTGCAGGCAGACGGGGAGAACATCGTCTACGCGCGCAACCTGTATGTGGGGGATATCGATGACTGGGAGAACCGGGAGGTGTATCTGAATGAGGTGAAGATCGCGGAAACGGATTTTCACATCACCTTTACCGGAATCTCCGGGGATGACATCATCTTCGGGAATGATCAGAACATCTACCACTACTCGATCAGCGCCGGGGACGAACCGGAGCTGCTGTACACAAGCCCGGGATCGCTGGCCCTGGTGAAGATCTGGAACGGTACGATCGTCATGATGGAGAGCGAATCCAGGTTCGCGATCAGTTACGACCTGAAGACTTTCGATGTCGCGGAAGGACCGTCCGGTGTGGAGACGATCAACCATGAGGATGTCTTCAGCTTTAACCCGGTGGATATCGGCAGCAACCTGATCGTTTGGTATGAATTCGGGGATCTTCTGGCATACAGCCTGAGCGGCGTCAGGTACACGTTCACGCTGTACGAAAACATCGGTTTCGTGGAAGACATGGCCATATCCGGACAATATGTCTTCTTCAGGACAGGCGATACCCTGTTCTCTTACGATCTGGCCTCCACCAACATCAGGGAGGTCGTCAGCTTGCCCGGATTGTCGGAGATCGAAGCCGATCCGCTGGACAGCCGATTCGTCGTCGCTTACCTGGGCGAACCCATACCCGCTCTGGTTGTCATCCATACGCAAACGGCGGGCTTCAAGTATCTGGACTTCGACGGCGACTATGCCAATCTGTCAGACTTCAGCATCGCTGACGGAGTGGTTTACTGGACCAAGGAAATCAAGGTATATGAGGAAGCCGATTCGACCATCTACATCGACCAGGCTCCGGTCTATGCGCTCGATCTGGATGGCCTGACGGACGATCAGACGCCGCCTAATGTCACGCTGTCGCCTGATGGCGGATCCTTCATCCAACCGGTTCGCGTCTCCATCGAGGCGGATGAAGAAGCGGTCATCTTCTATACCTATGATGATCTGCCGGGAATCGAGGAGACGACCTTCATGACCCTGTCAGCCGGCAGCATTCCTGTGTTCCTGGACGGCGCCATCTCCTGGTACGCCGTCGACTTCTTCGGCAATCAGACACCGCTCATGACAACGACTCCGTTCGTGTTCAACAGCATGCTGGTTCCGATCCAGATCCATGATACCGCCGGCTGGTTCGACGTCAGCGACAATCGGATCCTGTACCTGGCCAACGGGGAGCTGAAACTGTACGATCTCCGGACAGGCGCCGCGCGGGTGCTGCTCGAGCCTGGCGCGACAGACATGCTCTTATGGGCCTCCATCGACGGCTCCGATGTCGTCTACCAACTGGGCTATGAGATCATTCATTACGATGTAACAAGCGGAACCGAATCCGTTGTCGACAATGGCATGTATCCTTATGTTCACGATGGCAAGATCGTATACACGTTGATCAGCGACGCCAACCTGTACATCTACGATCTGCAAGAGCAGAACACCAACACGATCCCCGCCGCCGCACCTGACCATGAGATCGTGATGCCGCAGATTCATGATACGCATCTGATCTATTATGAGAATGAGCTGGAGGATGTCTTCGTCTATGACCTGGAAGGGAATGACGAATGGATCAGCGTGCTGGACAGGATCGCCGAACCCGGATCAACGGTCTATGACGCGGTCCTGACACCGCAGGATGTGTTCCTCATCATCAACGACAGCAATGGCGACGACCGCCTGTACCGTTACAGCCTGCAGGATGGGTCGGCAACCGCCATCACCGATGTGGATGAGGCGGCCAATCTGGTCAGCCTGTCCTACGATCCGGTCAGTCATACGGTGTCCGTAGTGGATTACGAATACGAGTTCACCCTCCTGTACGATATCGACAAGGAGCAGGAGAATGTCCTGAAAGGCATCATCCCTGACCTGGCCAGGTTGCACGGGGAAGCGCTGATCTTCCACACCTCGATTGATCAATACCTGCCCGGGTATGCCATACTGACATTCCTCTATCTCGGCGAGGATCAGACGGCTCCGGAAGTCAGCATTTCACCGAAGGGCGACCTCTATGGCGATTCGGTCACGGTGACGATCCATGCCGACGACAATCGACCAACCGGGATAGCGATCTACTATACGACGGACGGAACAGAGCCAACCACCGCCTCGACCAGGTACACGGGCCCATTCACTCTGACGAAGGATGCGGAGGTCAGGGCGTTCGCCGTGGACGGGGCTGGCAATGTCTCGAACATCGCATCGGTGAGCTACGAGATCGATTCGGAGCCGCCGAAGGTGAATGCGGCCCCATCCGGCGGGATCTACCGCGAACCGCAGCACGTCTGGATCAGCGCCAATGAGCCGGCCACGATCTATTTTTCGATCGACGGCAGCGAGCCGACCGTGCTGTGGGATGTCTATTACGAGTCGAATGGCCTGTCGATCGTCGAGAACACGATCCTGAAGTTCAAGGGCATCGACCAGTTCGATCATGAGAGCCAGGTGTTCACGGAAACGTATGTGATCGACGCCGAGGCGCCGCAGGTATCCGTCTCGCCGGCGGGGGGCGTCTATGAGGACGATGTGACCGTCACCTTCTCCGTATACGGAGACGAGCCTGACGTCACCATCTACTATACGCTCGACGGCACCGAGCCTGACGAGCAGTCCGCGGTGTATTCCGAGGCGATCGTGATAACCGCCAGCGCCGTGCTCAAGTTCTTCGCCGAGGATGCAGCCGGCAACCGCAGCGAGACGATCACGGTGGAGTATGTCATCGAGCGGCCGCCGGTTGATGAAGGCGGAGGCGATGATGGTGGCGGCCATGATGGCGGCGGAGACAGCAGCGGGGACCATAACGCCGGTACCAATCCGGACAACGGGCAGGCAGAATCGGCCATCGAGTTTGCCACCGACGAACAGGGCAACATCATCGTGCCCGAGCAAGCGCTGGCGGTTGAGCAGACGATTGACGCCAACGGAAGGACATCGCTGACCGCCGCACTCGACGCGGATATCTTGCAGCAATCGATCGGACAACTGCTCGAAGGCGACACTTCCGCCCATACGATCATCTTCAGCTTCAGCGAGCCCGCGGATCGGCTGACCGTTAGTCTGCCGGCAGCTTCTCTGGCCGCACATGCCGAGGATGTAGAGGACCTGACCCTCTCGGTGAGAACGGCCGATGCTTCCTACGATCTGCCCGCCAGCCTGATCGGTCTGGACGAGCTTGCTTCCTCTCTGGGCGCGGATGCGGAGGAGATCACGATCAGCCTCACCATCGAGAAAGTGAAGGAGAGCCTGGCATCGCAGATCGAGATCGACGCATCCAGAGTTGGCGTGCGAGTCGTCGGCGAGCCGATCGAGTTCCATCTGACGGCATCGGCCAACGGCAACAGCGTCGAGATCTCCAGCTTCGGCTCCATGTACGTCGTCCGCACGATCACCATTCATGAGGATGCTGGCGACGAGGAATGGTCCGCCGTTCTGTACGACCCGATCACCGGCACGTTCACGTTCGTTCCTTCTGTCGTGGAACGGGTCCATGGTCAGACCTACGTGCACATCATGCGCAACGGCAACAGCATCTACGCCGTGATCTCAGGCAAGATCACCTTCGCCGATATCGCCGGTCATTGGGCGCAAGCCGATATTGAATCGCTGGCCTCCAGGCTGTTGCTGCAAGGCCAGGGGCCGGATCGCTTCGCTCCTGATGCGGTGATCACCAGAGCCGAGGTTGCCGCGATGCTCGTTCGGGCGCTTGGCCTGACCGACGGACCGGCCATCGGCGCGGCCGCGTATACCGATGTGTCGCCCGATGCCTGGTACGCGCCGTATATCCAGCTGGCCTCCGCAGCCGGGCTGATCAGCGGCTACCTGGACGGCAGCTTCCGTCCTGATCAGGCCGTCAGCCGCGTGGAGCTGGCCGCGATGACCGCTCGCGCGCTCGGATATGCCGGCGCTGATCTCTCAGCCGATGCGAGTGTGCTGAACGCCTTCGCCGATCACGAGAAGATCGCCGGATGGGCCCGTCCGTCCGTCGCCACGGTCGCGGAAGCCGGCATCATCCACGGCAAGCCGGACGGCCGCTTCGCTCCCGAGGAGTCGGCCACCCGCGCCGAAGCAGCCGTGATCCTGAAGCGGGCGCTGCTCGAGCTGAATTTCATCAACTGACGCGCATAAATAACGGGCGGAAAGCCAACCGGTTTTCCGCCCCTTTTTCACGCTGAGCCCAGCCTTTCGCCGTAACGGAAAATCGATCCGCTATTGGTGGTCAAACGATCATTTTCGATGCGGTTATGGGGGGCGCCTATTGATCCCCATCAAAGGCTTTTATGGAGGGCTGCTGGATTTTCGTTAACTTTTTGCTATGTTCAGCTGGATCTTACAGGAAATACACGAATCTTGTCGAAATTCAATTCAACATCTTGTTCGTCGCACGTAACGCGCATGTGGAGGTGAGGATATGGCTGAACCCAACGATCAGGCAACCAGGCTTGCAATGGACGCTGTCCTCGAGCTGGAGAAACTCGCGCTGGCTGACCGAAGCCCGATTCATCTGCTGCAGGGCTACCGGTGGCAGCAGCTGCTCTCATCTCCGCTGCTCTTGCGCATCAAGGGCGAACAGCTCATGGACGACGGTGCCATGCATGAGGCGCAGCAGGTGCTGGAGCTCGCCTTGAAGGGCCTGGCTTCCGGCGTGTGGCAGGAGCAGATGCTGGAGGCGATGGCCCTCTTGTCCATGCTCCTGAGGCGCACCGGACAGATCGGCGATGCGGTCGCGCTGCTGACCTTCCTGCATGCCGAGCATTCGCGATCAGCTGAGGCTTTCCCACTGATCGCCTGGGCACTCGGACAGGGCAGTCATCTGATCGGGCAGGAACATGAGGCGGATCATTACTATGAACAGGCGGCATCCGGCTATACGAACAGCGGCAACTGGCGACGCGCGGCCGAGGTGTACGGCGAATGGCTGCTGAAGCGATATTTCTCCATGGATCGCAGCCAATGGCAGGTCCATCTGCACCGTCTGGAGCATATCTGCACCTTGCACCAGGAAGCCGCGCCGCTGCTTGCCCTCCTGCGCGCCTATGATGAATTGGCGGCCGGTCGAACGAAGCCAGGCGAACGCTTGCTGGCCGAATGCCCTGACACCCGCCATCTGCCGAGCATCTGGCGAACCTGGCACAGGGAGCTGAGGCGGCTGCTGTCTGCGCTGGGCGGCTCTCACCCCGATCCATCGCTTCCGCATGTGATGCCGGAAGATCTGGAGGAGCAGTATCTGATCATCCATACGGCGCGATTCGGCTGTCTTCTCCGGGAAGAGGCCGACGAAGCAGCCGCGCTCGACGCACGGCTGCAGGCGCTCACTCAGCTCGGCATCGATCCCGTGTACCCGATGCTCACATCCCGCCTCGCCAGCTTGTCCGCTGACCTCGGCTCATCTCAGATGGATCCCGGCCATACCGGAACATGGCGCATCTCCTGGTTTGGCGGACTGGCCTTCGCCAGCCCCAAGGGCGAGCTTCGTCTGTTGCCCTGGCGCCGGCGCAAGTCGCTCGAGCTGTTCCTGCTCCTGCTGACCCGACCGCGCTACGCCATCGCTCGCGAGTGGGCGATCGAGCTCTTGTTCGGAGACTTCCCGCCCAAGAATGCCGCCAACCAGCTGTACGTAACGATTCATCAGCTGAAGCGGGTGCTGTCCGAGAAGCTGGGTGTCGCCGAAGCCGTCCTGCTGAGCGGAGGAACCATCCAACTGCGCGAGGATTGGATCGAGAGCCTCGACATCGAACAGTTCACCACCTTGAGCCGCGTCGCCGATCAGCTCTGGCTGCACGACAAGCAGCTGGCCAGCGAGATGTACGCCAGAGCCGCGGACATCTATGGGCCGGTGTTGCCGGAGCTGCAGGATATCGAATGGTTGGACCGATACCGCGCCATGCTTGCGGAGAGGCAATCCGCCATGCTGAACCGGCTGTGCCACTGCTGTGCCGAAGCCGAAGATTGGGACAGCATGCTGCATTACGCACGTTGCTGGATCGAAGCCGATCCGCTGCGGGAGGAAGCGTACCAGAGGCTCATCCAAGGGCTTGCCAGGCTTGGACGAACCGCAGAAGCAAGGGATTGGTATCACCGATGGGAAGAGATATGCAAGCGGGAGCTGGATGCCGAACCGCTGATGGAAACGCGCAATTTGCTACCGAGGTGAGACGATATGTCTGCGAAACGCCTGGACACGGCCCTGATGCAACGATTGCTGCGGGCTTATGTCGCGATATCCCTCCTGGGTGTCATCATCATATCCCTGCACAATCTGTATATCAATCAATTCGATGATTACTTCGGACTGAAGTTTGTCATCAAGCTATCTATGGGCTTGAGCATGGTGATCGTCTTCCAGCTGATCAGCCTCTATCGCCTGAGACGAGTGCGCCAGTATCTCAGACGACGTTCCGCACAGGACCTGGAACGCCAGCCTCGCGTGCAGGCGGACGATCGATTGCCCATATGGCAGGACCTGGCGACCTTCCCGTTCATGGTGTTCATCATGATGATCGTCCTGGGCACCCTGTATTCGCCCACCTACCACCTGCTCATGCTGCGGCTGGATCTCATCCGGGAAGCGGAGCTCCCTGCCACCGTCGGCATGTTCCTGCTCGAGAACCTGCTGTTCGACCAGGCGCTGACCGGCACGCTGGCCACGCTGCTGTATATCACCCTGCGCAGGATCTCCCGTGAGTATCTTAGGGTTTTCGAAGTCTACACCCTGCCAGCGATTCGTCTCGGGTCGATCATGATGCGGCTCATCCTGATCTTCGTCTCGCTGTTCGTCATCTCGATGCTGACGGTATCCTGGTTCGTGATGAATGCGGTATATTCCGGCGGCACCTTCCCCGTTGCAGGCATGTTTCTGGTGATCGGCGCTTCTTTTGCTTTCTCGATGGTGATCTTCGCGTTCGAAGCCTTTAACTTCCGCCACAGCCTCAGGGAGTTGATCCGCAGCATCCTGACGCTTACCGGCAAGCGGCGCGAAGACCTGCACGGCAAGATGCCGATCGTAAGCACCGACGAGACCGGGCAGCTGGCGGCCGCCTTCAACTCCTTGCAGGAACGTACCGAGCAGGAGTACCGCATCCTGGATCAGGAATTGCAGCTGGCTCATGCCGTGCAGCAGCAGCTGCTGCCGACATCCAGCGTCGCATGCGGACCTTTCACGGCTGCCGGCCTGTGCCGGCCCTCCAGGCAGATCGGAGGCGATCTGTTCGATTGTCTCGTGCTGGATGATGGAAGCCTGGTCATCGTCATCGGTGACGTCTCCGGTCACGGCGTGCAGGCTGCGCTCATCATGTCAGCCGTTGTCGTGCTGCTGCGCGCCGAAGTCAGGCGCGGCGGCGATCCTGCCGAGATCCTGGACAGGCTGAATCGGCAACTGATCGATACGTTGCGCTATTCAACGTATGTCACCCTGGCGCTGGCCAGGTTCCATCCGGATAAGCAGAGGCTGGATTACGCTTCGGCGGGCCACGTCTCTCCTTATCTGCTGCGGGACGGAGAAGTCCGTGAGATCTCCGTTTCCTCCCTTCCGATCGGCATCGCTGCGGATGCGGCGTATGTGACGGAGACCCTGGAGATCAAGCCCGGAGACCGTTACGTCTTCTATACGGACGGACTCGTGGAGACATTTACCAGCGGCCGGACGATGCTGGGGTTCGATGGCCTGGCCAAAAGGCTGACCGCCCTGAAGGCCGATCAGCATCCGGAAGAGCAGATCCGCAGCCTTCTCGACGGGCTACCCCAGGTGACGACTGAACCTTATGACGATGACAAGACGTTGGTGATGGTGCGAGTGGGGGATTGATCCTGCCGTGGTAAGATTCTTGTAATGGGCAACTGCTACACTGACATACAGGAGAACAGAGGAGGACCATGATGATACGGCATTCCTGGAGTATTGCGAGCATATTGGGCCAGGAAGCGGCCCTCGCCGACGATCTCTTGCAGCGGATAGCGCCGGTCATTGATTCGCAGCCTCGCCTGGAGGAGATACACACGGCGGTCACGGAAGCCTGCCTGAACGCGATGGAGCATGGCAATCGATTCGATGCTCGCAAAAAGGTGCGGGTGTCGCTTGGCGTGAGCGATAAGGCGATCGTTATCCGAATCGGCGATGAAGGAGAAGGCTGCCCTCTCGGCGATGCGGCTCCCCTTGCTGCGGACCGCGCAGCGATATGGAAACTTGATAACCCGCGAGGGTGGGGGATCGGCTTCATCCGCAGCTTCTCCGACCGCGTTCGGACCGGATATGATGAACACGGCTTCTATGTTGAACTGCATTTTCTGTTGCCTTGCAAACGAGTGAATGGGGGTTGTCAGGGTGGATAGAACGTTTCACATGAGCGAGAGGAGATTGCCCGACGGGCTTATCCTCGATCTGAAGGGAGACCTGACCCGTGAGGCGGAGGGGCCGCTGCTTCATGATGATCATTGGCAGGAAGTGCTGATGAAGCCCGGTTTTTGTCTCGTGCTGAATTTCACCGAGGTCTCTTACATCAACAGCGCCGGCATCGCCTGCCTGATCCGCCTGACCCGGGCGGTGGCGAGCAGGAGCTGCCACACCTTCGCGTATGGACTGACGCCGCATTATCAGAAGCTGTTCCGCATGGTCGGATTGACCGAACATCTGATGATCTATCCGGACGAGATCTCCGTTCTTGGCCGCATTGAAGCTCTGTCAGATTGACAGCGTCCGCATGACGGAAACTGTGTCCCGCACGACAGCGTGCCGGGAGACAGTTTCCGCTTCCGAAGCATACGTTCCTGGCCGGAGGGCAGTTGCCTGCGAACGGATAAGCCACATGACGGAAACTTCACCCCCAGCGATACAGCTGCGTGCAGGAGACAAGTCTCAGCCCGCGAACCGATAGGTGGGCCGCCCTCGCACACCGACCTTGATATGAAACACGGATCCAGCCAGCGGTTGCTGCCGCCGTTCTTCCTCCGTCAGACCCACGCTCGCCGTTGTGATGAACAGCTCGTCCATACCCTCGCCGCCAAACGCGCAAGAAGTCACATACTTCGCCGGCACTTCGACCGTCATCAGCCTCTGACCCGTGCGCGGATTCCAGCGACTGACCTTCCAGCCGCCCCATTCCGCCACCCACAGCATACCTTCCTCATCAGCTGTCATGCCATCCGGCACGACACCCGGCTCCTCAAGCGTGATGACCGTCCGCCGATCCGACAGGCGTCCAGTAGCCGGATCCACCTGGAACCGGTCCACACCTTTCTTCAACGAATCGATGTAATAGAAAGTCCGGTCGTCCGGAGACCAGGCGAGGCCATTGGAGCAGATGACGCCATCCGCAAGGCGCTCCCAGCTCAGATCGGGTTGCATCACGTACAGCGAGGCTCGGGGCTGGTTGTCCAGCGCATAGGTTCCTGCATAGAACCTGCCGCTTGCATCGCACTTGCCATCATTGAAGCGATGGTTCGCATGCTCCGGCTCAGGATCGGCGATATGCCGCCAATCGCTGCCGTCTTCATTGCACAGCGCCCATCCGTTCGCCGCCGCCACGATGATCCCGCCCTTCTCCCGCAGGGCAAATGCGCCTACCTTCTCCGGCACCTCGATACGCTCATGGCGACCTGTTTCACGATCGTATCGATGGATCCGCTTGCCGTCAATATCGGTCCACCACAGCATGCCGCGTCTCTCATCCCATACAGGCCCCTCTCCAAGGATACAGTTGCATGCTATCAGCAAATTGGCCTTCATCCGATTTTCCTCCCACATTCAGGACTCACTCTTGGCTTCAACAACCGAGGTGCAGTATTTGCAGCGCTTCGCCTTGATCGGAATCTCCGACAGACACTGAGGGCATTCCCTGGTGTCCTTGGCTTTGGCCTCAGCCTTCGCGGCATCCTGCTTCTCCATCCTCTTGCGAATCTTGTTGATCTGGCGAACCACAAGGAAGATCACAAAGGCTACGATGAGAAAATTCAACACATTGTTGATAAACGCCCCATAGTTCCACGTCGCTCCGCCCGCTTCCTGGGCAGCGGCGAGACTCGGATAATCAACGCCATCCAGGCTGATAAACAGGTCCTTAAAATCCACACCCTTGAGCAGCATTCCGATCGGCGGCATGATGATGTCATTCACGAGCGAGTTGACAATCCCGGTAAAAGCCGAACCGATGATCACACCGACAGCCAGATCGATGACATTGCCCCGCATGGCAAATGCCTTAAACTCTTTCCACATCAACTATCACTCCTCTACTCCCATTATCGGCCAAAATAATCTCATATTACAGGTGATTGACAACCCGTTTGGAAACAGCGGACTCACACACGCATCCTGTACACTCATCGAGATTTCGAGCAGATGCTGTTTCGGATCGCACACATAGCTGGAACGGTCCGATCTACCGATTCCTCTGCTGCAGCAACATCACATTGTTGAGATGGCAAGTCACATCAATCACCATAGTACCAGAGCCTGGCGAGAATGCATCCCCTCCTGCTCAACCAGACGTCATCCTTAGGAAATCCACACTATGCATACTTGTGGTGAAAGTGATGATTTTGACTAGTAACTACACCAGTTTAGTTTTCTATATTATACTTGAAACGGCATATAATTATATGTATATTATTTACATAATAGTATTAATCCTGAATTTCGAAAGTAAATCTTCATAGCAATAGAAAAAAGTGCTCCAATCCTTGGTATAATGGTGTTTGTCGGAACACAATACCCAAAGAGAGGAGCACCCTTTAGGTGAAGTCTAACATATCTTTCTCAAAAATGAAAACTGAATTTTTTACTTCAAAACGCTACATCGGTCGGAGGAAGCAAAATCTTCTTAGAATATCTTGAGAGAATCAAGTTTACTGATGCTCTTCGTGGTTTGAACTGCATGAAACAGAGCAATTCACTGTTTGCCTTGCACCGCATTCTCCTGTATCTCATTATCGGTTGGATCCTCGGCTGTGAACGTTTATTCCACTTCCGTCAGTATCAACACGATTCCCTCATCCGAAGATTTCTTGGCGGTCGTTGTCCGCATCACAGTTTGCTCTATAAAGAACTGGATCGACTAAGCAAAACTAGACCGACGTTACCTTTGGAACTTAAAAAGTTGAATCAACAGGTCATTGCGCCTTGTCTACCTTCTGAGCTCATTCTCGACTTGGATTCCACTGTAGAAACCGTATACGGGAACCAGCAAGGCGCTGAAGTCGGAGCTAATTCCCATAAACCTGGACGTAAGAGCTACCACCCTCTGCTCGCTTTCGAAGGGCAATCCCGGTTGTGTCTGAACGCTGTCCTTCGCGCTGGAAATGTCCATTCTTCTCGGAATGCGGGTACATTTGTCGCTGAAACTTTCGATTTGCTCGGTGACCGCCCGATCAAGTATGCCCGGTTCGACAAGGGCTTCGGCGGCGAGGATTTCTACCAACTGTGGGAATCTCGAAAGATTGGCTATGTCGGCAGGTTGAAATGGACGCAGCGCCTCCAAAACGAAGTAAAGCTATGTCGCTATTGGAAACGATTCGTGGATGAAGACTGGATCATTGAAGGAATTACAATGATCTACAAAGCGACATCATGGAAGAAAGCCAGACGCATCGTCGTCATTCGCAAAGCACAACAATTCGACGAAGATCAGAAGCAAATGATCCTTGAAACCGATTGGCAATATGAAGCCATCGTTACGAATTTGGAATGGGAGCCCATCGACATCTGACGCTTCTATAACCAGCGCGCTTGCATGGAAAACTATATCAAGGAAGCGAAGCGAGGCTTCTCCATCAACCGAATCGCTACAGGGAACTTCGCTGCTAACGAACTGGATTTGCTTATGAAACTCTTAGCCTATAACTTGTATGAACGATTCAAGAAGGATTGTTGCGAGCCCATATACCAAGGTTACACCATCTCTCGATTCCGACTGGAGTTTTTCCATTGTGCGGCGACTATTATCCAACATAGCCGTCAGGTTGTTCTTAAGCTTGCTAAAGACTTTGCTAATCGATTTGCATGGAAAAGGATTGCGACAAGAGTCGCTTTGCTAGAATGAACCTACCAAAATTAAACATGGAAATGGATTAGCCCGGTCTCATGGGGTAGGGGATCGTGCACCCGAATCCCAATCTGAAGTCGTTCACTACTGGTTTTTCTTCAAATTACTACCAATTAATTGTGCGCTCAACGAACGGTAACTCAAGCTGGACGGGGCTTTCGAAATTTGGGTTAATATTAATATGTTTTCTATGTGAATTAGTTCACCGGTCGATGATAATATAGTCTATCATTATTTAATTATTTCCTGACGTTATAGTTTTGAGACGATTGTATCAGGAATGCCAGGATTTTCATCATATGACGGTTGCATGTTTATAATCATTTTCAGTCAGCTCTAAATAAGCGACTGAAGATCGATCCATTGTGAGCTTTTACTTTGTGCAAACATCTTTAAATTTTATCAGATCAGAAGCATTATGCACAAAGTGTAACAGAATCCGCTTGGAAAGGAGGGTAGGGCCAGAAACATTTTCTTCTAAGTACCATATTATAAGGAGGTCATAGTAATGAAAAAAAATGCTGAAAGGTATTTCTGTAATGTTAATTTTGTCTTTGGTGTTAATGTCTCAGTCTGTATTGGCAGCGCCATCAGAGAAAAATACTGCCCAGGAGATATCAAGCAACACAATTGCGTCCCAACAACGAGCGCTCCAACAATCGATTCAAGCATATATTCATTCACAACCGAAGGTATATACTGGTGCCAGTAAGTTGCTTGATTATGGATACAAGGACATATTATTTGATAAATTAAAAGAATTCAAAAAGCAACATCCCGAAGCAACTGAAACTGAGATCAATGATTATTTTATTGGGTTAATGCGAGAGTACAATCGCAACAATCCTGAAAGAGCACTTGAAACCGGTAGAGCAACAATCAATAGCATCGGTTCTTGGTTCTACGAATATGTTGAAGGACAAGTTGAACTCAATTCACTGGAGCAAGAACTGTTTGATGCCAATCCTAGCAAGGGATTCGCAGCACTGGTTGCCGGTGATGAAGCAGCCGATTGGACACAGTACAAATTCGGTTATAATGGACATAATGACAAAACAGATGCGTTTAGGCATGCTGCTTGGAACATCTGGATTATTGGCTTTACCAGTGATTCGTTCTGGGCGGAAGTTTGGACTTCAGCCCATGAATTAGGGGCAATCAACCAGCCACAAATCGAGTATGAAATGGATATGCACAATAACTCAATAGGACGATTGTATGCGTTTATCAATGATATTAGTGAGGACAGCTTGGTATCAGAAACTCGCAATACCATTCATGATGCATACGTTTCTGGGAGCCTGTGGCATATTGTCAATAACTCCGTCCAGTATTTCACTGGATCTAGCAACGATTATGTGAATTAATCTTTAATGCTAGCCAATGTCCTTTGTGGCGTTGGCTTTTGAATATTTCGGTATATTGATATGGAATTTACATTAATGTTATTAATAAAACTCCTTGGTGAACTGTTTAACGGGATTGAGGTGAAATATGAAACGAGTTATCGCAACACTATCCATTCTTGTCGTAATTCTGATTAGCGGTGTTCTCTTTTATAACTTGACCAACCAACCTGAAGACTTCGTTATTTTTGCTCATCACGAAAATTTGAATGATGGATTGCGCAATGAACTAATCAAACGTCTCGAGTCAAACAATATCCCATATCAGGTCGATGTGAGCGGTAACATAAAAATACCGGAGAAAGAATTAAGAAAAGCCGTCCAATGCTGTTCTTGATAGCTTCATATGTCCTCGCCGTTTATGATCGCACCATCTTTCCAATACATTTGCCATCAAAATGAATGCCTCTCTCTTATAGCTATTATTTCACAGATTGCTATCCGGTCCACTCTATAATATCTTCCTGACTTAATAGGAAAAGGCACCCTCTCCGGGTGCCCTTTACGTGCAACATAGATGGAGTTAGTGGCTGAGACCGAAACCAGTCTCCGACGAGCACGGTTTGCCGCCTAACCCCAAGGAGCAGGAAAAAGCAACAGCAAACCTAAACACAGCTTTAGTCTTAAGGGGCGTCCACCGGACACCCCTTAAAGCCACCAATATCAGAATCCGAAGTAATTCTTCGCATTGTTGTACGAGATATTCTGCACGATGCTGCCGAGCAGTTCGATATCCGCCGGATATTCGCCGTTCTCGACCCATTCGCCGATCAGGTTGCACAGGATGCGGCGGAAATATTCATGCCGCGTGTAAGACAGGAAGCTGCGGGAATCCGTCAGCATGCCGACGAAGCGGCCGAGCAGGCCGAGGTCGGCGAGCGTCTTCATCTGCGCGATCATGCCTTCCTTCGTGTCGTTGAACCACCAGCCCGAGCCGAACTGAATCTTGCCCGGGATGCCTCCGCCCTGGAAGCTGCCGATGATCGAGCCGATCACGTGGTTGTGCGCAGGATTGAGCGAATACAGGATCGTCCGCGGCAGCTTCGCTTCCTCGTCGAGCGCGGACAACAGACCGACAAGCGGCAGCGCAATCGCCGAATCGCTCATCGAGTCGAAGCCCGTATCCGGACCGAGCTGTCGGAACATGCGCAGATTGTTGTTGCGCGAAGCATTCATATGGTATTGCATCGCCCAGTCGTGCTCCGCGTACAATCTGCCCAGGAAGAGCAAGGTGTAGGTCTTGTGCTTCATCTCCTCTTCCAGCGATACTTTCTCGCCGCGAAGCGCCTTGGCGAAGATCGCGCTCACTTCTTCCTCCGTCGCCTCCGCATACGGCACATAATCCAGCGCATGGTCAGAGACGCGGCAACCGACCTCGTGGAAGAACTTGACGCGCGACTCCAGCGCAGCCAGAAAATCGCTGTAGCTGTTGATCGCGATGCCGGAGACCTCCGCCAGCTTCTCGACCCATGGCAGGAAGGTAGCACGGTTAATCTCCAGTCCCTTGTCCGGACGGAAGGATGGCAACACCTTGACGTCGAAGGACTCATCCTTGGCGATGAGGATATGATATTCCAGCGAATCCACCGGATCATCCGTCGTGCAGATCACGCGGACATCGGATTTCTTGATGAAGTCCCGCGCGCCGAAGCCTTCGCTGTTCAGCTTGGCGTTCACCTCTTCCCAGATCGCCGGCGCCGTCTTCTCATTCAGCACCTCTTCCACGCCGAAGTAGCGCTTCAGTTCCAGATGCGACCAGTGATAGAGCGGGTTGCCGATCGCTTCCGGCAGCGTTTTGGCATACGCCAGGAATTTCTCGTAATCGCTTGCATCACCGGTGGTATACCGCTCATCAATGCCGTTGGACCGCATGGCCCGCCACTTGTAATGGTCCCCGTAAAGCCAGACCTCGGTGATCGTCTTGTACTTCTTGTTCTCCCAGATCTCTTGCGGACTCAAGTGGCAATGGTAATCGATGATCGGCATCTTCTTCGCATAATCGTGGTACAGCACGCGTGCCGTTTCGCTTGCCAGCAGAAAGTTCTCATCCATGAATGCTTTAGCCAATTGGAACACCTCGTTTTCGTCATGTTCTACTATATAGATTACTCTTGTTTGAGCAAAATAACAACGTTGTTTTTTTATTTTCCAGATTGCCATTCGTTCCGCCTTATCCCGCTGCCGGCAGCCGGAACGGGGCAGCCATCCGGCTAGATGGGCTGCTCCAGCGGCTTGAACTGGCTTTCATAGAGCTCATAATAATATCCTTTCTTGGCCAGCAGGGATTGATGCGTACCTTGCTCCAGGATTCGCCCCTGATGGAGGACAACGATCTGATCGGCGTTCTGAATCGTGTTCAGGCGATGCGCCACCACGATGCTCGTGCGCCCTTTCATCAGCCGGTAAAGCGCCTCCTGGATCTTGATCTCCGTGATCGTGTCGATGCTGCTTGTCGCTTCATCGAGGATCAGGATCGCCGGATCGGCCAGGATCGCCCTGGCGATCGCCAGCAGCTGACGCTGTCCCTGGCTGATCTCCGCAGCATCCTGCCTCAGCACGGTATCATACTGATTCGGCAATTGCATGATAAAGGAATGGGCATTGGCCTGCCTGGCCGCCTCGACCACTTCCTCATCGCTGGCATCCAGCCGACCATAGCGGATGTTCTCGCGTATCGTTCCTTCGAACAGGAAGGTATCCTGCAGGACGAAGCCCATGTGGCTGCGCAAGCTGTTATGACGGATATAGCGAATATCCTGGCCGTCGATCAGGATGCGCCCGGCCTGCGGGTCATAGAATCTGGCCAGCAGCTGGGTGATCGTCGTCTTGCCGGCCCCCGTCGGGCCGACGAGCGCCAGCGTCTGACCCGGCTTCACATGCAGATCGATGTCACGAATCGTCTCCCCTCCGGCCTCTTGCTTGTATGAGAATCTGACCTTCTCGAAGCGAATCTCTCCTCTGACCTCGTCCAGATCGCGCAACGTCTGATCCCACTGCTCTCCTCCTGACAGCGCGACCGCGGATTCCCCGCCATCGCTGCCGACCTCACTGACAGCCGACTCCCTGCCGTCGCCCCCCCTGGTCGCCATCTCTCCACCGACTGACGCCTGGGCCGCAGAAGACTTGCCACCGGCCGGCCTGATCGCCGATCCGGCCCCACCGCTGACCGCCCTGCGGGTTGCCGTCACCTCGTCCTCCTCTGTCTCCGGCCGCTCCTCCAGCACCTCGAATACCCGCTCCGCACCGGCCACAGCCGAGAGCAAGGTGTTGAACTGGTTGGCCAGATCGTTCAGGGGACGCGTGAACTGGCGCGAATATTCCGCGAACACGACGATCGTCCCGACGGAGACGATATCCCTCAGCGCCAGCCAGCCGCCAACTCCGGCGATCAGCGCGAAGCTGGAGTTGTTCAGGACGTTCATCAGCTTCGGGATGAAGCCGGAGTATACCATCGCCCAGTAGGAGGCGTCCCGGAGCCTCCGATTCTTCTCCATAAACTCCCCGATCACCCGATTCTCCTGCGAGAACAGCTTCACGACGCGCTGCCCGGACACCGTCTCCTCCACGTAGCCGTTGAGATCGCCCAGATGCCGCTGCTGCTCCTTGAACAGCCTGCCCGTCCGTGCGGTGATCCACCTCATGCCCAGGAACATGAGCGGCACGATCAACAGTGTCACCGCCGTCAGCACCGGACTTAACCAGAGCATAAACGCCAGCATGCCAACGAAGGTCAACACGCTGGAGAGGATCTGGATGAAGGAACTGTTCAGCGTCTGACTGACGTTGTCGATATCATTGGTGACCCGACTCATCAGTTCCCCATGCCGCCGCTTCACGAAGAAGTCGATCGGAAGGAAATGGAGATGGTTAAACAGGTCGCCGCGCAGCCTGTACACCGTTTGCTGCGAGACCCCGATCATCCAGTAGTTCTGGAGAAACGCGGAAATGGACAAGACCAGGTAGATGACACCCAGCAGGACGATCAGCGACAGGATGCCCTCCCCGCGTTCGTATATCAGATTGTCCAGGGCGAGCCCCAGCACATATGGTCCAAGCAGGCCTGCCGCCACATGGATCAGGATCATGGCCATGATCAGAACGAGCATCCATCGATGGGCAGCCAGATATCGCCAGAGCTTGCGGATCGTGCCCCGGAAATCCCTGGCCTTGGCGCCCTGCCCCCTGCCATGCATGCCGGGCCCGAAGCGCGGGCCGCCCAACGAAGGCATATTGGGAGGGGGAGCGCCTGCTCCCGTTGATCTTCCTTCCCCGCGACTCATCGACCGCTCACCGCCTTCTCACCAAATTGCGACGCGACGATGCGCCGATACAGATCCGATGTCTCCAGCAGCTCCGCATGGCTGCCCTGGGCCAGGATGCGGCCTTGATCCAGCAGGAGGATCGAGTCAGCCTGCATCGCCGTGCTCACCTTCTGCGTGATGATCATCGTCGTGCATGGGTACTGCCTGAGCGCCGTCAGCAGCCTGGCCTCCGTCTTCAGATCGAGCGCGCTCGTGCTGTCATCCAGCAGCAGCAGCTTCGGCTTCCTGACCAGCGCTCTGGCGATCGACAGCCGCTGCTTCTGCCCGCCGGATAGGTTCACGCCCTTCTGTCCCACGATCGTCTCATATCCCTCGCCCAGTCCCAGTATGGTCTCATGGATCTGCGCACTCTTCGCCGCCTCGACGATCTCTTCATCGGTCGCATCGTTTGCGCCCCAACGGATGTTGTCCGCCACCGTGCCGGTGAACAGCACGACCTCCTGCGGCACCATGCCGATCGAGCCGCGCAACTCCTCCGTCGGCAAGGTGCGAATGTCCTTGCCGTCCATATAGATGACGCCGGCCTCAGGCTCGAACAAACGGGGGATGAGCTGAAACAGCGTCGATTTGCCCGAGCCCGTCGCACCCATGACCGCTACCGTCTGCTTCGGTCGAACGACGAACGAGATCTCATGCAGCGCCGGTTCAGCATTGCCCGGATAGCGGAACGTGACGGAATCGAACTCGATCGACGCGGCAGAAGCTTCACGGGCCGAGGATGAGCCGCGCTCTTCGACAGCTGCGACTTCGTCAACCTGCCCAGCCGCGCTTTCTCCTCCGAATTCCGCACCTGATGATCCCAATCCGCTCTCCCCATCATCCTGCGCTTCCAGCACTTCCTGGATGCGACCGGCGGAAGCCCTTGCCCTCGCGAGGCTCATCAGGATGTGCGACAGGATGCCGAAGGTCGCGGTGATGCGGGTCGTATAGATGACGATGGCCACCACGGACCCCTCATCGACGCGGTTCGCGCCAAGCTCCCAATGGCCGAACCAGAGGATGAACAGGATCCCGAGGTTCATGAGCAAGAGCAGCATGGGGATCGTCATCTCGATCAGGCGCAGCGCCTGAACGGTGCGATCCATGAGCTGCCTGTTGCTGTCCGCGAAGCGCGAGATTTCCTTGCGGTAACGGACGAACGCCTTGATCAGCCGCATGCCGATCAGATTCTCGCGCACGATGCCGTTCGTTGCATCCAGCTGCTGCTGCACGGCGCGGAACAGCGCGAACCCGCGCTTCATCATCCAGACGAGCACGAAGACGCATGTCGGCACGGTGAGGAGCAGCACGCCCGCGATCTTCACATCGATGAGCAGCGCCATGATCAGGGCGCCAACCATGATGAGCGGGGCGCGAGGCATGATGCGGAGCCCCATAAACACCACATTCTGCAGCTGATTCACGTCGCTCGTGATCCGGGTGATCAGCGTGGACGTCGGGAAACGATTGAACGCCGCAACCGAGAAGCTCTGGATGCGCAAGTACAGCTTGCTCCGGATGTCATAGCCGACATGCTGGCTCACATGCGCGGAGTAAAAAGAGTTCACAATCCCTGCCGCAAAACCAACCAGCGCCACAAGGACCATGATTCCCCCCCACCGGAGCACGGCAGAGAGATCACGCTCCAGGATGCCCTCGTTGATCACCGTCTTCATCAGCATCGGATGCCACAGCTCCACGATCAGCTCGACGATCATGAGCGACAGTGCAATCGCAATCGATCTCGTATACGGTTTAAGAAAAGAAAACATCCGCATCCCCAACCTTATGTAAACGCTGTCTGAACAATCGACCCTAAGCCCCCGCTGGGCTCGGGGGATTGGCTTTGCAACCCTTCAGGCACAACTTCCTCCACTCCAGGCAGTTCGCCGGCAGGCGGATGGCCGGGAGTTATAAACAGACTCTGCCCATTGCCGGACAGCCCGCCTCAAGCATGCGCCACAACAAGCAGCCGCTCACGCACCCGATTCCGCCCGTTCCTGGCAGGCGAGTTACTTCATACAGGCATTCTTGTCCGGGTTCATGACTCGGCGTTTGAATCGGCGTTTCTGCAGAAACAGCAACAGACCGCCGAGCGCGACGACCGCCGCCACCAGCATCGCCGCCTCCCAGGCGGCCTCCATGAAGCCCACGGTCACACCTGCGAGCACGGACATGAACAGAAGGTTGCCGACCAGCGTGCCGATGAAGAAATGGGTGAACCGGATCGTGCTGGCCCCTGCTGCCATGTTGATCAGACTCGAAGGCATGACCGGGATGATCCGGCACACGAGCACGTAGATCATGCCGTAGCGGGCGATCCGCTCCTTGATCGACTCATTGACCTTGCGCATCAGCCAGCTCTGCAACCAATAACGGGTCAGGAGGAACACGATCAGCGCTGCTGCGACGCTCGACAGCCAGGTCCACAGATAGCCATAGCCGATGCCGAACATGGCAACATTGATCGTCGCCAGCAGGATGAGCGGAATGACGGTAAACAGATTCTGCAACAGCATGGCGACGAACGTGATCATCAGCATCTGGAGCAGATTATCGCTCGACATCTCGCGCAAGCCGTCGATATCTCCATTTATGACTGTCCGGGCCACATCCGACGTGACGACGATAAATGCCAGAACGAGGATGGCGATGAAAGACACCAGCTTCATGATGGCATGGGTGTTCACTTGCTCCATCTCCTGCCTTATAAACTCAAGCTGAAGGCAGCGGTCAGTGCTCCGGACGAAGCACCGACCCTGCCTTCCTGTATATCGCATCGACCAGCTCGACCGCCTGGGCGGCTGATTCCCCGGTGATGAACGGTTCCGCATCCTGCTCGATGCTGCGGATGAAATCCTCCGCCAACTTGCGGAACAGGAGTTCCGTCTTCACCTCCGGAAACTCCGGCGGAGAGGCGATGCCCTCCACCCGGAAAAGGCGGATGCCATGAAAATCAAGCACGATCGAGCCCTTCGTGCCGCTGATCGCCAGATACTCCTGCTCCATGCCTGCGCATGCGGTCGAAGCCTCGATCATGCCCACAGCGCCGTTCTTGTAAGCTACACAGGCATACCCGTGATCCTCCGTCTCAATGTCGTGGGCCGCCTGGAACAGCCGCGCATCCAGCACCTCGCGGTATTCTCCGACCAGCCACAGGAGCAGATCCAGCATATGGCTGGCCTGCTGGATGAACGGACCGCCTCCGTCCATCTCATAGGTGCCATGCCAACTATTGTAGTAGCTCTGCGGCCGATAATGCTTCAGCACCGCATCGACGACCTGCAGTCTGCCCAGTTCTCCCTGTTCGATGAGCCCTTTGACATAGCGGATATGATCGGTGAAGCGGCGCATGTACGAGACCGTCAGCTTCACGCCGTTCTCCCGGCAGCTGGCGATCATCTCCCGCTGAGCTTCGGGATGGATATGGAGCGGCTTCTCACACAGAACATGCAAGCCGAGGCTCGCCGCCTGCAGCACAGCCCGTCCATGAGCCGCATTCGGCGTGCATATCACGGCCGCCGTCGCTTTCGTCATCGCCGCTGCTCTCCCGAGGTCCGTATCGGCATGGGCGATGCCTTTCTCCCGCGCATAAGCTGCGGCGCGCTCTTGGTCGCGACCGACCACGCCCACGATCGTGGCATTCGGAATCTGTCCGAATGCTTCCACATAACGGTGACTGATCATCCCATGTCCCACCAGCAACAACCTGTGCTCGAACATCCCGATCTCTCCTCTCACCTTTTGTTCACGATCCGACTTTGCGCCCGGTTCATTCCGTTCGGAGTATCTCCACTAACTGCCATTTTACCAGACGATCCGCTGGTTGTCGCCCCTTTGAACGCACCGATTCTATTTCTGTCTTTCCTGATATATTTTATATGATTTGTCAATATTATTGGGATTAACTGTAAACCGGTTGCGGGGAGTTTCATTTTTTCCTTCGATATGAATTGACGAACAAAACTTGTCCAATTAAACTATTATTAACTTTTGAAGATTCCACGAAAGTTTATCTAACAGAATGGGGGAAATAATACATGAAGCTGAGGAAAATGTCACTGCTTATGATCGTGCTGTCGATTATGCTGCTGGTATCCGCATGCGCCAGCGGAAGCAAGAACAGCAACTCCGGTTCTTCCGGCAGTTCTTCCGGAGGCAATGATGGCAAGACGTACAAGATCGGCATCTCGCAATACCTGGAGCACCCTTCGCTCGACGCGACCAGGGAAGGCTTCCTGGCGGCGCTCAAGGATGCCGGCATCGAAGAAGGCGTGAATCTGGAAGTCGACTACAACACCGCGCAAGCGGACTCCACCAACAATAACTCGATCGCCACGAAGCTGGCGGGCGGAGATTATGACCTGCTGCTGGCGATCGCCACACCGTCGGCCATGGCGCTTGCTTCCCAGGTATCGGATGATACACCGCTCCTGTTCGCAGCCGTTACCGACCCGCTGGATGCCCGACTCGTCGAAGATCTGAACAAACCGGGCGGCAACATCACCGGCGCTGCCGATTTCAACCCGGAATCGATCAACATGCTGATGGATTTCATCGCCAATCACCTGCCGCAGGTGAAGAACATCGGCCTGATCATCAATGAAGGTGAACCGAACGCTGTGGTGATGGCCCAGTACGCTGAAGCCAAGCTGAAGGAGCATGGCATCAATCTGATCCGCGCCGCCGTCACGAACACATCCGAGGTTGCACAGGCTGCCCAATCGCTGGCCAAGGATGTCGACGCCTTCTACATCACGCTGGACAACTCCGTCGTCGCTGCGATCAACTCGATCATCCAGGTTGCCGAAGCAGAAGGCATCCCGCTGTTCGCCGCAGACCGCGATACGGTTGAGGGCGGTGCCGTTGCGGCAGTGGGCTTCCGCTACTATGACCATGGTTATCAGGCTGGTCAGATGGCGGTAGATATCCTGAAGAATGGCAAGAACCCTGGCGATCTGCCGGTCCTGCTTCCTGACAAACTGGATCTGATCATCAATGTCCCTGCAGCAGAGCGTCAAGGCCTGACGATCACCGATGAGATGATCGCGGAGATTCAGAATCCGGACATCAATCTGATCAAGGAATAAACGAGACACTAGAGACAGGGGGTGGGCGGTGATGCCACTCCCTTCTTTCGTGCGCTTTGGAAGTTTACCCCGTTACAGCGTTGTAGCAGCAATCTTGTGACCTGATGCGGCGGTGAACGGAGACCAATAAGAGATGAGGCTTCGGCGCGATCCGTCCGAAGCTTGTCCATTGATTACAGGAGGTTCTGTTATGCTTCAGACTCTGCCGGCCACGATACAATTGGGCCTGCTCTATGCGCTCATGTCATTGGGTGTTTACATCACATTCCGCATCCTGAATTTCCCGGACCTGACCGTTGACGGGAGCTTCACCACAGGCGGCGGCATCGCAGCCATCATGATCATCCAGGGGTACAATCCATGGCTCGCGCTCGTCGGCGCCTTCTTCGGAGGGCTGCTCGCCGGACTGTGCACCGGCCTGCTGCACACGAAGGGCAAGATCAACGGCCTCCTGTCCGGTATCCTGATGATGATCGCGCTGCATTCGATCAATAACCGCATCATGGGAACCCCCAATATCTCCCTGTTCCGGATCGAGACGATCTTCCCGAGCACGAGCGAGCTGAAGGCCCACCCGCATCTCGTCTGGGTCGTCTTTGTCTGCGTGGCCCTGGGCGTTCTGGTCATCAAGCTCCTGCTTGACCTGTTCCTGCATACCGATATTGGTCTTGCTCTTCGGGCTACGGGCGACAATGACCGGATGATCCGCAGCTTCGGGGCCAACACCGATGTGACGAAGATCATCGGCATCAGCCTGTCCAACGGACTCGTGGCGCTGTCCGGCGGTCTGGTGGCACAATCGTCGGGCTACGCCGATGTATACATGGGCGTCGGCATGATCGTCATCGGCCTGGCCTCCGTCATCATCGGCGAAGCGATCTTCGGCACGCGCAACGTCTTCTTCGCCACCATGGCAGCCGCGCTGGGCTCCGTTGTCTATCGCATCATCGTCGATCTGGCCCTGCGCGTCAGGTGGCTGGAAGCCTCCGACCTGAAGATGATCACCGCCTTCATCGTCATCGTCGCGCTGATCGTACCAGCGGCTCAGAAGTCCTGGAGGAGCAGCAACACCGCACGCAAGCGGGCCCTCGAGCTCAACGCCGAGCAGAACGCAGCGGGAGGTGAGCGCCATGCTTGAGATGCGAAACGTCACCAAGCTGTTCTTCCCCGGTACGCTGGATGAGAAGGTGGCGCTCGTCGACATCAATCTGCACCTGAACGCCGGCGATTTCGTCACGATCATCGGCAGCAATGGCGCGGGCAAATCGACGCTCATGAACATCATCTCGGGCGGGCTGAGGCCGGAGACCGGCACCGTCACGATCAACGGCACGGAGGTGCAGAGCTTGTCCGAACACAAGCGAAGCGAGTGGATCGGCCGCGTCTTCCAGGATCCGATGGCTGGCACGGCGCCGAACATGACGATCGAGGAGAATCTGGCCATCGCCTATGCGCGCGGCAAGTCCCGCGGCCTCCGCTTCGGCGTCACCCATCGCAAGCGCGTCTTCTTCCGGGAGCAACTGTCCCTGCTCGGCATCGGCCTGGAGAACCGGCTGCGGGCGAAGGTCGGCCAGCTGTCCGGAGGCGAGCGTCAGGCGCTCAGCCTGCTGATGGCGACCTTCACGAAGCCGCAGATCCTGCTGCTCGACGAGCACACCGCCGCGCTGGACCCGAACCGCGCCGAGCTGATCACGCGCATGACCGAGAAGCTCGTGCGCGAGCTGCGCCTGACGACGCTCATGGTCACCCACAACATGGAACAAGCGATCCGCCTCGGCAATCGCCTGATCATGATGGACAGGGGCCGCATCATCCTCGACTTCAACGAGGAAGAGAAGAAGGAGCTGACGATCGAGAAGCTGCTCCAGGAATTCGAGAAGATCAGCGGCCACAAGCTGTCCGACGACAAGATGGTGTTCGGCTGAACCGCACCTGATCGCCAGACAAGCGAGGCCATCCCCGGAGATCCCGTTCTCCGGAGGATGGCCTCTTATGTGCATGGACGCCATCATTGGCGGTCTCTCCGCCACCCAAACCACCCAGCCTCAGCCCAGGCCGGAGGCCAGCAGCTTCAGTCCCGCCGTCCATCGCGAGCGCCGCAGGTGCTGCTGCACGTAGCGATAGTCGGTCAGGATGACCCCGGCATCCTTCAGCGCATAGGCAAAATCCTCATCCAGCATCAGCCTGTACTCCCACACCCGCTTCTCCCAAGAGGGCACCAGCTTCCGCATGACCGGATCGTCCACGGCCGGGTGGATATACGTCTCGGACACGCCTTCCGGCAGCTCATACAGCTTGGCGATGAGCATCGCCTTGAAGCTGGCGTAGGTCTCCCCCGGTTGCAGATCGTAGGGATGAGACAACAGATAGTCCGGAATGCGGCAGCCGAGCAGATCGGCCAGCAAAGCGACCTTCCTGAGAACCGCCCCCGCGTTCGGTATCGAGTTCAGCAGTTCATCCTTCTCATAGATGTTGCGAGGCACGCGAAACGGCAGCTTGCGCGCGGCGCACACCTTCAGCACATAAGGCAGGAAGCTGCGGCCGGTCGCAATCCCGTACAGGCTGCCCATATGATTGTCGACGTGCGAGGGGACGATCCCCGCCTCTCGCGCCCCACGAAACTGCGCCTGGATCTCCCGCTTCACCTCGTCGGTATCGGCCCGCTGCTCGAACTCCAGGATCGTCTTCGGCATATACCCGCTCTCGTCATGCAGCGAGCTTCCTCCGCTCAGGCTCTTCCATCGGTGACCCTCGATCTCGCTGGTCAACGTCAGGTGCAGCCCCACATTGTTCACGCCGCGGCGCTTCACCCACTCCGCCGCTTCCCTGAAGGCAGGCGCGGGAGTCATGATCGTCGCCGAAGATACCCGCCGCTCCTCCAGCAGATGCTGGATCGCCTCATTCGCCGCGCGGCTCTGCCCATAGTCATCACAGTTCAAGATGAGTCGTCTGGTCATGGTGCTTCACCTCCTTGTCTGAATAGCCCCTGAAGAACAGCGATATGAAGAAAGAGACGGCGAGCAGCAGGAACGGGACGATGCAGATCAGAAAACGGAACGCCCCTTCCGGATTGGGCCCGGGATTGTCGCCGCTCTCATAGCCGTAGATGACCCCAACCACGAAGAAGGCGAGGGCGGACAGGATGCCGCTGGACCTGGTGATGAATCCCGAGACGGCCGTATACATGCCCTCTCTTCTGCGCCCGGTCCGCTCCGCGTCGCGGTCGATGATCCGCCCGGTCAGGACAGGCGGCGTCACAAGGAAGCCGGCCAGACCGAAACCGACGATCACGCCGGCGATCACGCCCCCGACGAGCCCTTGCGCGAACCAGAGCGGAATGACGGACACCCCGTAGCACACAAAGGCCGCACGCCAGCCGTTCACCGGTCCGAATCGGTCCACGATCCGGTACCACACCCACACGAGCGGGATGACCGAGACGAATACCGAGGCCATCAGGATCGTGACCTGTTCTTCCGGGATGCCCAGCACATAGACGGCGTAGAACGGGATCATCGAGCTGATCAGGCCATTGACCGTCTGGGCGAACGAGTTGGCGATATTGAACACCCAGAACGGACCGTTCTTCAGCGTTTCCTTGAACGCCTCCTTCAGCTTAAGCGGCTCCTGTTCCCGCACCTCCTCCCGCTCCCTCGTCATCGCCATGCAGAACCACATGAACGCGATGAACAGCACGGAATAGATGAGCGCCATATTCGAATAGCCCAGAGAGGTGTACAGGATCGGGGTCGCCGCCGTGCCGATCAGCAGCGCCACGATCTGATAGGCCTGTTGAACAGCGGAAGCCCTGGCGCGCAGACGGTCTCCGGTGAACAGCTCAGGGAACAGGGCGCCGTAGTTGACCCAGATGATCGCCGAGACCGTCTCCAGTAGCATCAGCGCAATCAGGAACCAGACGAAGAGACCGTTCTGGCCGAGGCCCTCCGGAGCGGAGAACATCATCATGAAGGACAGGACGAACAGCGGCATGGCCGCATAGATCCATGGCTTGCGCCGGCCATATCGGGTTCTGGTTCTGTCCGACAGGTATCCAAGCATCGGGTCATTCACCGCATCCCAGACCAGATAGATCACCCTGGCCAGGGTCGCCAGCCCGATCCCGAGACCCAGCGTATCGACATAGTAGAAGCTGTAATACGACATAAATGCCTGCACCGGGATCATCATCGCGAGCATCCCGAATGCATACGAATACGGCGAATTCACCATTCTCCTCCGCATCGCCACACCCCTCCGCAACCATGGAATTGTAAACGCTGTCATTCCTATTATACGTGATATGGGCGCTTCCTGACAGACCGCACATCGATTTATTTGGCGCGCCGAATCGGCCATGATATGATAGACATATAGCCAAAGCGTCACCCATATGACACCCTTATCATCCATACATGGAGGCGATCATGTTGCATTCCCGCACCAATGCGATCAGCGACGAGCGGCGGCTGCGCGCCTATCAGGAGGGCCTCAGCTTCCGGCAATTCGTCGACAACGCCCAGGTGAATCAGGACCTGCTGCGCCGAAACTACGAAGCATACGAGCTGACGGAACAGGAGCTGGCGTATTTCCAATCCCTTGCCGAGCCGGTCGATGTGCTCGCCATCGCCCACGACTGGTGCGGCGACGTGGCATCGAACCTGCCGCTTGTGGCCAAGATCGAACAGCTGACCGGGAAGCTGAAGCTGCACATCCTCATCCGCGAGCCGGACAACCTCGATATTGCCGAGGCTTATCCCGCCCAGGACGGCAAGCTTCGTCTGCCGACCTACATCTTCTTCAACAGCGATGGGCAAGAGCTGGGAACCTTCATCGAACGGCCGGAGGAGATTACCCAGATGATCCCCGCCTGGCGGGCCCGGTTCTGGGAGTTGCATCCGGAGTGGAACTGGGATGGGGGAACCGTAAGCGATATCGGCGAAGAAGGCCTCAAGGCGTGGAGGGCCTATATGATGGAACAGAGGGCGAAGGTCAGAAACGTCGAGAAAGAAGCGATCATTCGGGCGATCAGGGCCATCATCGGCTGAGGATGCCGTGGCCCATGCCGGAACACAGAAAGATCCGCCCAGGTTCCCGCAGATGGGAACCTGGGCGGATCTCGTTATCACGACAGATTGCTGAAGAACACTCGCAGGATATCGGCGCCGCCCAGGAAGGTGCCAAGGGAACTGCCGATATTCGCAAGAACCACCACGAGCAGGATCCTCGTCACCTTGTTGTGCCAGAACCCCTTCACGCTGGTGACGTCCGTCGCCAGGTTCTGGAAGTCACCCACGTTCGGCCGTCTGAAATACGCCTGAACGGCGCCTGCGAACCATCCCGCTGCCAGCAAAGGATTCAGCGAGGTGATCGGGGCGGCGACAAATGCCGTCAGGATCGCCAGCGGATGCGCGAAGGCCGCCGAAGCGCCGATGGCGGACAGCGTGCCGTTCCAGAGCACCCAGCTGAGGATCTGCTGCCAGCCTGCGGCCGGATTCGCAACAAACGTATACGCGATGATCGCCAGGATCAGGATCGGGATGCCCCAGCCGATGATCTTCGGCCACTTCGACTTGGGCGGTAGCTCCGACAGGACCTTCAGATCGTGATCGCGCTTGATCTGCTCCTTGACGCCCGGCACATGCGCCGCGCCAAGCACCGCGACGATCTTGCTGCCCGGCGCTTCCTTGATCTTCTGCGCCAGATACTGGTCGCGTTCGTCGATGAGCGGCGTCTTCAGCCGCGGGAAACTGGTCGAGAACTCCTCCAGGATCGAATCGAGCATATCCTGAGACTTCATCTTCTCCAGATCTTCTTCCGTCACTTCCTCGTTGCTGAAGATGCTGTAGATGATCTGGCTGAGCAGCTTCATCTTCCCCCAGAAGCCGACGCTCTTCCAGATGCGGGAGAACGTCACCTGGATGTTGCGGTCCGCGAGCACCAGCCTCGCGCCGACTTCCTCCGCTGATCGAATGCCCTGGATCATCTCCTGGCCGGGCTGGATGTCGAACTGCTGCGCGATGCGCTTCTGGAAAGAGGACACCGCCAGGTTCACCAGCAGGACGCTGGACTTGCCCTCGCGGATGACCTTGAAAATGTCCATTTCCTTCCACTTGTTGCCTTCCATGATCGACTGGTAGCGCTGCTCGTCCAATTCGACGCAGACGGCATCCGGACGCTCCTGTTCGATCACTTCCTTCACCTGCTCGGCGCTTTGTCTCGATACATGCGCAGTGCCGATGATGATGTATTCCTTGCCGTCCTGATGGATTCGTGTGATATTCGCTTCGGACATGGGTTACCTTCCTTCTCGTTATATAAACGCCTGCAAGCCATAGCATACGTTACAGATCTGTGGATTGCATTCATTATACAACAAAGGACGCCATCGTTTAAACCGAAGTTGCATGCTACAGCTCCAGATCGAGGAACATGTAATACCCGTTGCCGAGCGGGAACGAATAGGTCTGAATCAGGCTGGAGCTGTCCAGATCCGTATAGACGGCGGACAGGATGCCTCGGCCCCATTTGTTCATCAGGATGATATTCGGCAGGAAATACGGCCGCCAGATCCAGTTGGACCCGCGAAACTGCGGCTGCTTCACCCATCTCCCGCCGTCCACGCGCTGGAAGTTCGACGATACCTGGACGCCGTCCTCCTGGCAGATAAAGATGCGAATGCAATTGGCATATACCTTGTCCAGCACGCTCTCGATGAGGCGATCCGCATGCTCGTCGTCATGCAGGGTCAGTGCCGGCGAGAAGAGCAATTCGAAGGAATCCTCCAGCGCCATGAGGTGCTGCAGCTTGGCAAACTCCTCGTTGCTGAACAGGGTCAGCTCCTCCTTCAACATATCCGAGAAGCTGTCAGAAGGCATGAACTCGGGCCGCGCCTCGCTGAACAGGTACCCTTGCACATACCTGGCGCCAACCTTCAGGGACTGATGCAGATCTTGCCTGGTTTCCACTCCTTCAATGAGCAGAGAAGCGCCGATCTGGGAGGAGAGGATGGAGAAGGAACGCATCAAGGCTTTGTAGCCGTCATGTGTCGAGCTCTTCCTCAGGATGTTCAGGTCCACCTTCAGAATCTTGGGCTGAATGAGCGCGATCCGATCGAAGTTGCTGAACCCGCTTCCCACGTCATCCACGGCCACCGTACAGCCCTTGTCCTTGTACATGTTGACGATCTCCGTCAATTCCGTCAGCTCGCCCTTGAAATATTCTTCCGTAATCTCGATCACGATCTGTTCCGGATTGACGCCGTGCCTGTCGATCATCTCCAGCGTCATCAGCTTCCCGGTCGACTTGTATTGCTTGTAGATCCAGGAAGGCTTCAGGTTCACAAACAACAGCTGATCGGGTTCCAGCTCCCGGACGTGACTGATGGCCCGATCACGGAGCGAGCGATCGATCTCCAGGTGCGTCAGATCGCTGATCGCAGGATCTGCGAAGAAAGATCCCAGGCTGACTGGCTTGCCGTCCACGATTCTCCTGCCCAACGTCTCATAGCCGGCGATTTTTCTCGTCTGCAAGGAAACGATCGGCTGATAATAAGGCGCCACTTCCTCTTTCCTGATCTCCGTATGTATGCGAGTTCCTCCTCTCCGACATCCCAACCCGAATGATCTCTAGGTCTTACCAATGAATAGTTCAATTTTATCAGCAAAGGTACAGATTTTGTAGAGAAAATTCACTGAATCTCTCGACAAGATGCAAAAAAAATCCGCAAGGGTTCCGTGACCAAAGTCATCCCCTTGCGGCTAAACATGCTCTATAATCTCAGCGTCGTTCCGCCCTTGACCTCGACAACTCCGCGACCGTCCACGTGGAGCCAGACGCTCTGATGCGACGGATTGCGGACGAAGTCCTGCGATGCGGAGAACTGCAGGCGGCGGAAGGCGTTCATGTAGTCGATGTATTCGATGTTCGTGGCATACCAGATCTCATCCCGGCCCCCCATCAGCCGACAGAACTCCTCGATGAGGCCCCAATTGTTGTCGTTGTCGAATTCATAGCTGTGTCCCCAGACATACATCATGTAGAGGTACTGGCTCTTGTGCAGCGCCAGGAACTGTTCGCCCAGCTTCAGGAGGTCCTGCTTGTGATGGCAGGTCGCCCGCCACTCCAGCGGATCGTCCGGAAGCGCGAAGCTGCCCGTGCTGTGCACCGTTCGCGCGTACTCGATGCCGAGATGCGGCAGCATGTCGATGATCGCCCTGTTGTACGAGCCGTTCGGATAGGACATGCCGCGCACCGGATAGCCGACGAGCTCCTCCAGCCGCTTGCGGTCCTCCATGATCTCGTACACGAGCTGCTCCTTCGAACACCTGGCGATCGTCGGATGGGTGAGCGTATGCGCGGAAACCTCATGCCCTTCATACAGTCCGGCGATCTCCTCCGCGCCGATGCGATCGCCCTGTCCGAGCAACCCGCCGTTGATGTGGAAAGTCCCCTTGATCCCATGCCGGTTGAAGATGTCGACGAGCCGCCTGTCTGCTGCCCTGCCGTCATCGTAGCTCATCGTGAGCACCTTGAACTTGCCATGCGGAAATGTCACGACAACCCTCTTCATCGAACTCCATCCCCTCATATCCCAATCTCTGCATCAACAGATGCTGACAATGTCATCATATCATGGGAGGAGAGCCCTGAACACACCGGATACCCGCATGTCCGACTATCCATCCTTGCCAGAGTTCCGCCGGTCTTGCTCCGCACTGTCCACTCCCGCGAGCTTGCGCTCGATCTTGTCCTCGTATTCCCGGAAGACAGCCGATCCCGACCAGCCCCTCTGCGCCATCAGCGACTGATAGCGGAGACGAAGCGCCGACAGCTCCCGCTGCAGCTTCTCCTGCTCGCGCTCGTCCTCACAGCACTTCAGCAGATCCTGCAGCGTGAGTATTTCCTTGTGAAGCAGCAGCTCCTCGGGCAGGACGCCTGCATTTCTCATCAGCCGATAGGATGCCCGGAGATCCTCCGGCACCATGGAGTCATCCTCCAGTTTCAGCGGCTTGCCCATCCCCGGCAGGTTGTCAAACTCCCCCTTCTCGATCGCTTCCTGAATCTTCTCCTCTGCGATTCTCGACAGCCAGTCCAAGCTGGTTCACCTCCGCTTCAGGCAGACACTGTCCTCATTATCCCAGGCGCCCGCGGGCAATCAGACTCCGGCGGGGTCAGCCTGTATGCATTCACAACGTGATCTGATGCTTCTCCAGCAGCAGGCGGTAGGCGGCATCCCGCTCATCCCTGCCGTAAGTATAGCTCATGATCGGCTTGCCGGATGCATCGCTTACTTCGGCGAGGAACCGCCGCAGCTGTTCCCCCGACCATGCCGGAGGAAGCGGCAACTGCGTGAGAAACGCCGGCTCATGTGCGATCAGGAGCGACAGGCGATCCTCATAGATGCGCTCCGGCTGATAGGGAAAGCCAGGATAGCGGGCCTTCACCTGGGCGAATTGCCGCATCGCCGACTTCATGTAGTCGCCCGCGGGCGTCCTTTGCTGCACACGCCGCGGATGCTCGGTCAGGATGAGCTGGATGCTCCGCACGCCAGCCCAGCGGATGAACGGTTCCTCGCTCTCCTGTTCTTCGCCTCCGTTCAGCCAGTTGATGCGGATCCCCTTCTCGTCCACGCAGGCATAGCGCACTTCCCCGCTTCCTTCGGCCGGATAACGGGTCCGTCGCTCGTTGTGCACAGCGTAACGGATCGGGGCGGAAGCCGCGCGAACCAGGAAGAGGAGCACGATGGCGGCCGCCAGCCATCGTGCCGCCTGCCGCAAGGACGACTCCTCGGGCAGCAGGAAAGCGACGGCCGCGAAGCCCCCGGCCAGCACCGCCGTCTCCATGAGCGGTCTGAGCCAGCCGCGAAGCTGCGGGCGCCAGTGATACGGGTCGGTCCCTTCATCCACACGGTGAAAGTAGCTGTACAACCTGCAGAATAGCCAGTCATGCACGCTGGCGGTATGCCATTGACGCTTCATGCGCCTTCATGCTCCTCCCTGCTCTGCGGATGGTGTTGCGCATCCCCCGCCGACTTGTGCGACGCGCCCGTTCATCAGGCTCGGGGATATACGCCGATCTCACGCCTGTCCGCGCTTGCTCGTGCGGCGCAGCCACCAGATGACCGCGCCAGTCGCGGCGATCATCGCCAGGATGACGAGGAACGGCCAGAGAACGAAGCCTCCGCTCGCCTTCGGCTCCCAGCGATAGCTGGTCACATTGCCGCTCTCATCCGTCGCCGTCAGCGTGAAGGCCGAGCGAACGCCGTCGATCCGGAAATACCCGTCGGAGGCCACCTCCACCGGCTTGCCGTCGATCTCGAGGATGCTGCCGACCTCGACGAACCCGCTGATCCTCTGTTCCGGCACCGATGCATGCGAAGGCAAGGGCTGGATCATCTCCAGCACCGGCGCCGTATGATCCACAAGCACGCGCTTGTCGTAAGTATACACGTTGCCATAAACATCACGAATCTCCAGCTCGTACAGCATCTCGCCTTCCGTCAGCGGGATCTGCAGCGTCACCGGTCCATCATCGGCCCTGGCCTCGTGCCGCGATACCGTGCCGCCTGATGTGCGGAGCACAAGCTCGCTGTCTGCCCCGAGGGTGACCATCACGTCCATGTAGCGAAGATTCGTGCGCTCGGTCTCTATCGACCATTGTACCTGATGATCCTCCGCCTGGACAGCCCGATATTCCACTGGCTCCAGTACCACCGCCGGACCCGTCGCCAGGCCCTGGCTGGTGAGATACAGGCGGCCGGTGTAAGTGCCATCCTCCGCCAGCTCGGCGATATACCATCGGTAGAAGCGATCGCCTTCATCGGTCTCCATTCCGATCAGATCCCCGCGTTCCACCGCATATACCTGGGCCTCGCCTCCGGAAGGCGGCACCAGCTCGGCCTGCAGCTCTTGCCAGCCGTTATCCGGCAGCTTCACGTCGACCGTCCACGCGCCATAATCCACGAACTGGCCGATCAATTCGGGAACGAGCGGGGCTGTCCCGCGATCCACGACGATCGTCACCGCCGGATCGATCGCCTGCGCTTCCAGCGTCCCATTCTCGGCTTCGATCATCAGGGCATATTCGCCATCCCTCACATGGCCCGGAATATGCAGCTCTGCCGAGCCGGAGCGGACGGAGAAAGAATCGATCAGGCGCTTCGCTCCGGTGTCCTGGCGATGCAGATAGAGATGGATGCGGGCGGACGACGGGAAGTCGCCGCTCGCCTGCCAACCGAGCAGCACCGTGTCCTCTGAAGGCGTGATCCGGATCTTCTGATGCTTCGGTGACTGCCAGGCCACCTCCGGCTTCCCGATCGCGTCCTTCGTCCAGACCCGATAGGAGGCATCCGAAGACTCGCTAGATATCCGGAAGGTATACTGGCCGGCCGGAGCCTGCATCAATACCCAGATGCGCTGATTCTCCACGCCCAGGTACAGCTGCTGCATCGGATCGATCTCGTCGTGCTCCAGCACCGTCCCGTCCGGCAAGACCAGGTCCACCTCAAAGTCCGGGGTGCTCCCCTCGACGACAAATTGCTGCTTCTCCCTGGTCTCTCCCAGCTGCAAGGTCAAGGACGATTCCGTCCGGGCATAGGCGGTCGGCAGCATCAGGCACATGAGCCAGCATGCCACAACCGCGCTGATGCCGAACATGCGCCCCGCCATCCGCTTCGGGCGGTCCACCTGATGAAGGGCGGTCTTCCTGTTGTTCGTTAACATCTCGTTGAGTTCGCTCCTTATCTCGAATCGTAGCATCGACGATAGCGCCGTTACTTGTACACGTTGAATTCGCCCATCGAATAGTTCACATCAAATCCGCCGGCCTTGCCGGTGAACGAATAGGCCGAAGCGGAGATCTGCGCAGGCACGGCGATCCATTTCATCTTCAGATCGATCCACGGCCCCGTGACCTTCCCGTTCTGGCCGACCGTCAGATGATTCGACTTGCTCGGGTCACTGTAGACGATCGCCAGCTTGCCGTCCACGAGCAGCACGAGGTCAAATCTCGCGCCGAATTCCATCAGGTTCCGGTTCACGCGGAACGAGCGGTCCGCCACGTTGAATCCGAACACCTTCGCCGAAACGTTGCCATACGCTTCCCAGTCGGAAGTGAGGAAATATTTCACGCCCAGATTCGCGCCCAGCGAGAGCAGCGAGACCTTGTCCGGATCGATGTCGAACGGCTTGTAGCCGAGGATGCTGATCCGGTTCAGCTTCTCGAGGAATGGGCGCACCTTGTCGACCACGGTGCCCAGGCCGATCTCCAGATTGCCTGTCCTCGCGTTCGTGAAGTCAAGCAGCAGCCCGAACCTGTTCATCGTCAGACCCGTTGCGCCAAGCGGGATGCCATTGCCGGTGACAGTAACGCCGTACGCCTTCGGCACCAGACTGCCGTTCTCCCAGCCGAGCGTGATCTTCGCGCCTTTGATCGGCCCTGCGGAGAGAGGACGTCCCAGCACCTCGATCTGCTTGAATCCACCGCTGAGCAGCAAGCGGCTCGTGCGGAACTCGTATTCGATGCCGAGGGTGACGTCATCGGCCTGGAACATCGTCTGATAGCCGACGGACTCCAGCCCCACATCGCCCTTGATCGCCAGATTGTTCGGATAGAAGGTGGCGAGCACCGTGGCATCCGGGACGTACGGGAACTTGATCCCCTGCAGCAAGCGGACGTTGGCCGAAGCCTGGGCCACCGTATTCCATCCGGACAACCCCATCTTCGCCTCCAGTCGGCCTGCACCGTCGCCCTTCAGCGCATAGTAGTACATCGTGCTGACGGTGAATTCGAGCCCCATCCTGCGGAAGGTGAGCTTGTCCGCACCGCCATAGGAAACGGCGAACATCTCGCCGTGATTGAGCAGCTTCAGGGTGACCTTCGGGGAGATCAGCCTGTCCGCAGCCTGCTGGGCGCTCATCGCCGCCTGTCCCAGGAACGGGATCTGCGTCTTGTCAACGGCGATGTGCAGACCGTTGAAGGTCAGCTGCTCGCGATTCGTGAGCACCATCTCATCGGAGCTGCCCGATGTGTACAGGAAGTGGTCGACCGACGAGTTGCCGCTGATGCGCACCTCCTGGCCCTTCGCCTCGATCCAGCGTCCATAGACCGTCGCCCAGCCGAACTGTACCGATTGCTCCATGCCCGGCTCGAGCACCGTCAGCTCCGCTTCCGTCTTCCTGCCGTCAGCGGCGTGCGCGGTGATCGTATACTTGCCTTCCTTCAGATCGCGCGGCAGACTGAACTGCAGGCTGCCGTTCTTCACCTTGAAGTCCACCTTCAGCTTGCCAAGGTAGAGCTTCTTCGTCTGATCGAGTCCCAGACCTTCCAGGGTTACGCTGGCGCCTGCGGATGCATCCAGCTGAACCGTGCCTGGCAGCACCTGCTGGATCAGGAAGCGATCGTCGCGCTCAACCTGGTCGATCTCCTCCCCGCCGTAGCTGTCGCCCAGCCCGGCCGATTCCCCGATGCGATATTCCTTCTCGGCCGTCATCTCGCCCTTCGTGAGCACCACCTGATGCAAGCCCTTCTCCATCGGATCGAGCTTGTATGTGATCGTATAGGTGCGCTCCAGCGTCTTCGCGATGTCGTCGAAGCCCCTCACGATGGCGGCGATATTGGAGGCGGCGATGAATTGTTCGCCTGTCGCGGAGGCCACCTCGGAGAGCGTATCGTAGCCGGCGCCGAAGCCCACGGCGAACACCGGCGTGCCGATGCTGTTCGCCAGCGCGATGATCCGCGCCCTGCTCTCCGGCCTGCTGAACATGTCGTCTTCACCGTCGGTGAAGATGATGACGACCCGCTGCCCGCTCTGGCCGGAGATGTTCGAAAGCTCATACTGCAACGCGCTCGTGATATTCGTGCCGCCGCCCGCCTCCAGACTGCTTACGGCAGCCTGCAAGGCCGCGATATTGCCCGTCATCTCCTGCACGAGATGCGGACTGTCACTAAAGGCGACCAGCTCCGCTCGCTCGAAGCTCTTGAGATTGCCCATGAACCCGCTTGTTGCCGTCTTGGCCGCTTCGATCCGATCTCCCTCCATGCTGCCGCTCACGTCGATGACCACGCCGATCGCGCGCGAGTGGTACACCGCCTGCCCGACCTTCTCCAGCTTGAAGTCCTTGATCGGAACACCGTTGTCGGCGAGCATCAGGGCGCTCTTGGTCAGCTCGTCCACATTCTCCGCACGGACGTACAGCACCACCTGTCCGCACTCTTCGTTCGCATCGACCGAGGTGATGACGATGCTCCTGCGGGCTTCCAGGCGCAGCTGTTCCTGCATATAGTAAGCGAAGCTGCTGTCCTCGATCGTCGGATCATATGACTGCCTCGGGGAATGCACGGCCTGGTACACATCTTCGCGCGCCCGGATCTGCGCATCCCGCTTCGCTTCATCGAGGATGTCCATGCCGGTCAGTTCGGATTGATGTTCGAGCTGCTGCATGCTGCGTTGCTGCCCGATCGACATCTGATCCGTCTTGCCGGACATGGAGTCGATCATCTTCGCCGCCTTGTCCAGATCGCCGGTATTGAAGTAATAGCGGGACAGCCTTGCATCGAGCCTGAAGTCGCTGTCGTCGTTGACCAGCGGCTCGACGATCGCATACGCCAATTCGTCGGGAACGTAGTCCTCAGCGCGTCCGAGGATGCGCTCCGACAAGCCCGACTCCAGCTCCTGCAGCTGCTCCTCCGCCTGCTTGCGCTGCTCCTGCAGCCATCTTTCCAGCGCCCGCTCCTCGGCGATCGGATACTGCGGCAGCTGACGCGCCTCTTCACCCGGCTCCACGCGGCCGCTCAGGTACAGCTCGCTGAGCATGGCGACCGCCTCTTCATCCTCCGGATAGTCGCGCACGAGCTGGACGAGGATGCGCTCCGCCGCATAGTCCTCATTATGATAGATGGCCACGCCCGCCAGCTCGCGCAGCAAGAGAGGCGATTCGATCCGCCCCTCATCCGCCGCTTCCAGCGCCGCCTCGTAGACGGTGCGCCAGCTGTCATCACCTGCGGCGTCGGAGAATGTGATCCGCTCGATCGCCAGCCTGGTCAGCCATTCCAGCTCCTCCTGCGGCATGTCGGCCTGCTTCGCCGCCTGCTCCTGGATCCTCCGCACGGCTTCCCGGATCATGTTCCGATAGGCGGCCAGCGCCTCCTCCATGATCGCCGCAAGCTCCTCGCTGAGCGCTTCATCGTAAACGAACGGCTCTTCCCAGTCGGTCTCGAGAGGCTCGAACCATTCCATCATCGTGTCGGAGATGTAATATTCGTCAATCTCGGGCACATCGACGCCCGGTTCAGCCGCATCATCCCCGGCGCTGCCTGCTTCCTCATTCGAAGCTCCGGCCTCAGCGGCAGCGTCTTCGCCTTCCGCGACTCCGGAACCCGCGGCCCCGTCTCCGCCGCTCGCCATCGCGACCTGCACCTCGGAGGAGTCCGCGGCTGGGCCTTCGGTCTTCATCCCCGTGGCGCCGCGGGACATCGCCTGATCGAGAAGCCTGGACAGCTCCGCCTCATAGCGCTCCACCATCCCGAGCAGTTCTTCCGCCTGCCCGGCCTTGAACCACTCGGCCTGCTTCGCCTCCTCAGCCGCTTCCTTCAGCAGCCGATAGGCTCGCTCCGTCTGGCCATCGTTCAGATAAGCGAGTCCGAGCAGCCACTTGCGATCGACGCTCGGACTCTCCTCCCATGCCCGTTTGATGAGCTGCAGCGATTGCAGGGAATTATCCTGCCCGAGCGAGTCCGCCAGCATGTAGATCTCCGTTGCCTGGGAGATCTCGATCGACCTGGAGTCATAGCTTGATGTCACCTGGATGGCAGCGAGCAAACCTGTGATCAAGCCGACAGCCACCCACCCGGTATATCGGTTGATTCGCACCTGCGGGCGGTAGACGCGGATCGCGGCCATCACCGCGATCACACACAGCACAGCCGCGATGCTGATGCTGATCAGGATCCAACTATTGGCCATTTGCTGTCACCTCTCTTGCTGTTCGATGCATGCCAAAGCCGGAAGCCCACAGCTTCCCCGCGCCCGCTGCGATCAGGCTGATAATGGCCGTCTGGAGCGCCGCCTGCAGCGGAGCATGCCCCAGACGCTGCGCACCGGCGAGTTCCATCCCGATGCTGATCGCCGATATCTCCGCGGCCACCGCCGCGAAGAGGCCCGCTCCAAGAGCGAACACCACGATATCCAGCCAGCTGGCGCGCCCTGCCAGACGGAACGTGCCGTACACGACGAGCAGCAGCATGCTCCATACATGCCAATTGCTGCGAGCAGCTGCGGCCAGTGCCGCAACCGCCGGCTCACCCGCTGCCCCGCCGTCCGACGACAGCCCTGTTACAAGATGGAGTTTCATCGGCGCAAGACGCAGGGCGTCCGCCAGCATGGCTCCTTCCAGATGTACCGTTCCGCCGGTCGCATACAGCCACTCCTGCATGAGGAAGGCCGGCATGCCGGCCAGCAGGGCCGGATCCGCCCCGTACATCTGCCATTGCTGGACGAGGCTGGCCGGCGGCTGCTCATAGAACGACATCGGGTCCGACATGAACCAGACGACGGGGATCAGGATCCCGATGAGCAGCATGACCGCACACACCCATGTCGCCCAGCGGGCGAAGAGTCGCACACCGCCGCCGAGATTCGGCAAGCGGCTGTCCGTTGACTTCGTGCCGCGGCTTCCGCGGCGGGCTTGTCCAGCCAGGAGCCACCGCATACAGAGCAGCCGCTTGCCACCAGGCGGACAGGAAAGGAACCGAATCCCGCATCGTCAGATCGGCAAGCTCCGACGACGGGTCCCAGCTGTACCGGGGACTGAAAAGGCCGAGCAGCAGCGCGATGACCAGACCGTAGATGACGGCCTGTCCGATGACTGCCGCAGTCCGCTTCCCGATCCCGGCGCCGGTTCCGCCTCGACGCGCCAACCAGACCGCATGGATCCTATGTATGATGAAGATCAGCAGAAAGGCGATCAACATGATCCCGACAAGCGGCAGGCGCAGCTCATAGACCAGACCGCCTTCAATGCCCGATGCCGCGCTACCCCAGGAAGTCCGGATCTGTCCGGCATGAGCCTGCGCCAGCACATGCCACCAGGACCATCGGTAGGTGTCCGCCACCGCCAGGGCTTCCGCCTCGTACCAGCCCCAGACGTTGCCATATAACCGGTAAATCCAGGACGACAGGAACCTGCTGGAGGCAAGCCATACCCCCAGCGCGATGCTGGATGCGACCATCGCTCCGGCGCTGACCAACGGCAAGAGCAGAGGCGCGCCGAACCGGGCCCACCCCCATCCAGCGGATGCGGCAACGGAAACAGCAGAAGAATCCGCCTCTTGCTTGATGGCGGATTCTTCTGTGAGTGCTGGAGTCTCGACGCCGGCGGAGGCCGCTTCGCCGCAAGCAGCGTCAACTTCAGCTCCCGTCCAGGCTGCGGCCGGCTCCGTCCCGATATGAGGTTCTTCCTTTTCCGACAGCTCGCAGGCAGGCGCCTGGCGAGGCATGTCTTCAGCCTCCATATCGACAAGCGGCTGGCCGCAATCCGTACAGAAACGATGGTTCTCTCTTTGTTCCATATGACAATGAGGGCAAATTCTCATAGCTGTCTCCTTTGTTGCGTATGATCTCGGAAGTCAAGCAAGCCCTTCACTCATTGACCTTGGCCGAATACAGGAAAGCGCCGACTGTCAGCGCAGCGAAGATGGCCGCGCGCAAGATGCTGCCGAATGAAAATCCCGCGAACGGGTACAGATACTGAACGATGTAAATGAGCAGTCCGTAAGGCAGATACTTCACATTCCGGCTGATCAGTGTGAGCAAGAGCCCGAGCAGAAATGCCCAGTACGCGATTGAGTTGAAGATGGCCATCACATGGATATAGCGGTTCGCGAGATCGGTAACGATCTGATAGACGAACATATAGCCCACGCTGATAAACATGATGTAGAGATGGAAAGGCGCGATCAGGTTGATGAGGCTGTATTGACCCAGCCAATTCCGCAGCGCGTTTCTGACTTCTGTAAATGGATGATTCATCAATTTCCCCCCTTTACGAGATTATTCGTTGTCGTCCGTCACCAGCGTATGTCCGCAATGGCCGCAGAACTTCTTGCCTGGCGTAACCAACTTGCCGCAGCTCGGGCATGTCGCTTCCGTCTCATAAACGGCTTCCCAGGATTCCAACTGGGCCGGTACTTCCTGAATCTCAATCCTGGCTCCGCACTCCGAACAGAACTTGTCTTCACGAGAGTTCACATGTCCGCAGCTGGTGCAAACATATTCGTCCCTGAGCTCCCGAATCTTGCTTTCGATCTGTTCGATCTCCTGTTTCTTCTCGATGATATTCTTCGACCATTCCAGGCATTCTGCCGGCAATTCCGCACTTCCCTGGCTGATCTGCGCATGCACGGCTTCTCCGATCAGCGTATACAGGCGAGTAATCTCCTTATTGATCGATGAGATCTGCAGCTTCAGACGGTTCACCTCAACCGTAATCTGCGCCTTTTTGCTTGCCTCCTGCGCTCCTTGCTTGAGCTTGTCAAAGAATCCTGCCATTTTCTGTCATCCTCCTGTTGTCGATACCCTTATGTGATGCGGGTATATAACCCTACTCATTCTACTACAAAAAAGTCGAATTGTGTCCGATTTTGTAGAAAGATGTGGGGGCAGAGGAATAGAAATAATTGGTTGCGTGCAGTTCCAGATCAGATGGGGATGGTTCCTTGTGTCCGGCGCGGATCAGAACGTATAATGAAGGTTGGAAGGTTTTCCGGGAATGTCGAGTTATGATAAACTTATGATTTGATTCGGATGATTATCCTCGAAAATTAGGATCGAAAGTGAGTTGGAATTATGGGGCGCAAATGGAACAATATCAAGGACAAAAAAGCCGCTAAAGATACCAACACCAGCCGCATCTACGCGAAGTTCGGCCGCGAGCTGTATGTGGCTGCGAGGCGCGGTGAACCCGATCCGGAGATTAATCAGGCCCTGAGAATGGTGATTGAACGTGCCAAGACCTACAACGTCCCCAAAGCGATCATCGACCGGGCGATCGAGAAGGCCAAGGGCAACTCCGATGAGACGTTCGAGGAGCTGCGCTACGAAGGCTTCGGTCCTGACGGATCCATGATCATCGTGGATACCTTGACCAACAATGTGAACCGCACGGCGGCCGAGGTGCGCGCTGCCTTCAACAAGAACGGCGGCAACATGGGCGTCAACGGCTCGGTATCCTACATGTTCGACGCGACGGCCGTGCTCGGCGTTGAGGGCAAGACGGCGGAGGAAGTGCTGGAGCTGCTGATGGAAGCCGACGTGGATGTGCGCGATATCATCGAAGAGGACGACTCGGTGATCGTATACGCGGAGCCGGATCAGTTCCACGAGGTGCAGCGCGCTTTCAGGAACGCCGGGATCACCGAATTCACCGTGGCGGAGCTGACGATGCTGGCGAAGAACGATGTTGTGCTGACCGGCGAGGCGCGCGCCCAGTTCGAGAAGCTGATCGACGCGCTGGATGATCTGGAGGATGTGCAGCAGATCTATCACAACGTCGATCTGGATGAGTAGACCAACAGGCAGGCGGCGATCACGGCCTGCTTCAGAACACGAACAGCGGAAGACAGCCTGCTCCGATCCGCGCCAACCGGTACTGACCAGGACCCGTGGTTGGCCGGCATCGGGCATGCCGTTCTTCCGCTGTTTTGCTTGCCGCGTTACTGCACCGCGTGCGCGAGTTCCGCGATCTCGGACTGGTCGAGCACGCCGTCATAGATGCGCAGTTCATCGATCATACCCTGAAAGGGCGGATCCCACCAATTGACGCCCAGGCTGAAGTTCGAGCCGGACGAGGTGAACACATCCGGGAAGTTGGTGCCGCTAAACTTCTGCTCCCCGTTCACATAGAAGCGAACCGTTCCCTTATCCACGGTCAGCGCCACATGCGTCCACTCATCCGTATCCACCGTCATGCCGCTCGTCCCGTCGTACCAGCGGCTGCTGCCGGACCAGACCATCGTCTGATGATCGATCGGCCCGTCGGGCACGATGCTGACCCAGTTGTTGCTATCACGCGCTCCGAAGAACGTCGTCGTGAACTGCGTCAGCTCCGTCGGGTGAATCCACAGCGACACGGTGTACTGATTGCCGACGATGAGTCCATTCGGCAGCCGAATGCCGGAGTTGCCGTCGAACACGGCGGCCTGACCGACCACGCCATCCGCATACGTGATCGAACCTCCCGTATTGTCGATCCGGTCCCCGGTCACCGAGCCGGCCGATTGACGGCCCGTGGTATCCTGAAGCTCGCCTTCGAACGGATAATGTGCCTTCAGCCCGACCTGGATCTCGGGAAGCACCGAGACGTCGAACGATTTGGTCGCCGTGGCGCTTCCCTTCGTGATCGTGGCCGTCAGCGTCGCCTTCCCGGCCTCCGATCCGGCAGGCGGCCTGGTGACGATGCCGGTGTCCGTCACGATATCCGGCGCCGAGCTGGACCAGGTGATGGTCGCGCCATCAGCCCCTTCCGTTGGCAGCGTCAGGTTGGTGACAACGGCCAGCGTTTCGATCCGCAGCTCCTGCTCGATCGCCGCCACGATCTCCTCGTCCGTTCGCTCGGGGATCTTGCTCCCCCACAGCGTCATGCCTTCCCCATTGAGCGCCGTGAAGGCCAGCACATAGCTGGCGGTCACCGGATCCCATTGCCAGACATACACACCGTTGTACTCGACATTATTCAGCTTGATGACGGCTTCATACTCGCCGATCTTCTGCCAGGTGCCGCTTGCGCTGCCGCTGATCGTGCCATCCGCCTCGAAGCGGATGACCTCCGGCTTCTTGAACGCCGCGAGATTGTCCTTGCCGTGATTGATGATCTTGTAACTGCCGATGAGCCAATCCCGCTCGATGTTCTCCAGCGATTCCCCGGCGTAGCGATACGGCGCGGCGATCGGCCAGCCGTCCCTGGTCATGAAGAGCTGGTGCACGCGCACCTCATGCATCTCGCCCCGCTGCGGGAAGCGCGTATGGAAGACGAGGAACATCTTGCCCAGATCCTCGTCATAGAGCACCGAATTGTGGCCCGGGGAAGCGTAGCCCACACCCGTGCCGCTGCCCGGGTCGCCGAGCTGCCGCTCGAAGATGAAGTTGCCCATGAGCTTGTTGCCGTAGGGGGCATTGTCCACACTGCCGGGCAAGACGGCGTTCTGCCCCTTGATGTCGAGATAAGGTCCGTCCGGCTTCTCGGAGCGGAACAGCCGCATGTTGTAACCGCCATCGGCTCCCAGCCAGCCATAGGTCATATAGAGGTAATAATAGCCCGTGTTGCGGTCATAGACGATATACGGCCCTTCCCCGGACTTGGTGTATCCGCCCGCGATCTTCGTGCCGAAGTAGCGGTCGATCATCCGTCCGTCCGGCGTCTCCCCGTCCTCGCCCGGGTAGATCGGCCGGCCGGTCGCCGGATCGATCTCCAGCAGGAAGATGCCTCCCGACCAGGAGCCGTAGGCCATCCACAGCTTGCCATCGGCGTCATGGAACAGGGTGGCGTCGATCGCATTGGGGTACAGGCGATTGTTGTACGCGCCGTTGGCACTGAACCAGTTGTCATTGGGGCCGCTCACCTTGCCCGCTTCGATCAGCTTCGGGATGTTGGTGTTGGTCCATTTTTTGTTGACATCGCTGTTGTTGTCATAGGCCTCTTCCCGCGTGAATCCGGAGTAGACGATCGTATCCACATATTGATAGGGCCCTTCAATCTCCTTCGACACCGCGAAACCGATCGCCGAGCGGATGTATGTGGACGAAGCGCTGTAGTAGATCATATAGGCGCCGCGCGTGCCATCGTCATTCACATAGTGCTCGTTCCAGAAGATCTCGGGCGCCCATACGGCGAATCCTCCCTTGCTGTCCGCATCGTCCTCGCCAGCCCAGCGGAAGGACTCCGCCAGATTGGCGGACAGGTCGCCGTACAGCTTGTTGCCCGGAGTTGTGTATCCGTTGGTGAAACGCGTCCACGCCATCAGGTCGTCCGACTTCGCCGCCTCGATATGTGTACCGAAGATATAGTAGGTGCCATCGACCTTGATGATCGACGGGTCATGGACGGATACGTTACGGAAAACAGGTGGTTCAGCATCGTATGTAACGACCGGAGCGGCAGCCGGCTCCGGACTCTTCACCTGTTCCTGTTCCTGCTCCTGACCCCCGCCGCTGTCCGTGTTCGCGATCGGTACCGGATCATCAGGCTTCTCTCTGTTCAGATAGATCACCCCTGCGATAATGATCAGGATCGCGATGACGCCGATCACCGCAATGCCCAGCTTCTTGCTTCGAATCACTTGTTCGCTCTCCTCTCCTTGAATGAATGATCAGGCTTCGGTCAGTCTTGCTCCGCCACCACCCCCGATGCGGGCTTCAAGCGCTTTCAAACTATTGTTAATATAATCATGTATAATTTAACAATACTATAAATCTTATTGCGGTTCAATATGAAGTCAACCTGAATCTGGAACATGGACGGGGTGCGAACCATCAGGACGTGTTCATCTAAGGGCTATCTGAGGGGAGGGCGGGGGATAAGCAGATTTTTGCTGCATGGCAGAGGATTCAGCAGGTGTCATGGCAGCCATAAACAGATTTTTGCTGCGTACAGGTCATTCAGAAGCGGCCAATGCAGCGGGGCTGTCCGAAAAAAGAAATTTCAGCCCGACCACTGAAAAAGTCAAAACCCAAGAAGGCCGTAAGATTAGCCATTCTTGGGTTCTTGGTTTTTTATTCGCTCCATTTGAATCTCAAATGGACTTTTGGGACAGCCCCAGACAGTCCGAGCCGATCGCGGCAGCGTGAGAGCAGAAAAATTCGTGTCTCAAGCGGTTCGAGGCGTTCGCAGACGCGTGAGAGCAGAAAAAATCGTGTCTCAGGCGGTTTGAGGCGATCGCGGCAGCGTTCCGAAGCGATTATTTGAAGGGGTTCTTCCATTCCATCAGCACGGCGTTGTTGCAGGATTCCTCATCCTCCAGGTATTGCTCCACAACGCCGATCGGAGTGCGGCCGCAGCGCAGCAGGAAGGTGATGACCGGGTCGCGGATCGTCCCTTCCACCACCGCCTGCACATACTGCTCAGGCGTCATCTGGTCGGCGTAGCGGTGATACCCCGGCATCCTGCCGCCGCCGAGCAGTCTGTCGAGTCCGAGATGCACGACGACCTCGTACATGGATTGCATCAGCCAGTAACCCAGCTTCATGGAGCGCCAGGCGGGGCGGATGCAGATGTCGACGATGTACAGCGTATTGCCGCTGGGGTCATGGTTGCGGATATAGCCGCTGTCGGTGATTTCTTCCCAGGTATGCTGCATATGCCGGGGATCAAAATTCACGATCAATCCCGTCATGGAACCGGCCAGAACGCCGTCCACCTCCACGCACAGCGCGCCCTCCGGGAACCGCGTCACATGGCTGGTCAGCTGCTCTTCGTTCCACCACAGTTCTGAAGGAAATGGCGGAGGAAAGCTCTCGCGCTGGATCTCGATCAGTTCGGGGAAATCCTCGCGACGATAATTGCGGATGACCGCCCGATGATTCCGATCCATCCCCTGCACGTATAACCGTTTCTCATACCCCATGGTTGCTGGCTCCTTTCCCGTTGGACATCACGAATCGGCATGCTTGCCGAGATCCGGATACAGATCGGTGCGCCGGTCGCGCCAAGTCGTCACCGAGCCGCGCTCGCGCACCGTCGCGAGCAAGGAGAGGTCCACATCCGCGGTGACGATCATATCCTGGTTGATCTCTCCCTCGACGAGGATGCCGCGCGGCGGAAACGGGATGTCGTTCGGCGTGATCACCGCGGCCTGGCCGAAGTTGGCGCGCATGAAGTCGACCGTCGGCAGCGCCCCCACTGTCCCCGTCGTCACCACATACACCTGGTTCTCGATCGTTCTCGCATGGCAGCAGTAGCGCACGCGATGGAAGCCATGCCGGTCGTCGGTGCAGGACGGACAGAAGATCACATCCGCTCCGAGTCCGCGCACGATGCGAACGATCTCCGGAAACTCGATGTCGTAGCAGGTGAGCATGGCGATCTTCCCTTTCGGCGTATCGAAGACGCGAACGCCATCTCCCGGCGCCAGTTTCCATTCCTTCACCTCAGTCGGCGTCAGGTGGATCTTCGCCTGCTCCTCCACCCGTCCGTCCGGATAGAACAGATGCGCGGTATTGTAGAGCTTGCCTTCGCGCCTTACGATGTGCGTTCCGCCGATCAGATGCATGCCGGTGCTCGTCGCCAGATTGCGGAACAGCTCGACATACGGCTCGGTATAATCAGCCAGATCCCCGATCGGCCGGTTGCCGGAGGAACCGTTGACCGGGATCGACAGCAGCTGAGTGGTGAAAAATTCAGGGAACAGCACAAACTCCGCCTCGAACTCTGCCGCAGTCTTGACATAATGCGTCACTTGCTCGGCAAATTGCTCGAAGCTGTCAATCGAATGCAGATGATATTGCACTGCAGACACGCGCATTTTCATGGTTGATCCTCCAGTCATTTTGGTATCTCATGGAACACGATCTGAGTGAGTCTGGCGGTTCTTCCTTCACAGGTTACCCTCACGCGTTCCCGGTATGTTACCTCTCGCTGTTCTTCCTTCACAGGTTATCCTCACACGTTCCCGGTATGTTACCTCTCGCTGTTCTTCCTGCACAGGTTATCCTCACACGTTCCCGGTATGTTACCTCTCGCTGTTCTTTCTTCACAGGTTACCCTCACACGTTCCCGGTATGTTATCTCTCGCTGTTCTTCCTGCACAGATGACTCTCATGCCCCGGAGTGTGACCCTGCCTATTCTTCCAGCACGGGCTTCACGCACGATAACAGGTTTCAACCCTGGCTGCTCTTTCAGCCCGGGTGATTGTGCCGGTGAAGAACTCGGCGCTCCAACATACCCTTGCGGCTTCACCGTGCCCGGTTTACTTTCCCAGACTCCAATTGGCCAGGGTCACCGCGATCCTGTCCTCGATCGGCCGTACGGATGAGGCGACGTAATTGTTGATCAGGATGGAGAAGACCAGCTTCTCCCCATCGCTCGTGGTGACGTATCCGGACAGCGTGGATACGCTCGTGAGCGAACCGGTCTTCGCCTTGACGTTGCCCTCGGCGGCTGTACCTTTCATCCGGGTGCGCAGCGTTCCGCCCGTCAGTCTGTCGGCCGCGCCTGCCACCGGCAACGAGCGTTCGAACAGCGGATACCAGCTTCTGTCCTGAATCGCGTACAGGAGATAAGAAAGCTCATCCGCCGGGATCATCGTGATGTGGCTCATGCCCGAGCCGTCACGCAACACGATCGTATCGGTGTTCACGCCGAGTCCAGCCAGAACTTCCTGCGTCACCTGCAAGCCTCTGGTCCAGCTTCCCTCACCGTGGATGACGCGCCCCATTTCCTTCGTCAGGATCTCCCCATGCCCGTTGTTGCTCAATTTCATAAATGGAATCAACAGCTCGCTGAGCGGTATCGACTGGCGTGAGGCCAGCACGGTCGCATCCTTGGGCGTGATGCCCGTCAGCGTCTCGCTCATCGCAGCGAACGTGATGCCATGCTCCCTGAGCGTCCGGCTGAACACATCCAGCACATAGCCGGTCGGCTCCCACACCGACGCCCATATTCGGCTGGTCGCGCCGCCGAGCGGGATCGTGCCGCTGACGATGATGCGATTTGTTCCGTGTTCACGCTCGACCTTGATCGTATTCCGCCCACTGTTGCCGCCTGTCACCGCTTCATTGACGATCGTCACATAGTCCGTCTCAGGAACGACCTTGACCTGAGGCTTGCTTCCCGCGGCCGCCCCCGGGCTCACCTCGACGATCACCGTTCCCGCGTCGTAGTCCCCATTCGGCGACAAGGTCAAGGCGGATACCTGCGTCCCGGTATAGTACGGTTCATCCGACCAGTCGAGATCAAGCGACAGGCGAACATCGTCATACCAGCTGTCATCGCCGACCAGATGCCCCTCGATCCGCCTGATGCCAAGCTCCAGCAAGCGCTCGGCGAACCGGTCCAGATCCTCCTTCATCAGCGTCGGATCGCCCTTGCCCTTCAGGTACAGGTTGCCGTCCAGCGTTCCGTCCCTGATCTTGCCGTCCGTCAGCAGCTCCGTCGTGAATCGGTAATCCGGGCCAAGCATCTCCAGTGCGGCCACCGCGGTCAGGATCTTCATGTTCGATGCCGGATGAAGCCGTATGTCGCCCATATGAGAATACATCAGTTCTCCGGTATCCGCCAGACGGACGCTGACTCCGGCCAGCGCACCGGCGAGACGCGAATCTTGCAGGATCTCATCGAGCGCAGCGGTCAGATCCTCCGATCCGTGAGCGGCCGCACCTGGCCGAACAGGGGCAGCGACGGCAACCACAGGCTGTTCGTAGATCAACGCTTCCTTGAGCAGCTCCAGCTCATCCTCTTGCGCGCTGGCGAACGACAGCAACGCACTGATGATCATATAGAGCACAGTAGCGGAGATCAATGCGGTTCACACCTTTCGACATTAGAGGGCTGCAGCCATTCTACCAACATTGTAACGGACGAGCAGCTTGCCTGCAAAGAAGATTCAGGCACATCGCGGCTTGTCCAATTGACACTGACCTGAACATGAGAATGAGAAGAAAAGAGATACTATTCTTCATCTGGTCTGCGACCGTGTATGTCGCACGGCACTTACTCGGATTGAGAAACATACGAAATTATAGTAAGATGAAGCCAGGTTACAAGGAGGAGAGTCGATATGACCGATCAAGCTCATCAAACCACCCCGTCGATCGAGATAGGCATCAGCACCTTCCTCGAGGCGGACCCCCACCCCATCACCGGCGAAACAATCACCCATGCCGAACGCATCCAACGCGCTGTTGAGGAGATCATCCTGGCGGATCAGGTCGGCCTCGACGTATATGGCATCGGCGAACATCATCGCAAGGACTACGCCAGCTCCGCGCCGGAGATCATCCTCGCCGCCGCGGCTTCGCGGACGAAGCGCATCCGGCTGACCAGCGCCGTCACGGTGCTTTCTTCCGACGATCCTGTCCGCGTCTATCAGGCATTCGCCACGCTCGACGCCGTATCGAACGGCAGGGCGGAGATCATGGCGGGCAGAGGATCCTTCATCGAATCCTTCCCGCTCTTCGGCTACAGCCTGTACGATTATGATGAACTGTTCGAAGAGAAGCTGGAGCTGCTGTTGAAGATCCGTTCCTCGGAGATCGTCTCCTGGCCGGGCGGCCATCGACCGGCGATCAACAATCTCGGCGTCTACCCCCGGGCGGTCCAGGATCCGTTGCCCGTCTGGATCGCCAGCGGCGGGACGCCGGATTCCGTCGCGCGCGCCGGCACGCTCGGGCTTCCGTTGGTGCTGGCGATTATCGGCGGCCTGCCTGAGCGCTTCGCCCCTCTGGTTCAGCTGTACAAGGAAGCCGCACGCAAAGCCGGCCATGACCCGGACAAGCTGCCTGTGGCCACCCATTCCCACGGTTTCATCGCGGACACGAGGGAACGGGCGGCCGAGCTGTTCTTCCCCCCGAATCAGGCGCAGATGAACAAGCTGGGCCGTGAACGCGGCTGGCCGCCTTATGGCAGGGATGCCTTCGAAGCTGCCTGCAGCCTGCGCGGTTGCCTCTATGTCGGCGATCCGGAGTATGTGGCCGAGAAGATCGTCCTGTTGCGCAAGAATCTGGGAGTCACCCGGTTCATGCTGCATTGCGATTTCGGCTCCATCCCGCATCGCGACATGCTGCGCTCGATCGAGCTGCTCGGCACGAAGGTGGCGCCGCTCGTCCGTCAGGAAATTGCCCGGCTGGGCATATGACGACCTGACCCAACTGACCACCCGGCCCAACTGAAGGCCTGACCCGACCGTTCCATGAAGAAGAAGCTGCCGCTCCGCCTGGAGTCGACAGCTTCTTCTTTCTTTGCGCGCTTGTACCGTTGATGATTGACCTTACCCCACTACCGTCCGATTCTTGCCCAGTCTCTTCGCTGCGTACATGAGCTCATCCGCCTGTTCGAACAGCTCCGATTTGCTCATTCCTACCCTGGCTTGCTTGAGGCCGATGCTGATCGTGACCGGCTGATGCCCGATCTCCGGATGGTGGAGCTGCTCAAGCTCGAGGCGAATGTTCTCCGCGATCTGGAAAGCTTGCTGAATCGGCTTGTCGCGGAATATGATCGCGAACTCTTCCCCCCCGTACCTGGCGATGAAATCGGTGGAGGTCTTGTTGCTGCGGATCGCATCGGCCACCCGTTTGACGATCAGATCTCCGGTCGCATGGCCATAGGAATCATTGATTTGCTTGAAATTGTCAATATCGATGACGGCCAGCTGCACATTGGTCAGCAGACCCCTCGACATCTCCCCCAGTGTCTGCTCCAGATATTCATAGAACATCTTGTGATTGAACAATCCGGTCAGGGCATCGGTCTTGGAGAGCCTCTCCATCAACAAACTGTTGGACCGCAGCCGCTGTCCGAAGAAAGACTGCATGATCAACAGGAACGTCACCAGCACGTGGATGCCGATGAGCGACAGCATCACCCGAACAGGATTGGCCGTTATCGTGAGGAAGAAGCCCGTATCCGTCCGATTGGCGACATAGATCGTATAGATGATATTGGCAACTCCCATCAGGATAACGGGGCGAAAATCAACATACAGACTCAGCAGAACGATGAACACAAAGGTCCACATATACACCAGGAGGGTCGGTGGACTGAGGTAACCATATACGGAGAAAACCAGCGTCACCCAATACATGATCAGCTTGTCCAACCGTTGCCTCCATACCAGAAACGTTGGCAGCGCGAAAGAAATGATGCCGTAGATGAGAGTGAGTGTGGCCAACCTGGTCTGTCCAACGATACAGGCCGACAACGTGCCAATGGCCGTCAGTCCCCAACACAACAAAAGCATCAGTCTATTGCGCGTATTCAGCGAATGAAGATCCAACAACCTCAAAGCCACCCCTCCTCTCCCGAAAATGGAAAAGGCCACTTAAGCAAGTGGCCGAAGCTTCTCCATCTATCCCCGGCAACCCGGCTGCCATAGTGAGCTCACCCTCACCTTAGGCCCGCAGCTTTGCGTCCTTGCCTTTCGACAAGTTTGCCCTTTCGCTTATGAATTTAGAATAATTATAACCAATGCCCCATTTCTATTTCAACATCATTCGACACATTTCCTAATTTTCCATAGAAAAACTAACCAATTTTCAAATATCTATCTATTTTTCCCATTTAGTTCGTGTCGGGTTAGTGCTGAATACCCATATTTGAGGGATATATCCGCCACGATCAAGGCTATCCGACCATGCGAAGAGGCTGTTTCTTCCATATTCCCCGAAGCCCTGCAGGATTTCCGCCTTTTCCAGCAGGGGCCGAATCTTCCGCAGCATGGTCTGAGCCACTTCCCCGCTGGATGGCGGCATATCTTCCAACCCCTCATACGGCGAAGCTTCCTTCCAGCTGCCCCCATCCCGGAAACATCGCCATTTCCTTTCCAGTCAGACGGCGTGCTGCGATCTCCTCTGCCTCTGACTCTCCCGATAACAAGCCCCCGCGTCCTCCAGCCGCCCCGACTATGCTACAATGGACAAAAGAGACTGCCAGGAAAGGTGGACGATGGTCATCAAACTATCCAGACATGCGATCAGGCAGTGGTGCAGTCCACAAACCTATCAGAAAGGCGAGCGGTTAAGCAACGGCGGCAAGGTGAATGTTCTCCGCTATGATGAAGACGAGGGCATCTATATCGCTGAAGTGCTCGGCCATGAGCGCAACCAGGTTCAGGTGTATGAGGATGCGCAGGGCGCTCCTGTGGCCCGTTGCACCTGCCCTTCACTCAGCACTGGCGGCATGTACTGCCACCATGTGGTCGCTGTCCTGATCAGGATCAGCGACCTGAAGCATTCCGCGCAGGCTGGGTCCGTCCGGACAGACGCGGCCCGGCAGATGACTGGGTCCGCCATGTCCGCATCCGATGAGGACGGCGGCGAGATCGCCGAGCGGATCATCCGGCTGTTCGAGGAGAATACGCTGGAGGAGAAGATGATGCAGCTCCTGGAGCAGAAGAAGCTGCTGATCGATGATATCGCCCGTCCGGGGGCCGACTCGGCTTCGCTGCTGAGCGAACAGGAGCTGCGTGAGATCCTGATGATCTGATCCCGGCGAGTCTGATACCCTGGTCTGCGATCGGCCGCCAAAGGTTCGCCAGCCCGAATCCGGCGCCTGCTCGATCCGGCATATGCGGCAGAAGCCTGATCCCCGGCTGGAGGGATCAGGCTTCTTGTATGGCAGGATGGTCTGATGTGCACTCTATAAATATAAATGTCAGTTCGCCAACACGGATTGCATCCGCCGATCAGGCTGTGGCCTGCTTCGCTCTGGTCAGACCCAGCGTCTCTACGGCAGACGCTTCGATCTCGCTGATCAGATCCGGCTTCTTCAGGAGCGATTCGCCATAGGACGGGATCATCTCCTTGATCTTGGGCTCCCAGGCCTTCAGATGCTGCGGGAAGCATCTGCGGATGACCTCCAGCATGATGGCCACCGCCGTCGAAGCGCCAGGCGAAGCGCCCAGCAGGGCCGCGATCGAACCATCAGCGGAGCTGATGACTTCCGTGCCGAAGAGCAACGTTCCTCTGCCCGCTTGCGTATCCTTGATGATCTGCACGCGTTGCCCTGCAACGACGAGTTCCCAATCCTCGCTTCTGGCGTTCGGATAGAACTCGCGCAGCTCCTTCACCCGCTGTTCCTTGGTCAGCATGAGCTGCCCGATCAGATAGCGGGTCAGCTCGAAGTTTCTTACGCCGGCTGCCAGCATCGTCATCAGGTTATGCGGCTTGATCGATTTGAACAGGTCCCAGTACGAACCGTATTTCAGGAATTTCGGGGTAAAACCCGCGAACGGTCCGAAGAACAGGGATGCCTGACGATCGATGAACCGGGTATCCAGATGCGGCACGGACATCGGCGGTGCGCCCACCGGTGCGATGCCGTATACCTTGGCATGATGTTGTCGCACGATCTCCGGATCGCGGCATACCATGAACAGGCCGCTGACCGGGAATCCTCCGATCCCCTTGCCTTCCGGGATGCCCGACTTCTGCAGCAGATGCAGGCTTCCTCCGCCAGCGCCGAGGAATACGAACCTGGCCTGATGGCGTTCCACCGCTCCGCTCTCGACATTGCGCACGATGAGCTCCCAGGAACCGTCGCTGGAACGGCGGATATCATTCACCTGCCGGTTATAATGGATCTCCACATTCTGCTCTTGCAGATGCTTGAACAGCATGCGGGTCAATGCGCCGAAGTTGACATCCGTACCGGTATCGATGCGGGTGGCGGCGATTGGCCCTTCGATCTTGCGATCCTGCATCATGAGCGGGATCCATTCCTTCAACTGGTCCGGATCGTCGCTGAACTCCATCCCATAGAAGAGCGGGTTCTGCGATAGCGCTTCAAAACGTTTGCGCAGGAAGGCCACGTTCTTCTCCCCTTGCACGAAGCTCATGTGCGGGAGCGGGGTGATGAAGTCGCGCGGACTCTTGATCAGATTGCTCTTGACCAGATAGGACCAGAACTGTTTGGACAGCTGAAAATCTTCGTTGACCTTGATCGCCTTGCTGATATCGATCGAACCGTCCGGCTTCTCCACGGTATAGTTCAACTCACACAGCGAGGAGTGGCCGGTTCCGGCATTGTTCCATTCGTTGGAGCTCTCCTCCCCCGCGCTTCCCCGTCTCTCGAACACCTTGATCTCCCATTCAGGAGCCAACTCTTTCAGCAGGGAACCAAGCGTGGCGCTCATGATGCCAGCACCGATCAGAATCACATCAGTCTTGGATTGTCTGTTGCTCATTTTGATCGTCCTTTATTTGTAAGATTCGTATCTAAATCATTTGTATCAAATCTATTCCATAGTGTACCACTATCAAAGACATAAGCAAGCCATATGACATATATATCTTTGTATATACTAAGTATAAGACAGTTGGCGTGGATTTGGTAGCCGGTAAATTACTCTAGAACGCGCATTCCCTACCCGATCACGAACGCCATGTCCACCACCCATCTGTAGCCATCTCGAATGTACCGTTGTGCCTGAAGGGCAGCGTCATGCCCTCGCTTCCCCGGTCTGAAACCGTAACTGTACCATGATCGCAAGGAATGGCTGCAGCTCGGACAGCAGTTGTACCAGGGTATCCGGATATGCCTCCTTCGTCAGGCTCCCTTCACCAGACGGATATAACGAAACCGGATGAGCAGGAAATAGATCAGTAGAACCAGCGCGAAGCCGCTCAGGACGCCCTTTCATCCTCTTGCCATCATTTGTCTCTTATGAACCATTTTAACACAATCCGCCCGGCACTACTTGCCTCACACCAGGAAGGGTAAACAGCCTCTTCCATTTTTCATGTTTTTGTTGTATAGTACATTACAGCAGTAATGTACCATGTATCCTGCAAGCGGGAGGAGGCGACAACTTGATCCTGCCCTCAGACACAACGAAACCGATCTATGTCCAGTTAG
>CALGAO010000030.1 GCA_937957685.1 uncultured Paenibacillaceae bacterium
TTCAGCTCATCGGCAGGGGTATACGGCGCCAAGGAAGTGCCGCTGGTCGAGACGATGCCGCTCAAAGAGACGACGAACCCTTACGGGGAGACGAAGGCGATGAGCGAGCGCATCCTGACCGATACGGTGAAGGCCCATCCGCAGCTGGCCGTATCGCTGCTAAGGTATTTCAATCCCATCGGCGCGCATGAGAGCGGCCTGATCGGCGAGTCGCCGCGTGGCATCCCGAACAACCTGATGCCGTACATCACCAAGGTGGCCAAGGGCAAGCTGCAGAAGCTGTACATATACGGCAATGATTATCCCACCGTCGACGGGACCGGAGTGCGTGACTACATCCATGTCGTCGACCTGGCGGAAGGGCATGTGGCGGCGCTTGAGCGCCTGCAGGAAGGCGTCCATGTGTTCAATCTCGGCACAGGCCAGGGAACGTCCGTCCTGCAGCTGATCCGGACGTTCGAGCAGGTGAACGGCATCCGGATCCCGTACGAGATCGTCGGACGCAGGCCGGGGGATGTCGCGGAGAGCTACGCCGATGTGTCGAAAGCATGGCGTGAGCTTGGTTGGGCAGCCAGACGCGGGCTTGAGGAGATGTGCAGGGACGCCTGGCGGTATGAGATGCTGCATCCGGACGAATAGTCAGAGGCTGTCGTTTGGCAGCCGGTATCGAATCTGATAGGATAGAGATCGAACAGGAGTGATGAGGTTGCAACTACGCAAAGCGATCATACCGGCAGCCGGACTCGGCACCCGTTTCCTGCCGGCGACGAAGGCGCAGCCGAAGGAAATGCTGCCGATCGTGGACAAGCCTACGCTGCAATACATTATCGAGGAAGCGGTGCAGTCCGGCATCGAGGAGATCCTGATCATCACGGGCCGCAACAAGAAGAGCATCGAGGATCACTTCGACAAGTCGGTGGAGCTGGAGCTGGAGCTCGAGGCGAAGGGGAAGTATGACCTGCTCGAGGAGGTTCGCAAGATCTCCGACATGGTCAACATTCACTACATCCGGCAGAAGGAGCCGCGCGGCCTCGGCCACGCGATCCTGTGCGCCAAGAGCTTCATCGGCAACGAGCCGTTCGCCGTCATGCTCGGCGACGACATCGTCGATAACGAGAAGCCCTGCCTGAAGCAGATGATGGAGGTCTATGCCCAGTACAAGACGACGATCCTCGGCGTGCAGCAGATCCCGCGCGGCGATGTGAGCAAGTACGGCATCGTCGACGGCCGGCTGATCGAAGACCGCATCTACAAGGTGCGGGAGCTGGTCGAGAAGCCGTCTGTGGAAGAGGCTCCGTCGGATATCGCGATCCTCGGCCGCTATGTCATCACGCCTGCGATCTTCGGGATCCTCGAGCAGACCACGCCGGGCAAGGGCGGAGAGATCCAGCTGACCGACGCATTGAATGTGCTGGCGCAGCAGGAGGCGATGTACGCCTATATCTTCGAAGGCCGCCGCTATGACGTCGGCGACAAGCAAGGATTCCTCCAGGCGACCGTCGAGATGGCGCTGCGCAGGGAAGATCTGCGCGAGGAATTCCTGGCTTATCTGCAGCGAATCATCGAGCAGGAAACCTCCCGATCATGATCGCCTAATCTCCTCATAGCGGGTGAGTCAATTGCATCGTATCTTATCCAGGATCGCCGTGATAGCATGTGCGATCCTGATCTTTATGTTCTCCCAACAGCCCGTCCATATGTCCAGAGAGCTGAGCATCGACGTCACCGCGGCGATCATCAAGCTGATCCGTCTCTGGGATCCTGACTATTCCTATACGGTATCCGATCTGCACAAGCTGGTCCGCAAGTGCGCGCATGTCATGCTCTACTTCGTATTTGGCATGCTCCTGTTGCATGCGCTGAGCATACGCAAGGGCCCGACTCCGCGACTGATGCTGCTGACCGGACTGGCCTGCCTCGCCTATGCCATCACCGATGAGTGGCATCAGCTGTACGTCCCCGGTCGAGGCGCGCAGTGGCAGGACGTGATCATCGATACCGCCGGAGCGATCCTCGGCATCCTGCTGTACAAGCTCGTGCATCTCCTGTTCAGAGGACGGGGGAAGCGCGACTAGTGGCCCCTTTCTTCTGTCGATCGTTGACGCCATATCCGATCATATTCTTCCTCCTGTTCGGGTGAAGTTTATATTATAATGGATACATTACACTCAGCAACGAAGGGAGAGACAGCAAGATGGAAGAGTGGAAATGGATCCTGTCCGCCATTCCCGATGACAAGCTCGTCGATATCGTTCTGTTGATCAATAAAAATAGAACCCCTCGAAGAAGAATTGCCATCAGTGGTTTCGACAACCTTTCCCGCATCAAAAACGACCCTAAACAGCTCAAGCTCATACGCAAGCCTCTCGAACGAACCCTTCTCAAGCCCCCGAATATCCTGGAAATTCAGCAAATCCTGAAACGCCTGGTCAAGCTGGATGAAGCCCAGGTCTCGCTGATTCGCGCTCATGAAGCGTCCGAGCTATACGGCAAGATCAAGAGCGGCGAGCTGGCGAAGGAACCGATCGAAGTCCTGACCTGGCTGCTCACCTCCGGCGAGGAAGACCTGAAGGCGAAGGCGATGTCGTTCTATGAGTTGATCCGTTCGGATGATGACGCGACCGCGCAGGAGGAAGCCGGACAACCGGATGACCCGGGTGAAGCGAATCCGCGAGCCGAGGAGACAGCGGCGCAGCAGACGGCAGCATCGCCGGATGATGGCGACGAGCGCTGGCAGGCGGAGCTCGCAGCGCTGAGCGAGGAGAACGTCAGGCTGAAGGATGAAGTGAGATCCATCGGCAAACGGATCGCCAGGCTGGAGCAAGAGCTGAAGGAGACCAGGAAGCAGAAGGACCGATTCGAGAAAGAAGCCGAACAGCGGCGCAGTGAGGTGAGCGACAGGGACAAGAAGATCAGCCAGCTCATCGAGCAACTGGCCGAAGCCGAGCGGGTGAACCAGGACCAGCAGCGGAAGCTGACGCGGCTGAACCAGGAACTGGAGACGACCCGAACGGAACTGAACAACTACAAGACGGAAATCGCAGCCTGAGCGCCACCCTGAATGAGCAACGCACTCAGGTGGTGCTCATCGACCATCATCGGAAAGAGCTGAATGCGCTGAGCGACAAGCGGTATATCATCACCCTGGTCTCACCAGGCGATCTCGATCAGACGGTCATGCTGGACCATGCCGAACAGATCTGGTTCACATCGTTCCGCATCCCGCCGCATATGAAGATCAATCTGAAGCAAAGGTACGGCAACAAGATCATCGAATTCGACAATTACAACAAATTACGAGACTACTGCAACGCGGGGACGGTGTAACGATCATGATGAAACGGCAGAAAAAATGGACCACAGACCTGATCGGTGTCCTGGCTACGGAAGAAGAGACCTACGAACACATGGGACGGAGCCGGGCGATCTTCCGCAATTCGCAAAACTATCTGCAATTCTACATCAAGTCACTGATCGAGCAATATCCGGGCAGCCTGCCCCGGGAGGCGAAGCTGTTCACCAGTTATTCCAATGAGCTTGAACGTTACGGGTTCCAGGATGACTACGCGAACCCTGACATAGAGGAGCGCATCCGCAATCTCGAGGAGTTCCTGCACGATACGCTGTTCATCTTCCAGCCGATGATGAAGGTGCTGGCGACGCACGGAGAGGTGTATATCGCGGAGGAGATCAGGCTGGTGCCGAAGCTGGAAACTTACAAGAGCGAGCATGCGTTCAGGCCGATTCCGATCTTCAGCCAGGATGTGCATGACCTGAGCATCCAGGATTTCGAGGCGAACCTGCTCAATCGCAAGTATCTCGGCCAGATCTCCAACCTGTCCATGGAGCGGGAGGACACGCCCGAGATCGTGCTGTGGAAGGAGCATGAGCTCCAATACCACATGTACGGCCTGTTCACCAGCCATGATTATGCCCATGGCGGCTTGCTGCTCACCAGCGATCAACCGGTGCGCAAGGGAAGCTTCCAATGGCTCGACCGCGCCTACTATCTCGGCAGGCGGGATGATACGGTGCTGTTCATCGATACGGATACGTATGAGGAGGTCAGGCAGGCCTTCGCCGAGCTGAAGCCTCTGGAGAAACACATCCGCGAAGAGGCATACGGCGAGGAAGAGGAACAGGAGCAGATGGCGTCGACCGCCGAAGCGCACGAGCCGGTCGTCAAGGCCGCTCCGCCGGAGCAGGAGCAGGCGGCGCCCCAGGAGGAGAGCCACTCCAGGGAAGATGAATTCATGGAGCTGTTCCTCCAGGAGGCGAGGGATATGGGCCTCGTCTATCGGGAGAGGGACCTGTACAATTTCCACACGGCGGTGAAGTCCAATGCCCTCACCATCCTGGCGGGCATGAGCGGAACAGGCAAGTCGAAGCTGGTACAAGCCTATGCGAAGGCGTTGGGACTGGATTCGCAGCAGCTGGTGATGATCCCGGTGCGTCCTTCCTGGACGGACGACTCCGAGCTGCTCGGCTACGTGGATATCAAGAACATGATCTACCGCCCCGGCGAATCCGGACTGATCGACGTGCTCATCCAGGCGCAGCATCAGGACAACCGCAAGCTGTACATCATCTGCTTCGACGAGATGAACCTGGCGCGCGTGGAGCATTACTTCGCGCAGTTCCTGTCCGTGCTGGAGATGGAGCCGGGTCGCCGGAAGGTGCGGCTGTACAGCAGCAACATCGAGCAGCAGGTGTACAACTCCGCCACCTACCCGCCGGAGCTTGCGATCGGCAACAACGTCATCTTCATCGGCACGGTGAATCTCGACGAATCGACGTACCACTTCTCCGACAAGGTGCTCGACCGCTCGAACGTCATCACCCTCGATGTCATGCCCTTCCGCAGGCTGCGGCAGATCGAGCGCAAGGGGCCGAAGGCCAAGCAACCGATGTCCTTCGAGGACTATCACAGCTTCCGTCGGCCGGAGGAACTGTCCATCTCGCTGTCCGATGAGGAAGCGGATTTCCTGTGGGAGATGCATCGCCAGCTCCAGGATTGCAGCCGCAACCTCGGGATCGGACCGCGCGTCGTCCGGCAGATCGATTACTATCTCAAGAACCTGCCGGCGAATCCATACCTTTCGCGAAGGGAGGCTCTCGACCTGCAGATCGTGCAGCGCGTCCTCACCAAGCTTCGCGGCCCGGAGAGCATGCTGAAGACGCTCATCGGCAAGCAGGCGGAGGAGGGGCTGAGCGGCACTCTCTATCAATTGCTGGACGCAAGCCCGCACATCTCGGATTTCGCAGAGTCGAAGAAAGCCCTGATCCAGAAAGCGAAAGAGTTGAGAGACAATGGCTTCACCATCTGAGGCAACATTCCGGCTGCAACTGCTCTTCGATCAGGAGAGATACAACCAGACGGTGACGACGTTCCATGACCGGATCAGCGAGGAGGATTACGCCCGTCCGGTGTTCCGCCTGCTGGAGAATGTGCCGGTCAGACTTCTCTTCGATGCGCCGGACAAGACCAGCCGACTCTATATGTATGGACTGGATGAAGTGCCCGGGGACCGGGTCGAGGTGGACGAGGACGGCGAGCTGTATCTGAAGCCGTCGGCGGAGCCGGTGGCGCTGCACAGCTTCGGCGATTATCCGCTGATCCCGGGCACCTATCTGCTCAGGGTCGTATCGGGTGAGCGCACCTTCCTTGCGCCGTTCCTCATCGAGTCCAAGCAGGTCTCCGGCTCCCAGCTGGAGCAGATGAAGCGGGAGCTGGAGGAGATCATGAAGGGGCTGACCTTCGATCTCGTGCATCGCCTGTATGCGGCCGCTCCCGAAGAGCGGGGGCAGGTCCTGCCGCCGCTGCTCAGGAAGTTCATGATCCTCGACCGGCATTACCCCACGCTGATGTCGGCGCTGACGGATCTGTATGATCGGGTCAATCACCGCATCCGGAAGTCATATCGCTGGACTCCGGAGGAGCGCGCGACGGCGCTGGACCAGGTGTCGATCCGCAGCTTGTACGGACAGTCCAGATTGCCGGGGTACGTTCGCACGCCGCATCGTGAGGTCGACCATGATCTGCCGGAAAATCAATGGGTCAAACGCATGATCTCCCGCCTCGCGTCCTTCTTCGAGGAATTCGTGCAGAACCTGCAGCTGCACCGCCAACAGATCGAGCTGGAGATCGAGGAACAGCTGCCCTATCAGCAGTTCCAGGAGCGTTCGGCGAGTGCGATCAACGAGAAGCGCAAGGAGCTGGACACCATCGACGGCTATATCGGGCGGGTGGATCAGATGCGTCGGGGCCTCAGGCTCATCACCAGCGCCGCCTGGTATCAGGAGGTCGAGATGAAGCCGAGGGTACACATTCCTCACGTGCTGGCGACGGACTCCAGATACCGCGCGCTCTACCAGCTCTATCGGGAGCTCAGCGAGGATCAGCTGCAGGTGACGCTGCATCCGATGTACAATTTCCAGTGGAAGCGGACCGAGAAGCTGTACGAGATGTGGGGATTCACCCGCATCCTGAAGGCGCTTGTCGATCATGCCGGCTTCCGCCCGATATCCGGATGGATCTACGATCATCGGGCCACGTCCGATGCCTGTATCGTCCCGGTGCTGCCTCCGGGGGAGCGCATCGTGCTCGTCCGCGGCGAATGGCGGCTGAATCTGGTCTATGACGGTCAGCTGCCATTGGTGCTGGGCGATACCTCCGAGCGGGAGCTGCCGCTGTCCCTCGGCAAGAACAATCGGCCGGACACGCGCATCGATTATTATCTGCATGACATCTATGCCGGCAGCCTGCTCGTCGATTTCAAGTATCGCCCGATCCGCAATTTCTGGGTGGAGGCGAAGCGGAACAGCCGCCAGCGGCTGAGGGAGATGGATCAGCTGATCGCGTACGTCCGGGACAGCCGTTCGGAGCATCTGTACGGCGACCGGGGCAAGGGGCTCCGACTCTTCGACCCTCGTCCTGTGCTGGAGGCCTGGGCGATCTATGCGGAGACGAGAGAGCACGAGCGCGCCAGCTATTATATCGAGGATGAGCGGATCCGGCTCATCCCGTTTAACCCGGGCGATGATATCCGGATGATCGTCCGGATGCTGGATGATGTGCTTCAGCAGGTGAGGGAGAAGTTTGACTGGGTATATCAGCAGAGATGATCCGCTCCTGGCACCCTGGAGGGGTGGCTACGGCAGCCTTCCGGGTGCTTCTCGCCTGATCGGGACTTTCGCGCGATATGTCGACAGGAGATTTTCATGTATAATAGGGTTGTTCGGGAACATTCGACATATGTTGCGTCAAGTTGAATGACGATCAGGTGCGGCATCTGAGTGCGTGCGCGCGTAGAGCTGGATGATGGACAGTGACTACGAAAGAAACCATAAACGACAAGTGGAATGAACCTGTGGAGGTGCGACGGTGGCGAAGGGAAAACGCAAATGGCGCAAATGGCTGATCATCTCGGCCGTATCGGTGGCGGTCCTGCTGGGTGCGGGATACATCGGTCTGAACATGGCGGTGGATTACGTGCTGAAGTCCATGGTGGCAGGCTCGGACTATGATGAGCTGTTGAAGCAGGCGCTCGGAGGAGATGTGGGTCTGGATGTCCTGTTCGGGGAGGATGAAGCGGATCCCGCCAGCGGCACGGGTGCCGGAGACGCCTCGGCTTCGGCAGGCGCGCCAGGCAGCGGAAGCCATAGCCAGGGCGGACAAGCTTCCGGAGCGTCGGGTGCGGGCGGTGAGACAGGCGGACAAGCATCCGGCAGCTCGGGCGCAGGCGGTGCTAGCGCGGGAAGTGGAGCTGTCAGCGGCCCGAACAGCGGGCCGACCGGCGCAGGGAACAGCGCGGGCGGCACTGAAGGTACTGGCGGCCAGGCGGCAGGCGGAAGCGATGCCGGTTCGGAGGCTTCCGATACGTCTGAGGCCAGGTTCACGTATTCAGCGGAGGTCACCAAGGAGAAGGTCGAAGCGGTTCAGAAGTCGGTCACGCTGGGAGAGAAGCTCAAGCTGGCCAACGTGCTGATGAAAAGGCTGAGCGCGTCGGACATCGACCTGTTCCTCTCGATGCTGAGCGGCGGTATGACCGTTCAGGAGAAGCGGGCTGCGAGGGACATCATGCTGGAGCGGCTGACGCCGGAGGAATACAATGACCTGATCCAGATCGCGGCCAAGTATGGTCTTAGCCAGGGCAAATCGTATGAAGAAGTGGCGAAGCAACAATGATGAACGGCCCCCGCGGCAACAACTGACACTCCTCCTGGCGATGGCGATGATCGTCACAGCATCGGCGGGTGCACGCTGATGCCGGGAGAGCGGGAGCAGACTGCATGGGACGAGAACGTATGAACACCCCGGTATCCATGGAGATGGATCGCCGGGGTTTTGTTATGGGAGCGCACTTGGCGGATGGAGATGGTTCAGTGAATTTTTTGTCGTGAGTGTAAAATGTTTGTGGGCAGAAAAAAGGAATAATTGGTGAACGAATGCGGAAAAGCATGGAAAAAGGCTT
>CALGAO010000031.1 GCA_937957685.1 uncultured Paenibacillaceae bacterium
GAAGCCTTTTTCCATGCTTTTCCGCATTCGTTCACCAATTATTCCTTTTTTCTGCCCACAAACATTTTACACTCACGAAGCACAAAAACCGGCCAATGCATCAAACATGCTCTTCCAGCTCCCTCAGCCTCTTCAGCCATTCTTCCTTGCGGATCCACTCTTCCGTCGCCTCGACGAGCGTCTTGCCCTCCTCCCGCAGATCGTCCATGTACAGATCCGCCTTCACGGTTCCATTCGCCAGCACGATCGCCCGGTCGATGACATGCTCGATCTCGTCGATATGATGGGTGGAGAGGATGATCACGCCGTCATCCCTCATCCCGGATACCATGGCCTTGAGAAACTCGCGGCGCGAGAACGGATCCTTGCCGAGGAACGGCTCATCCATCACGAGATGCTTCGTCCGCTTGGCGAAGCCGGCGCAGATCTCCAGCTTCGACCTCTGGCCGCGGGAGAATGTCCGGATCTTCTCATTGGGGAGCAACTCGAAGGCATCCAGCATCCTCCTGTACTCGTCCATATCGAACCGCGAATAGTAGTCCGCGAGGAACTGGCCATACTCGAGTGGCGTCATGTCGCGGCGGAAGCTCCCCTCCTCCGTGATGTACGCGATGTCCTCGTAGCTCTCCGTGACCGGCCGGCCGTCGATCAGCACCTCGCCCTGCCTGAGCTCTCCCAGCCCTGCGATCGCCTTCAGAAGGCTCGTCTTGCCGCTCCCGTTGGCGCCGATCACACCCACGATCTCACCGTCATGAAACGCCAGACGGTCGATGTACAGGCGGAACGGCGAGGTGCGGTATGTCTTCCACAGCCTGCTGATCTCGATCATCATTCATCACCTCTCCCTGACATGCTCGACTCTTCATGCGGCTCTCAGCCATCTCGTCCGACCGTGCCGATCCCCAGCCGCTCGTATTCGCGATGGGCGATCGGGCTGTATCCGGCGTTCAGCGGACGATTCCTCGTGTAGATGAAGTCATCGTTCTGATCGGTGATCAGCTCGCCGCGATAGGTGAGCTCGCCATCTTCGAACACATAGATCATGAACCGGGTCGAACCCACGTAGTAATTCGCATAGGGAGCGTCATGTTCCATCGCCGCACGGACGGTCATCGCCGCCACCAGCTTGTCGCCCGTGTGACCCAGGGCCATCCTGCTGATCCAGGTCTCCCAGGACCCATCCGCAAACACCGGTTGCACTTCCTCGATCAGGCTGATGCCGTCGTCCGTCAGGCTGAAGCTCAGGAACGTAAACGCCGACTGCCCTGCTTCCAGCTCTTCGCCTCTCGGGAACGCGAGGCTGATCGTCTGGCCATCGGGATCGGCCGAGGCGATATAGGAGGGCGAATGCCGGCCTGCCTGGAAATCGCGCGCTGCGGTCTCGCCGAGCAGTTCCCCTGTCCGGCTGTCATAGCACCGGACGATCAGTCTATCCCGATCCTCCGTCATGATCAGCACGAGCTTGTCGCCCGCCGCCTCCAGCCCGAGCACCTCCAGCCCGCGCGAACGTTCGCCGTCATTGCCGCGCATATCCAGCTCGACGAGCTTCTCGGCCGCCTTCATCTCGTCGTCGAACCTGAGCCTGTAGATCGCATGGATCCCCGAATAATAGATTGACGTGGGCGTCACATAGTACATCCGTCCCTCGGCGCTCGCCAGCCCGTATTCGACCTGATTGCCGTAGCGGCCGTTTCCTCTCGCATCCAGGGCGCCATAAGATCCGCTGATGATGACCTGCTCCCTCTGATTCGGTCTGTCCAGCGGCTGCTTCTCGATCATCGTCTGATCCTCAAAATTCCACACCCGCCAGAGTGCATCACCGATGATCCGGCCAGGTATATATCGGGGCTCATCCCGATAGGCCTCGAACAGCTCCGTCTCATGCGCGACTCCGTCCGCTGTGACGCGAAAGCTCGTGCGGTGATAGGCGTCCAGGAGCTCGCCCCGGATCACGATGCCTTCCAGCGCGCGGCGATCTCCTTCCAGATCCATCAGTTCCCATCCCGCATCATCCGCAGCCGCGTGCAGGTTAGACGCGGTGAACACCAACACCCCTGCCGTGACCAGAAGCATCGGCACCAGTCCGTGCCGCCTGAGCCACCGGATCCATCCGGTTCGCTTCATTCTGTTTCCTCCTCCCCTTGCTTGCCTCACTGCCGCATCAGGCGATCGCCCCGCGGCGTATGAGATACACGCTGTGCCAGACAAAATAGACGATCAGAAGCAGCAGTGCCGTGCTCTCCGCGATCATCCGCTCCATCACATGGGACGCCGCATCCTGCTGCAGCACGATCAGGCACAGATCGACCCACACCCATGCTGCCGCCAGATTGAACACGTGGCCGATCCGGCGCTTCGCCCGCTCGCACAGGATCGCATGATAGAGGCCTGTGACAAGCGCGAGCAGCATGCTCGTCGAGCATAACGTCCCCAGCCATCCGAGGGGCATGATCAGCCGGAGGAAGGTGGAGCGGATGAAGGCGAGGAACATCCCGTTGTTCATCAGGTACCGCCCCTCCTCATAGCCGGATATATGATCGGCATAGATCGCATAGCTGACCTGCACCGCGATCACCTGAACCGCCGTAACGGCGAGCAAGCCCAGGATGCAGGCGATGATCCTGCTCACATAGACCCATTCCCTTCGGGTCGGCAGCGTCATATACGTATAGATCGCCTTGTTCCCCCAATAATCGGCATAGATCGTATAGATGAAAAAGCCGATCACGGACGCCACGGCCAGCGCGTACACCCAGACGCAACCGGCGACCATGTACAGATCCTCGAAGCGCCGGTGCACCGAATAGGCGTAGTAGCCCTTCACCTCGGTGCGCGTCAGCAGCAGTGACAGGATGAACATGCCGCCGCAGACGAGCGGCAGGAAACCGAGCCACCTCGCCAGCTGGTCATTCGTCAATCGATACAGATGCAGAAGCGACCTCCTCATCATCATCCCCTCCTGAAACTGTACTATATCACTAGTACAATGTAGGCATAGCAAAACCTGTCCTCCGTCCCTTCACTCCCACAGCTCGCTGATCAGATCGATCACCTGCTTGAATGACAGGCCCAGCTCACGTGCGGATGCGACAAATTCGCTGACCAGCTCCTGCGTCATCTCCGTCCGGATGCGGTCCAGCATCGCCTCATCGACCTCGATGACGCTGCCCAGCGTGCTGCTCGTGCGCACGTAACCTTCGTCCTCCATCAGCCTGAACGCCTTCTGCACCGTGTTGGGATTCACCTGCAGTTGCGCTGCGACCTCGCGGCGCGAAGGCAGCCTGTCGCCGCTTGTCGCATTCCCCCGCAGGATCTGCAGCTTGACGTGGGTGGCGATCTGCACGTACACCGGCTGCCGGGTCGTCAGCTTGAGCCCATAGAAATTCAGCACACGAGCCTCACCTGCCTCTTCATGTATGCCAACGATTAATTGTATTATGCGACTAATACATTCAAATGTCAATAAGATGGCACCGGCCGATCAGCCGGTGCGGCGCGATGCGGCGGATGAACGCATGCGGCGAAGCGTTCGGGCCGCCTATTTGGCCAACATGATGTAAAACGTCAGCGGCATGAAGCTGAGGGCGAGGACGAACGTTGCTGCCGCGCCCGGCTTGCAATCATTCTTCCATAGCTTGCGGGCATACCGGAACGTATAATAGGTCAGGTAAGCATTGATGAAAAACATCGTCCACATGACGGCAGTCCTCCCATTCACTCTGCGTGCTTGTCGTTGACCGTCACCGGTTCAAACTGCTTGCCGAAGTTTTCGATTTCCACCTCGTAGACAACCTTCACTTCCGCACGCGGATATTTGCCGATGAAGTCATACCGGATGTAATCGTTCCACGTCCAGAACTTCTTCCTCACCTGGTTGTGCCAGTTGAACGGCTCGCTCCTGAATTCCTCCTGTGTGCGGCGGATGAAGTCCATCGTCTCCCTGGTCATCACGTCCTCTATCGTTTGTTCCAGCAACTCCTGATGGTCCAGATTCGTCACATAGTTCTCCATCCCTTCTGTCGACAGCAGCTGTCCGTACAGCTTCACCTTCGCCTCGATCCGCGGCACCTCTTCCGACACGTCGATTTTCAACTTTGCAGATTCCGTCTTCAGGAGCCGCACCGTCACCCGCTCCGTCTCCTTCAGCGGATCGGGGAAGGAGCTGATGACTGAATGAACCTTCTCCTCATGCCTGAGCAGCATGGCGTAACGCGTTTCCTGGCCATTCATGGTGCCGATCATCCTGCCCTCCTTGAGCACCGCCGAACCCATCATCTGCACCGGGTCCGTTTCCTCGGCGGGAACCTCTCCGGCACGGTACAGCGCCTCATTCTCGAAGATCTCATCCTCCAGCCGCTCGGTGGTCGCATAGATGACAAGATACAGCTCGCCGGCCAGGTTCTTCAGGTACCCGTTCAGGTTGGAATCCGGCACGACTGCCCGGATCGCCCATTGGTCCAGCATGTACTCATAATATTTGTGCGGCCTGGTCTCCATTCGCGGCTTGTTCTTCTTGATGAACGTCGCCGCCTCCTCCCTGCAGATGATCATGCTCATCTCGCGCCGAATCTCGGGAATGCGCACCAGGCTGGACACCGTCTTGTGAAACACCGGCGATCTGGCCATGGACTCGGAGATGATCAGCGTCTGCAGATGCGAGAAATCCAGCTGCCTGGGAATAATCGTATTGGCCAGCTCCCGCGCCGTGACCACATCGGTGGACTTGATCGATACGATATCCGTGGGCGGTTCCTTCTCCGCCTGGCCCCTGTCTGTCGAACCGACCTGCGGATTGGCGATCTGGAACGTCACATTGATGAAATTGCCCTCTTCATAGTCGAGCCCGAGCACGACGACGTGAGCGAGTCGCTCCACCTCCACGCGGTCCGCGCAACCCGCCAGCGCGAGCGACATCATCCCCATCGCTACAGTCAGCCATAAGCGCCTGATCACGACGAACGATCCCTCCAGAGCTTCAGTCCCCACAAGACGAATGGCAGCGCGAGATAAACGATCGACGCCGAGCTGATCACCATATCGCGTATTTCGTTGATCTGCACGACATTCTTGGGAAATCCGGACAACAGCAAACAGAGCCCGGTCAGCGGCAGGATCAGCGGCTCGAATTCGTGAATCCGGAAGGTCCTGGCGAACAGATAGGCCGTCAGATAGAGATAGATCGCGAAATGCATCACGGCGGTTATAATCCACAGACCCAGGAAGATCGCCTCGATGTGGGCGACCTGTCTGCCGAATGACGCCGCCCGCGTCAGCTGTTGGTAGGGAAAGGAGATGTGCTCGACGGCCGGATAATCGAACACCATGACGTAATAGGCGTTTAGCAGGACGATCACGAAAATGGACAAGCCGTAGCCGAGGAGCGTGCCTTGACGGAACGACCGATAGGTCGTCGCATAAGGAAGCATGAAGCACATGAGCACCAGCTCGGCATAGAGGGATGCGTGTCGCGGCGTTTCCTTGAGCAGGTCACCCAGTCCCGGACCCAGGAGGGGATACAGGTGCGACAGATTCATGTCCTGCCAGATCGACACCGAGAGCACCAACGAGATAAACACGACGAGTGACAGCAGCAGCCACGACGTCCTGCCGATCGTCTCAAAGCCGCGTTTGGCGACCAGCCAGCTGAACAGCAGAAAAAACAGGCACATGAAATAGAGGGAGGTCTGCGGGAAAAACAGCGTGTTCACGATGTCGATGTAGCTTCTCGTATTCAGTGCGGCGCTGATGAACAGCCAGACGAACATCCAGGCTACGATCAGTGTGGCGACCCATCTCCCGGTCAGATGAACCAACAGATCATACAGCCCCATGCGATATCGGCCCATCAATCTCAGCAGGACCAGGAACGGAATCAGCATGACCACTCCGATCATCAGGCTGAACAACCACGCTGCGTTCTGCGCATGATAGATCATCATATTGGGGGTCGTGTCGGTGGCTTTGATGCCGACCACCATGACGATCATGCTCAGTATTTCCCTTGCGCCTATCTTTCCGTCCGTAATCTGCATGGTACTCTAGTTCCCTTCTGGTTTATGCTGTTTGAACTTCTCCTTCGGACTCAGATTGGACGGCCTGAGCCATTGCTGGCGGAAGGCCGAGCGGGTGAACATGTCCCTCGAGGCAGGAAGTCTCGGCGCCAGCGGCGACATGAAGGGCACGCCGAAGGATTTGTACGACACCAGATAGGCGATGACGAAGGACATGTAGAGCGCAAGTCCGAAGAAACCGAACATATAGCCGAACAGGATAAACATGAACCTCTGTACCCGGATCGCGAAGTTCAACGTGATATCCGGGATGATGTAGGAAGCGAGGCCCGTGATGGCGACGATGATGACGAGGATCGGGCTGACCAGATTCGCATCCACCGCCGCCTGACCCAGGACAAGCGCGCCGACGATGCCGATCGTCGTGCCGATCGGCGCGGGGACGCGAACCCCCGATTCCCGGATCATCTCAAACGTCAGCTCCATGAAGATGATCTCGACCACGATCGGGAATGGCACCCGCTCCCGTGCAGCCGATATGGCCAGCATCAGGTCGGTCGGCAGCATCTCGACATGGAAGGTGGTGATCGCCACGTAGACGCCCGGTATGAGCATGGTGACGAGCATGGCGAACAGCCGGATGAGGCGCATGAAATTCGCGACAACCCAGCGCTGGTATTGGTCCTCGGCCGCGTGGAACAGCGCCCAGAAGGTGATCGGGGCGATGAGCGCAACCGGCGAATTGTCCATCAGCACCACCACATGCCCTTCCTGCAGGAAGGCGGCTGCCCTGTCCGGCCGCTCCGTCAGGAGGATGGATGGCAGGAGCGAATAGGGCCGCTCTTCGATCGACTGCTCCAACAGGAACAGATTCGTCACCGCATCGCTCTCCACTTGTTCGATCCGCTTCTTCACCCTTTGTATGGTCTGATCGTCGGCGATATTGCGCATGTACAGCATGAGCGCCGTGTTCTGCTTGCGCTTGCCGAAGGTGATCTTCTCGCAACGCAGGTTGTGATCCTTGATATGCTTTCGGATGAGCGAGCGATTGACGTCCGTCGATTCGATGAACGCTTCCTTCGGGCCGCGCAGCACCTGTTCGACCTGGGGCATCTCCACGGTGCGGTATTCAAAGCCGGGCGTTTCGATGATGATCGCCCTGGAGCTCTGCGGGATGATGAGCACGGTGTTGCCGTGCAGCAGCGCATCATTCAGCTCCTGGTAAGTCTCGGATTCCTTCACGGCCAGGGAAGGCAACAGCTGCTGCTTGATGATATTGATTCGTTCGGCAGGCTGGTGCGCATCGAGCTGCTGATCGTTCTCGAGGCATGGCCGGATGATGGTGCGCTCAACCGCCTGCCCGTCAGCAGCTCCTTCCACATAGAGCACCGCCGCGTCCACCTGCAGCGCGCGGATGTGGATATGCCGGATCTTCAGGCTGTCGTTATCGGGGTAATCGAAGAGGTTCGCCAAGGTCTGAATATTCATCAGCATGTCGTCGGTCAATTGACCGTCGATGAAGGCTCTCATCGGATCCGATTCCGATTGCGCCGACGAAAGTCCAGCGCGCGACCGGAGATAATTCCACGAACGGAATGCCATGCTCGCCCTCCTTTCCACCAGGAGAAACCCGGCTATAGTATTACGTTTTCCAAGAATGGCGCATTTTACCCAAATGAAAAACACCTTGCGCAGCCGTCAGATCATGCAAGGTGTGCCTTCATGCTTGGTTCACTTGCTGCGCAAGGTCTTCAGCACACCTGCCCAGGCGTTCAGCTGGTCAAGCATCGCATTCAACGCCTCCGCATGATGGGGAGCGGGCTTGAACGTGGTGAAGTTTTCAAAGTCGGTAAACAGCGACAAGCCGACCTGCGCCCGCACGTCCGCCACCTGCAGCTCTCCCATGATGAGCCTGAGGTTCTCGACGGCGCGCGCGCCGAGGAAGCTGCCCCAGCTGACGAAGCCGGCCGCCTTGTTGTTCCACTCGTAGTAGATGAAATCGAGGGCATTCTTGAGCACCCCGGAGGTTGCGTGGTTGTATTCCGGCGTGCAGAACACGAAGCCATCCAGAGCCGCGATCTTCTGCGACCAGCGCTTCGTGTGCTCATGCTTGTAGTCCTGCGACATCGACGGGGGGACCGGCTCGTCATAGTTGGGGAAGTGATAGTCGGCGAGATCGACGATCTCGTATTCCGCGTCTCCACGCTTCTGCGCATGCTCATATACCCATCTGGCCACCTGTTCGGCCACCCGTCCAGGCCGCGTGCTGCCGATGATGATGCCGATCTTGTTCATGTGTCTGATCACCAGTCCTTCTTGAAATTGGGTTTCATCCAACTCCAAGTGTGCCCCGCGAGGCTGGCGACTATTCGGCCTGGCTCGGCAAGTCAGGCGTGACTATTGTCGAAATTGATTCGGGGTGTTCCGGAAGTCCGTATCAGGGGAGAACCGGATATTCGCCAAGAAAACGCTTGCATTGCGGCCGTATGGATTTTTATGATGAAGAAAGGTCGGATGACGTCACGTTTCGATTGGATTTCTATCATTCACCATTCAACAAAACAAAGGAGAAGTGGTCGTGAAGTCGTTCTTTTCTGTCGTATGAATGATCGTGGGTGGGATTGGACTCTTCATTCTGAACGGTGCTATGGGTTGGTTCCTGTCAGAAGCGGGAATCGGAAACATCGGTATGTGGGCCATGACCGTCATTCTGTGCCTGGTGACTGTCATTCTGTATCATCTCGTGATGAGGCTTCTGGTCCGCAGAAGCACTCCGGAGATCGCTGTGCGGGGTTCGTGGAGGGAAGCGCTGCTGGGCATCCTGGCCGGGGTGATCCTGTTTGGCGCCTCCGTGACGATCATCGTGGCCATGGGCGGTTACTCCTTCGAATGGATCAAAGATGCGGATACAGGTGCGATCGTGCAGTCGACGCTCCGGGCTGCTCTGAACGTCGCCGTACTGGAAGAGCTTGTGTTTCGCGGGTTCCTGTTTCAGGCGGTGCAGCGGATGGGAGGACAATGGCTCGCGCTTGCGTTCACCTCTCTTTTCTTCGGCGCCGCGCATCTTGGCAACCCCGGAGCCACGCTGTGGAGCGCCTTTGCCATCGCCGTCGAAGCAGGCGTGTTGCTGGGGGCGGCATATCTGTGGAGGCGCAACCTGTGGTTTGCCATCGGACTGCACTTCGCATGGAATGCCATCGTTGCCCTGATGGGGATCCCGGTGTCCGGTAACGAAGCCAGCGGGCTGTTCCGCGTCGATATGCGGGGCGCGGATCTTCTCACCGGCGGCGCATTCGGGATCGAAGGCTCGGTTGTTGTCGTCGCCATCAGCCTGCTGATCTCCGTACCGATGCTGGTCGCAGCCGCGCGTTCGCAGCCTCGGGCCGCTGCTCATGACCGCATGACGCTGATCTGATCCTCCTGCCCATGGGCCTGCCGGGGGTTCGGTCGTCCTCCCGCAGCCTGGGCGTGATTCGACATACGGATACCCGGCTGCACACAAAAGGCACCCTGTTCGGGTGCCTTCCCATGTCCTGCGGTCTTCACGCCGGCTCTCGCAAGCGGAATTTGCTCATCTCTTCTTCCAGCTTCCGTGCCATCTCCTTCAGTTGCTCGGAAGAGCTCAGGTTCTGCTCCATGGAAGCCAGCTGCTCCTCCGCGGATGCGGCCATCATCTCCGCTTCGCTGGCTGTCTTGTGCGAGATGCTGGATACCTCCGCGATCGAGGCGGTCACTTCCTGCGTCTCGGCCGACATCTCCTCCGAGATCGCGGATACCTCCTGAATCTGGTCGTTCACGCGCTGAATATCGGCAAGGATGCGTTGGATGGCCGTCCCGGAGCGTTGGATCGATTCCATGCCCGCAGTCGTTTCCATGCCCATCGAATCCATGATCGCTACCGTTTGATCGATCAGGGAACGAATGACACCCAGCAGCTCCGAGATGGACTTCGCGGATCGCGTCGTATCCTCGGCGAGTTTCCCCACCTCATGCGCCACGACGGCGAATCCGCGGCCTTGTTCGCCGGCGCGCGCCGCTTCGATGCTGGCATTGAGGGACAGCAGCCTGGTCTGATTCGCCACTTGCATGATGGTATGGATGATATCATTGATGTGGGTCGAATGCTCGTCCAGTTTGGCGACGATCCGGGACGATTCCTCCTGGGTTTGCCTGATGCTCGCCATCTGCCTGACGGTATCCTCCAGCTGCTGAATGCCGTGCTCCGCATTTTCCGTGGTTTGCGCCGCGAGATTGGCCACGTCGGAGGCCGCTTCCGCGATGCGCATCACGCCGGTCGACATCTCGTTCAAGGCCGTCGCCATTTCTCGCACGGTTCTCTCCTGGATCGTCGTTCCTTCCGATACCCCTTGCAGGGAGGCGGCGACCTGCTGCATATTCCTGGTGGAATCCGAGGAGATGTCCGCCAGCTGCAGGGAAGACTGGAGAGTCGTTTCCGCCATGATGCGGTTGTAGCTGAGCACCCGGTTCATGGCGTCCTGCATGTCATTGAGGGCCGTTCCGACCAACCTCAGCTCATCCCGCGTCTTCAGCACAATCTCCTGCGAGAAATCTCCCCTGGCCATCGCTTCCGCTCGCTGCTTCAAGGTCCGAACGGTATCCATCACATTCAGGTAGAAGGCGATGTAGAAGATGACGACAAGCAGCAGACACCCGAAGGTAAAGATCATGGTGGCGTTTCGCGCATTGATCGCATCATCGATGCGATCCTCAAGCAGCTGGACCACACGCTCCAGGCCATGATGGAACAGCTCCACAGCTACTTCGATCGCTTCCGTGCCCTTGGCAAAATAGGCGTCCGGAGCCATGTCCAGCACTGCCTTGTTGATGATCTCCGCATCAAGCAACCCGAGGAAATACTCGATGGATTGAGCCGCCTGCTCACCTGCAGTCAACAGCTCTTCCGTGTGTTCAGAGTCGTATTCGGCGATTTTGGCCAGCAGCATGTTGATTTCCGCCAGGGCTTCCTCGCTGATGCGGGATTCGAGCAACAGCTCCAGCCTGTCCTCCGCCGTCAAGGTTCGGGACGCAAGCACGCCGTTGCCGAGTCCGCGTATCCTCGCGGCCCCTTCGATCAGGGTGGGCAGTTCCTCAACGGTCATTTTCACCGTATAGAAGGAATTGATATCGGTGTCCAGCGTCAGACCGGATTCATCGGCGCTGTAGATCATCAGTTGCTTGATTTCATTCACCAATTGGGAATGGTGATTGAAGCTTTCGGATGCTGCCAGCCCCTCATATGAGGCCAGAAGGTGCTCCCATTCTTGCCTGACGGACATCCACTGCTCAAGTGCCTTGGAGGAATCCTTATTGTGGAAATCACCGTCAACTTGCTCCATCTTGGCATGGATTCCCTGCTGTTTATCCTCAATCTTCGCCTTCGCATCCCGATTGCCGTTCAGATACCCGTTGACCAGGCCGCGGTGCTGTTGCACTTCCAGCATGATCTGCATAAGATCGTCGATCTGCTTCACGCCCGCCAATTCTATCCTCAGGTTCTGGATCTCCCGCTGTTCGGCCGATACCAGACTATACAGGCTGTACAGGACCGGAATCAGGAACAGCAAGCTGATCAGGATGAACTTTTGCGCATACTTCAGCCTCGAGATGACAAAGTCTCGATCGTTTTCGTGTGCCGTGTGAGGTATAGTAATAGTTAAAAATGGATCAGAACAGGAAGGTGGATTATGAGTTCCATCATCGTACCCATTGACGGCTCGCCCCAATCCCTCGATGCCTTGCGCTTTGCCTTAACGATGGCCAGGAATCACGGCGACGATCTGGTTCTTCTGAGCGTGCACAGCACCTCCCATGTGCTGGGAGAGCATATGCTTGGCGAGGCGCTGTCGATCATCAGCCAGGAATCCGTTTCCTATCGAACCAAGGTCAGAGTCGGCGGCAATCCGACCATCGAGATTCACATGGAAGCCAACGACCCGGACGTCCGTTGTGTCGTCATGGGGCTGCGCGGAGCCGGGAGCAAGGATCAATCCATCCGGACCCTGGGAAGCGTCAGTCAGGGTCTCCTGAAGATCGCCAACTATCCCGTCACGCTGGTGCCGCACAGCGTCAGATAAGGAAGGCAAGGGGACGGGTTCCTCCCGTCCTCTTGCCGGCAGCATGCCTGAACATTACAGGGCTCCCGTTCCAGGGGAGCCCTTTTCATATCCGGTCTGCGAATGGAAAGTTGAGCGGCAGGCAACCCGCAGACTCTTCATGCGGAGCCCTTGCGCATCCGGTCGGCGAACGGTAAGGCGCACGACGGGCAACCTGCGAATACTGCACGTGGGGGCCTTTCATATCCGGTCGGCGAACGAAGCCCATCAAAAAGGGGCGTCCATCCTGGACCCCCGCTGGTCTTTGCGATTGTGCAAGACAATTTCACCGAATTTCCAATCATAAGCCGTATGGAAGCCTTCAGCACATTGCTGCGAAGGCCAGGTCCACAGCCCTGTATGACCTGCCGCTGTTACCGATAGGTCTGCACATGCAGGCTGACGTGCCGCAGATAGTCGCGATCCATCTCATAGCCGATGCCCGGTCGGTCGGGAACGGCGATCCTGCCGTCGCTCACCGTCACTTCCGGCACGATGATGTCCCGCTCCCAGTAACGGGAGGATGCGGAGATATCCCCAGGCAGCGTGAAGCCTGGCAAGGTTGCCAGCGCGATATTGTGCGCCCGTCCGACGCCGGTCTCCAGCATGCCGCCGCACCATAACGGCACGCCGCGGGAGTGGCACAGATCGTGGATGCGAACAGCTTCCGACAGCCCGCCCACCCGTCCGATCTTCACATTCACCACCCGGCAGCTGCCCAGCATGATCGCCTTGCGCACATCCTCGCACGCAACGAGGCTCTCATCAAGGCAGATGGGCGTCCTGAGCTGTTTCTGCAGCTCCGCATGGTCGACGATATCGTCCGCCGCGAGCGGCTGCTCGATCATCATCAGGCCGAAGTCGTCCAGCTGCTTCAGGAGCGCAACATCCTCCAGCGTATAGGCGGAGTTCGCATCCGCCATAAGGGGAAGATCCGGGAAATGCGCGCGTATGCCGCGCACCAGTTCCACGTCATGGCCGGGCTTGATCTTGACCTTGATTCTCCTGTATCCATCCGCCAGGTATTGCTCGATCACCCGATACAGCTTCTCCGGCGTCTCCTGAAGCCCGACAGCCACTCCCGTCTCGATCTGCTGCCTGACGCCGCCGATCACCGTTGCCAGCGGCTGACCGCGCCGTCTGGCATAGAGATCCCATACCGCCATCTCCAGTCCGGCCTTCGCCATGTGATGCCGCCTGACGAAGGCGAACAGCGGGAGCACCTCGTCCGGATGAGCGATCTCGCAATGCAGCAGCGTCGGGATCAGATACCGCTCCATCATATGCCAGGCGGTCTCGACCGTCTCCTCGGTATACCATGGGGTGGCGAAAGCGACGCACTCTCCCCAGCCGGTCGCTCCGGATTCATCCCGTACCTCGACCAGGATCGTCTCTCTGTCCGTGTAGGCGCCGTAGGAAGTGGCGAAGGGTGATTTCAGCTGCAGGCATATGCGGTGTAGGGTAATCTGCTCAATGCGCATCACGATCCGTCTCCTGTTCGTTCCGGCGGCCCGCTCGCGCGGACTGGTCCGGATATAGGCGCCAGGCCTTAGGGCGCGGCACCTCGCTCCTGTCTCCTGCATCTTTCTGCGTCTCCTTGCCGGGGCCCAGTCGTACCGTTCTCCTGCGTCCCTTTGCATGGGCCCTGCCGTAGCGTTCTCCTGCTTATCCTGCGTCTCTTGCACGGGCACGGCCGTACCATTCACAGCAGCTTCGACAGCTCGCGCCTCAGCAGCTTGCCGGCGGCATTGCGCGGCAGCGCATCGACGAAGCGGATCCGGGCCGGGTGCTTGTACCTGGCCAGCCTCGTCCGGCAATGATCGCGAAGCTGCTCCTCCGTAACCGACGCTCCCTCGGCCAGCCTGACGAAGGCTACCGGCACCTGACCCCAGCGTTCGTCGGCCATGCCGCACACACCTGCCTCCGCCACCGCCGGGTGGCCGAGCAGCACCGCCTCGATCTCGGCCGGATACACGTTCTCGCCGCCGGAGATGATCAGATCGCTTCTGCGATCCAGCACATAGAGGAAGCCATCCTCATCCACGTATCCGATGTCGCCGGTGGCCAGCCAGCCGTCCCTCAGCGCCTCGGACGTCGCGTCCGGGCGATTCCAGTAACCGCTGGTGACATTGGGACCGCGCACCTGGATCTCGCCGGGCACGCCCGGCGCTGCCGGCTCCCCGCCGTTCATGATGCGGATCTCCGACTGGAAGAGCGGCTTGCAGGGCGAGCCGAGCTTCGTCAGCATATACTCCGGCGGCAGCGTCACGATCTGCGATGCCGTCTCCGTCATGCCGTACGTCTGGTAGATCGGGATGCCCTTGTCGGCGCAGGCCTCAAGCAGCGGCAGCGGCGCGGGTCCGCCGCCGAGCAGCATGCAGCGGAAGCTGGCAGGGTACCTCGCCTCGCCCAGCCGATCGAGCATGCGCGCCAGCATGTTGCTGACGACCGAGACGATCGTCACGCCTTCCTCCATGATCGCGCGGTTGACGGCCTGTTCGTCGAACCGCTCATGGATCATCATCGGCATCCCGTAGATGACGCTGCGCATCAAGATCGACAGGCCGCTGATGTGAAACATCGGCACGGCCGCCAGCCACAGGTCGTCGCCGCTCATGCCGAGATTCAGCGCGGAGCCGATCGCCGACGCCCAGTGATTGCCGTAAGTGAGCATCACGCCCTTGGGACGACCGGTCGTGCCGGAGGTATACATGATCGTGTTGGTCTCCTCGCTGTCGATCGTCGTCACAAGCGGCTCGTCCGAAGGAGGCACATCCGGCAGTTCGGCCAGGGCGCGCACAGACAGGCCAGGCAGCTGGCCGGCAAGCTCTCCGGCCAACTGCCTGTTCGTTTCGTCATGGAGCACGCACCGGCACGAGCAGTCCTCGACCTGATAGGCCAGCTCATGGGCCGTGAGTCTCGTGTTGAGCGGCACCAGGACCGCTCCGGTGTAGTGGACGGCGTGCACCAGCTCCGCGACATGGATGCCGTTGCGGCACAGGAAACCGACACGCTCGCCCCTATGTATGCCCAGGCTGTGCAATCGGCGCGCCACAGCGCGGGCGCGCTCGCGCAGCTCGCCGAAGGTGAGCCGGTCGCCGCCGCAGATCAGGGCGATGCGGTCCGGCGTCAACGCCGCGCGCTTCTCCAGCCAATGCGTCATCAACATGCGCCGTACGCTCCTTGTCTCCTTCGTCGATCAGGGGAAACGCGGAAACCTGGAGAAATCCGGGCGTCTCTTCTCCTTGAAGGCGTCCCGGCCTTCCTTGGCCTCGTCCGTGGTGTAATACAGCAGCGTGGCATCGCCAGCGAGCTGCTGAATGCCGGCCAAACCGTCCGTATCGGCATTAAACGCGGCCTTCAGGAAGCGGATCGCCGTCGGGCTCTTCTCAAGGATCTCGCGACACCACTTGATCGTCTCCTCTTCAAGCTGTTCAAGCGGCACGACCGTATTGACCAGCCCCATCTCCAATGCTTCCTGAGCATTGTACTGACGGCACAGATACCAGATCTCGCGCGCCTTCTTGTGGCCGACGATGCGCGCCAGGTAACCCGCGCCATAGCCGCCATCGAAGCTGCCGACCTTCGGTCCCGTTTGTCCGAAGATCGCGTTGTCCGCTGCGATCGTCAGGTCGCACACGATATGCAGCACGTGACCGCCGCCAATCGCATAGCCTGCCACCATCGCGATGACCGGCTTCGGGATCGTTCGGATGAGACGCTGCAGGTCCAGCACGTTCAGTCTCGGGATCTGATCCTCGCCGACATATCCGCCGTGGCCGCGCACCTTCTGGTCGCCGCCGGAACAGAACGCCTTGTCGCCCGCGCCTGTCAGGATGATCACCCCGATGCTCGAATCGTCACGCGCGGCGATGAACGCGTCGTACATTTCCATAACCGTCTTCGGCCGGAACGCATTGCGCACTTCCGGACGGTTGATCGTAATCTTCGCGATACCGTCGTACGTCTCGTAGATGATATCCTCATAGTTGCCCTGTCTGACCCATGGTACTACCGACATCTTTTACGCCATCCTTTCCTGATCGATCGTTGAAAGAAAATCCATCACTATTGTATCAAAAAAATCCGCCCGTTCCACATGCACCGCATGCCCCGCATTCTCCACCTCGACCAGCCGGCAGTCCGGGATCAGCTCGCGCATGCGTCGGCCGATCTCGGTGAACTTCCCGTCCAGCTCGCCGACGATCAGCTGCACGGGCATCGCAAGCTTGGTCAGGCGATCCCACCACGAGGGCTGCGCACCGGTGCCCATGCCCCGGAGGCTGCCCGCGAGCCCGCACGGGGAGTTGGCCTGGCGCTGACGGCGGATCGCCAGGCGCACATCCTCCGGCAGGCGGCGCATCGAATGGAACAGCGGGATGTTCTCCCAGTAATCGACGAATCGCTCGATGCCTTCCCGTTCGATGCGCGCCGCCAGCGCTTCGTCGCTGCGCACCCGCTCCGCCCGCTCCTCGGCCGTGGCCAGCCCGGGCGAGCAGCTCTCCAGGATGAGCGAGCGCACGCGCTCCGACTGCATCATCGCGAAGGACAGCGCGAGCCGGCCGCCCATCGAGTAGCCGAGCAGATGCGCTTGCCGGACTTCCAGCTGATCGAGCAACTGCGCAAGATCTCTGACGGCGCATTCCGTCGAGTATCGCGTCGGGTCCTGCGGCGCATCGCTCTGCCCGTGGCCGAGGACATCGACGGCGATGACGCGGAATCGCCTGCTCCACGACGGCAGGAAGGGCCGCCACGTCGAGGCGCTTCCGGTAAAGCCATGCAGCAGGAGCAGTGCCGCGCCTTCACCCGCCGTTTCCACGTGATAATGGACTCCGTTCACCTGGATCCGCATGCCTTTCCCACCTCCCTCGTCCGCTGTAAGCAGATGTTTTCTGCTTACAGGCGTCTCCGGCTGTAAGCCGATTTTTCCTGCTTACAGACGTCTCGCGACCGCACTTCCGGCTGCAAGCAGATGTTTCCTGCCTACAGGCGAACCGACGTGCAGTCTTACCTGTTCTCACGTACTTTCAACCGGTCTCTGAACCCGTCGAGGGGCGATACCCCCACCGGGCGGCTTTTTCCAGAGCCCGCAAGCTGCGGCGCCGATCCCGGTCACCTGGGCGCGGGCAGCTCCAGCCCCGCCAGTCTGGCGTACATGAGTTGCCAGATTCGCCGATGCTGCTCCACAATCGACCAGCGGTCGGTGCGCAGCTCGATCAGCTGCAAGCCGCCCTCATCCATCGCCCGCCCTACCGCGGCGCGGAACGCTTCCCAGGTGTCGACCCGCGTGAACCTGCCGCCATACATGGCTGCGGCATGGGAGTAATCCAGGCCAAGCGGCGTGCCGAACAGTTCCTCATAATGCCGCTTCAGACTGGCCTGCGGCAGGAAGGAGAAGATGCCACCGCCATCGTTGTTCACGATGATGATCGTGATCGGCAGCCCGTGCAGCCTGGAGGCGAGCAGCCCGTTCATGTCGTGGTAGAACGACAGGTCGCCGAGCACGAGCACCGTTCGCTCACCGGCCGCGCTGTAGCCAAGCGCCGTGGAGATGAGGCCGTCGATGCCGTTGGCGCCGCGGTTGCAGGCGATGCGGATGCGTCTGTCGCTCGCGGCGAAGAACGTGTCCAGGTCGCGGATCGGCATCGAGTTGCCGGCGAACAGCACCGTCCCGTCAGGCAACAGCTGCCGAAGCTCGGTGAAGATGCGGCCCTCGAACAGGCCCTCCGCCTGCTCGACGCCTGCCTCAAGCGCCTGTCTCGTCTCGCTGTTCAGCCGCTGCCACAAGTGCAGCCACTCCCCGTCTCGCCGCATCCCCCGCTCCGCCAGTTGCTCGGTCAGGCTGCGGCACAGCTCGCCCGCATCGGCGAACAGCATATCCGAGGCCAGCAACGTCGGATCGCGCCAGCCCCCCTCGTCCACGACGATCAGACGGCTCGTCCGATGGCGCTGGATATATTGCAGGAGCGGCTTGGAGACCGGCATCGCCCCGAGGCGGATGATCACATCCGGGGCCAGGGCTTGCGCGGCACGCTCGTCTCGCAGGAAGGCATCGTACGCGTCCACGACCACGTCGCGGCGATGGGAACCTCCCCTCAGCTGGGACAGCGGGTCCGCCAGCAGCGGATAGCCGAGCAGCGCCGCCAGCTCCGACGTCGCTTCAGCGAGCGCCGGCTCGTCGATCGGGCCGCAGACGATGATGCCGCGCTCCGTCGCCGCCAACTGTTCCGCCAGCTTCTCCAGCGACGTCCGGTCCAGCCGGGCAGTGGCTTCTGGGGCAGCAACGTAGGCTCTTCCCTCCTCGCGTCCGGCGCCAAACAGCTGCGGATGCTCCAGATCCGGCAGCAGCGGCTCGCGCAGCGGAAAGTTCAGATGCACCGGACCGCCCGGCTTGCGTGCCGACTCGATCACGGCCCGGGACGCGCAGAAACGGGCATGGCGAAGCATATGCTCGTCCGCTTCCGGGATCGGCATCTCCATGAACCATTTCACATGATCGCCATACAGCCCGATCTGCCGAATCGTCTGAGGCGCCCCAACTTCGCGCAGCTCATGCGGCCGGTCCGCGGTCAGCACGACGAGCGGCACGCGCGCCACATGCGCCTCGGCCACGGCCGGCGCGTAGTTGGCCGCCGCGGTACCCGAGGTGCAGAGCAGGGCCACCGGCTCGCGCCTTGCCTTGGCCAGGCCCAGCGCGAAGAAGCCCGCCGAACGCTCGTCCACATGCATCCACACGCGCAGCTCCGAATGCTCCGCTGCCAGCACGGCGAGCGGCGTGGAGCGCGAACCGGGACTGATCACGATATGGCGCAAGCCGGAGCGCGCGAGCTCGTCCACAAAAGCGCCAAGGTATAAGGTTGATCCTACTGTCAAGCCACTCTCTCCTCTCCGTCAGGATGCAGATTCCGAATCGAGCGCACCAAGCGCGGACAGCATCGGCCTGAACTTGAGCGCCGTCTCCTGATATTCACTGGCCGCCACCGAGTCGCCCACGATGCCGCAACCGGCGTACAGCAAGGCTTCCTTGCCGCTTACGAGCGCGGAACGAATCGCCGCGGCGAACTCCCCGTCCATCTGCAGATTCAGCCAGCCGATCGGCGCCGCATACCAGCCCCGATCCATGCGTTCCAGCTCGCGGATCGCCTCGATCGCGGCTTCGCGCGGCATGCCGCCCAGCGCAGGCGTGGGGTGCAGCGCCTCGATCGCCTGCAGCAGCGTCACGCCCTCTCTCGCCCGTCCGGATATCGGCGTGAGCAGATGCTGCACATCCTTCAGGCGATAGAGGATCGGCGCATCCGGAAGCTCCACGCGCTCACACAGCTGCCGCATCGCGTCCCTGATCATCTCGACAGCCAGCGCATGTTCATGCAGATTCTTCTCGTCATGGAACAGGAACTCGCCGTACTGCCGATCCTCTTCATCGGTCTGCCCGCGTCCGATCGTGCCGGCCAACGACAAGGTGCTGAGTCGCCCGTCCTTGCTCTCGACCAGCCTCTCCGGCGTAGCGCCAACGAAGCAGTCCGGGCCCGACTCGATCGCGAACACATACGTGTTGTTCTGCTCGCGCAGCAGCCTGCCGAGGATCTCGCGCACATCAAACGGGCGATCCGCATACAGCTTCATCTGCCGTGCCAGCACAACCTTCCGCATCTGACCGTCACGGATCGATGCGGCTGCCCGTTCCACTGCATGCATCCATTCGATCGGCGCTATTTCTTCCTTATATATATGCTTCTCCGCTTCAATGGCCGGGGGAAGCTCTTCTCCCGCGCCCGAGAGCTGCTCGATGATGCGCAGATCGTCCTCCCATGCCGCGTCGATGCTCTCATGCGCCTCTTCCCGGGAGATCAACCTGCTGATCGTCACCCAGGTTCGTCCTTCATATTCGGTCCACATGATCTCCGGCAGCACGAACCTGGTATGCGGATAGTGTTGCCATTCCTCCGACTTTGCGTTCAACGGATCAAAGGAGAAGCCGCCGAACAGGTGAGGTCCCGTATAGGCCGGAGCCTCTCCCTGGACGATGCAACCGCGGGTTGCTTCCCGCCATTGCCGCTCCACCTGCCCGAAACGCTGCCCGACATCATCCGCCTCGATCTGCAGCGCGCAGCCGAGTCCGGCAAGAGCCAGCTTGCGTCCCGGTTCGGACCAAAAAAAACGGGTCCCGTAGAACCTCTTATGCTCAAATGAAAAAAGGGACGGCAAATGCGTCCTGCGCACCTCAAAAACCGTGCTCACCAGCACGTCTCTTCCGGCGTTGAAAGCCCGCTGCCTTCCCTTATCTGCCAATATGCGTAAATGATCTTGTATCAAGCCGTTAGCCACTGATTTTCACCCTTGTCATAACCTAGCGCACAAAATCTGTATTAAGAATACACCCCCGCCTTCGGAACGTCAACTTGTGGAAGGCTTCGGAGCGTTGACACTTGATCGCTCTTCCCCTACACTTAACTTGGGTTATGGTGCAACCACAATTCTGATAGATAAGGATGGAAGCCGTCATGCAAATCGAACTGCAAACGAAGACCGCTTCGAACGTATGGTGGCGCTTGATGAGACCGCATACGCTGACCGCGTCATTTGTCCCGGTATTTATCGGGTCGGCGATGGCGCTGTTCGATCATCAGCTCCGCTTCCCGCTGTTCCTGGCCATGCTCGTGGCATCGCTCCTGATCCAGGCAGCCACCAATATGTTCAATGAATATTATGATTATATAAGAGGTCTGGATACGAAGGATTCCGTTGGCATCGGCGGCACGATCGTCCGCGACGGGGTCGCTCCGGCCACGGTTCGCAACCTGGCCATCGCCTTCTATGGCATATCGGTCCTGATCGGCGTCTATATCTGTATGGAGAGCTCGTGGTGGGTTGCCGTAGCCGGCATCCTCTCGATGCTGGTCGGGTATCTGTACAACGCCGGCCCACTGCCGATCGCCTCGACGCCGCTTGGTGAACTGTTCTCCGGCTTTTTCATGGGTCCAGTCATCATCATGATCACTTACTATATTCAGACCGGCAATCTGACGATGGACTACTTCTATGTCTCGCTCAGCATCGGCCTCCTCATCGGGGCGATCAACCTGTCGAACAACATCCGCGACCTGGACGGAGACAAGGAGCACGGACGCAAGACGCTGGCCATCCTGCTCGGCAGGCCGCGCGCGATCAACCTGCTCGCCTCGATCTTCACGATGGCTTTCCTGCTCATCGTCGCGTTTGTTATCCTCGGCATCGTCACGCCGTGGGCGCTGCTCGTTCTGCTCAGCATACCGAAGGCCGCCCAGGCGGTGAAGCTGTTCCGGGGCAAGTCGCTCGCCTATGAGATGATGCCGGCGATGAAGGCCACCGCCCAGCTGAACACCATCTTCGGCCTGCTGCTCACGGTTGGATTGGTCATCGGATATATCAGCGGCCTGAGCTTCTGATGAGAACAGCCTGACGAAGCCCGTGCAAGGCGGGGCCCGACGATGGTAGCCGGCGGATGGAGCGGGATGGAGCGGCTTCATCATACCGGAACTGCGCCGCTAAGGAATCACGTTCCGCCTGCTTCCGGTCATCCGAAGACCGAGCCGCAACCGATTGAACCCATGTTGTCCAGATGGCTGTAATGATCTTCGTCGTTGGGAGTGGAGAGTACCCCTCCCAGCCGTAATGGAACGTCGATCCGCTGTTTGTGGTCAAACGGCCATTTCCTCAAGGTTAACGGAACGTCAGTGCGCTATCGGGTGATTTTGGTCGATTTTCTTGACCGATATGGTTCCATAACGAATCCACGTTCCGTCAGCGTCAGGCCATCCGATCAGAAGCAACAATCGATGGAAACCGCAGTTTTTCCAGATCAGCAACAACAGAGGTGAATCTTATGGATCATCGAGGCACGATCCTCGAAGCGCTGGGCATTCAGGTGGTGCATGCGGACTCTGACCGGGTCGTCTGCACGATGCCCGTCGACGAGCGCACCAGGCAGCCAATGGGCGTGCTTCACGGCGGCGCGTCCGTCGTGCTGGCCGAGACGGCGGCCAGTCTGGGCACTTATCTGCAGATCGACCATGAGACCGAGATGTCCTTCGGCATGGAGATCAACGCCAATCATGTGCGCAGCGCCTCCTCCGGGACGGTTACCGCAACCGCTGTTCCTCTGCACAAGGGCCGAACTTCGATGGTGTGGGATATCCGGATCACCGATGAGCAGGGCAGGCTCATCTGCGTCTCCCGCTGCACGGTGGCGATCGTGAAGAAGCGCGGGAAGAATGAAGCCGGAGATACGCTCGAACACATAACCGAACAAATGGCAACCGCTGCCGATTCGAACCCAGGCGGCGCATGAGATTACCAGCGGTCAGGAATCTGGCCGCTGTTCCTGTCTGCCAACGATGAAAGGAGCTTGCGATCATGTACCTCGTCACAGCTGAACAGATGCGGAAGCTGGAAGAAAGGGCGATGTCCGACTCCGGACTTCCTTCCCTCGTTCTCATGGAGAATGCGGCCCGCGCCGTCGCCGATGCCGCGATCCGGATGGATCGGCCCGATCGGCCGATGAAGCGTTGGGCCGTGCTCGCCGGCAAAGGCAACAACGGCGGAGACGGCATCGCAGCCGCCCGGCATCTGACGGAGGCCGGATGCAGCTGCGAGATCATCCTCGCCGTGCCGCCGGAGCAGCTCGGCGCCGATGCCGCGCTGCAGCTGAAGGCTGCGCGCAGCTTCGGGATCCCTGTCCAGGTCTTCTCGCCGGGAGCGACTCCCTGGCATCGATATGACGGCATCATCGATGCGCTGCTCGGCACCGGGACTGCCGGGGCGCCGCGCGAGCCTTACGCCTCGATGATCCGCGAGGCGAACGACAGCGGACTGCCGATCGTCGCCGTGGACATCCCAAGCGGCCTTGATGCGGATAGCGGCAAGGTGTACGAGCCCTGCATTCGCGCTGTTCAGACGGTGACCTTCGCTTGCAGCAAGGTCGGCCTCGCCCTGTACCCGGGCAAGGAAGCTGCCGGTACCGTCACGACGGCGCCGATCGGCATCCCCGAGCAGCTGGCCGAAGCGGAAGGGGTACGCACCTGTCTGCTCGACGAGCGAACGATCCGCCGCAGGCTGAGGGTCGATCCGGCCCTGCCCAGACAGGCGGATACGCACAAGGGCACCTACGGCCATCTGCTGGTCGTCGCCGGGACGCTGAACATGTCCGGCGCCGGGCTGTTGTGCGCCAGCGCCGCGCTCCGTGCCGGATGCGGCCTCGTCACATGGGCGCTGCCATCGGCGCTGGCCGGTCACGTGATCGGCCGCGTGCCCGAGGTGATGCTGGCGCCCGTGTCCGGCAATGCCAATGGATGCTGGTCAGCGGAGACAGCGGACGAGCTGGCGCGGCTGTTCGCGGGGCGAGACGCGCTTGCCATCGGTCCCGGCCTTGGCCGTTTCGCCGATGACACCGCATGGCTCAGGCGAATCTGGGAACTGAGCGGCGAGGCAGGGTTGCCTCTGGTGCTTGATGCCGATGCGCTGAACATATTGGCCGATGCGCAGGATATCGCGAGCTGGACGAGACGGTCTGCGGAAGCTCCGGTGATCGTGACGCCTCATCCCGGAGAGATGGCCCGGCTGTCCGGATTGACCACCGCCCAGGTGCAGGAGAACCGGCTCCGGGTGGCGCGCGACTACGCCGCCAGGCACGGCGTGTACGTTGTGCTGAAAGGCGCCGCCTCGATCGTCGCCTGCCCGGACGGGACCGCCTATGTGAATACGACCGGCAATCCCGGCATGGCCACCGGGGGGGCAGGCGACGTGCTGACGGGCATCATCGGCGGCTTGCTGGCACAGGGCTGGACGGCGGAACAGGCAGCCGCTTTCGGCACGTGGAAGCACGGCCTGGCTGGCGATCTGGCCGCGCACAAGCGCAGCGTCACAGCCAGCCTGATCGCCTCGGACATCATCGAACAGCTGTAAACGGCTGCTCACGACTGCTTCGGCACGCCTGAGAGAAGATTTTTCGTCTCTCACGCTGCTTTCACTTGTAAAAAAAGAGGGCTGCATGCGTCAGCCAGTGGTCATCACTGGCTTTCGATGCAGCCTCCTTTTCTGTTACTACTGCTCCGGAGCCGGCTCCAGCTTGAAGGCCCGTTCCAGATCGCGGATGCGATCCATGTCGATATGAACGATGTCGCCAAGCGCTCTCGCCATCAGGATCGACTTCGCGCTGTACTCCGCCACTTCCAGACGGTCGAAGGCGTTCAGCAAGCTCTGACCGGTCACAATGAGGCAGTTGTTCTTCACGAGAGCGATCGGCGTGTGCGGCTTGAAGATCGCCGCCGTCTCCGCCGGGCTGTTGTACACGGCGTCAAACGGCAGCTTCGGCGTGCCGCGCAGCAGGATGTAGCTCTCGGGGATCGTGCGCGAGTCGAAAGCCAGATCCGTCACCGCAAACGTCATGATGTTCGGCGGATGGGCGATGATGATCGACTGCACATGCGGATGTTGCCTGTAGATCTCCTGGTGTAGCAGCCAGGACTTGCTAGGCGCCGTGCCGCGCGGCTTGCAGCCGTTCCGGATCGCGATCAGGTCCTCCGCCTCCATCAGCTTGCGGTCCACGCCGTTGGGCGTGATCAGGAAGTTGTCCCCGTCCAGACGATGCGAGAACGTCCCCTGCGTGCTGTTGAAGAGCCTCTGGTCATAGGCGCGGCGGATGAACTTGATCATGTCCCTGCGCAGCCCCCGCTCCTCCGTCGGCACGCTGCCCGGATCGTAATCCTCGATCGGAACCTCGCCCTTGCTTCTGACCACTTCATAATCCTCATCCGTCAGCACGATCGGCTGACCGTATCGGGAAGCCTCGATCTCCAGACGAGCGCAATAGTCCAAGGTCTCAAACACCTGAAACGCCTCAAACAGATCCTCAGCGCCAACCACGACCCCGTGATTCTCCAGCATGACGGTGTTGATGCCGCGGGCAAACACATCAGCGATGTTCTGCCCAAGCTGCTCGCTGCCCGGAAGCGCATACTCGGCGATGCCGATCTCGCCGCACAGCTTGCGTTCATCAGGCAGCAGCCGCGTATCCGGAATCTTGCGCACGATGCTGAAGGACACGAGCGCCGGTGGATGCGCGTGCACGATCGCGCGAAGATCAGGCCTTGTCTGATAGATCAATGCGTGAAACGGATACTCGCTCGACGGGCGATGATTGCCCACGATCGTGCCGTCCGCCTTCACACATACCATATCAGCTCTTGTCAATTCCCCCTTGTCGATGCCTGCCGGGGTTATCCAGATGTCCCCGTTCGCATCTCTGATCGACAGATTGCCGCCGGAGGTGGTTGTCATGCCGTATCGGTAGATGCGTTCCATGAACATCAGCAGCTGATCTGCCGGATGCAGGATAGCGGTTTTCATGCTGTTCGCCTCTTTCTGTTTTTTCCCCCATCATAACACAGGTCACGCGGGCAAAGTATGACAATTTACCGGACTTTTTGGTCCTTAACGCTTGTTCATGTGACTCGGATCGGAGCCTCTGCGGCGGTTCTTGTTCAGCCGATTGATCGCTTCCATCTCGTCATCCGCCAGACTGAAGTCAAAGACGCGGAAATTCTCCTCGATGCGGGAAGGGGTGACCGACTTCGGGATGACGATCGAGCCTTCCTGCAGATGCCAGCGCAGGATGACCTGGGCAGGTGTCCTGCCGTGCGCTTCCGCGATCCTGACGATCGTCTCGTCGCGCAGCACTTCGCCGCCCTGTTCAAGCGGGCTCCAGGACTCGATGAAGATGTTATGCCTGGCACAGAACGCCTTGAGCTCCTTCTGGGTCAGATAGGGATGACATTCCACCTGATTGACGACCGGGACGACCTCGCACTCCGCCATGAGCCGCTCCAGATGCTCGATGTGGAAGTTGCAGACGCCGATGGCCTTCGCTCTGCCTTCCCGATAGATGCGCTCCATCGCCTTGAATGTCTCAACGTATTGGTCATACATCGGAGTGGGCCAATGGATCAGATACAGATCGATGTAATCAAGATCAAGTCTCTTCAGGCTTTCATCAAATGCGCGCAGCGTATTGTCATAGCCGTGATCGCCGTTCCACACCTTGGTGGTGATGAACAGCTCCTCGCGCGGCACCTGCGACTGCTTGATGGCTCGGCCGACGCCTGCTTCATTCTTGTAGATCATGGCCGTATCAATCAGCCGATACCCGACCTCCAGCGCCTTGCTGACGGCAACCGTTGCCTGCTCGTCGGGCACCTGCCACACCCCGAAGCCGAGCTGCGGCATCTTCAGACCATTGTTCAGTGTGACGTATTGCATCTTGTCTTGCTCCTCCTCCGCATTATGTATTGGGATGAACGGCCGGATGCATTACCAACCCCATCCGTCTGTGGTCATCATAGTTCACGTCACCGCGCCAAGTCAAGCCGCACGGAACAGCACGGACAGGCCGGCGCACCCATCATGTCCCCGGATCGCCGATATCCGGCATCACCCGGCCTCGCTCCTGTCTCCATCATCCAATCGCATCATGCATCGGTCCAGTGAAGTTGAGGAGCCCTTCCGGTAATGGCCAAGCCATCCGATGACGGGCCATCACCTGCACGGACAGTCCCGCATAGAAAAAGATCGGGATGGAAACCTGCTGTCTCCTCCCCGATCCCGGGTGCAGGGATGCTCCCTGGCGGCACGGCCGCCTGCATGGAGCGATCCTCCATATCGTTTGTTGTCAGATGATGTCCGAATCAGCCCTGGCCGCTCGCCGCTTCCACTTCGCTCATCGGAATGCCAAGCGCTCTGGCCACTCCTTCGCCATAAGCGGGATCAGCCTTGTAGCAGTTGTTGATATGGCGCAGCTGAACTTCCTTCGTCGTACCCTGCATGGCGCGAGCCGTGTTCTCGAACAGCCGCTGCTGCTCATCCGGCTTCATCAGGCGGAACAGCTTGCCCGGTTGCTCGTAATAGTTGTCGTCGTCCTCACGGAAGTTCCAGTAGCTGGCTGCACCGAACAGATCAAGAGGCGGTTCCTGATGCTCCTTGCTGTCCTGATGCACGCCGTAACTGTTCGGGCTGTACGTGATCTGATTCGGTCCGCCGACGTTCGGATGCAGGATCCTCATCGCGCCATCCCTGTGATACGGGCAGAAGTTCGTGGCCGCCTTCGGATAATTGACCGGGATCTGCCAGTAGTTGACGCCGAGGCGGTAGCGCTGCGTGTCGCCATAGGAGAACAGGCGGCCTTGCAGCATCCGGTCAGGCGAGAAGCCGATGCCCGGCACGATGTTCGCCGGCGAGAAGGCGGCTTGCTCGACTTCCGCGAAGTAGTTCTCCGGATTGCGGTTCAGCTCGAGAACGCCCACTTCGATGAGCGGGAAGTCCTTCTTGTACCACACCTTCGTCAGGTCGAACGGGTTGTAAGGCATGTTGTTGGCCTGCTCTTCCGTCATGACCTGGATGTACATCGTCCATTTCGGATAATCGCCGCGCTCGATCGCTTCGTACAGATCTCTCTGATGCGTCTCGCGATCCTTGCCGATCATCTTCTCCGCTTCCTCGTCCGTCCAGTTCTTGATGCCCTGCTGCGTCTTGAAGTGGAACTTCACCCAGACGCGTTCGTTGTTCGCATTGTACATGCTGAACGTGTGGCTGCCGAACATGTGCATGTGGCGGTAGCTGGCCGGGATGCCGCGGTCGCTCATGACGATCGTGACCTGATGCAGGGCTTCCGGCAGGCTGGTCCAGAAATCCCAGTTGGCTTGCGGGTTCTTCATGTTCGTCTTCGGGTCGCGCTTGACGACGTGATTAAGGTCCGGGAAACGCTTCGGATCGCGGAAGAAGAATACCGGCGTGTTGTTGCCGACGAGGTCCCAGTTGCCATCCTCCGTATAGAACTTGATCGCCGTGCCGCGAATATCGCGTTCCGCATCAGCCGCACCGCGTTCGCCGGCCACCGTCGAGAAGCGGATGAAGACTTCCGTTTGCTTGCCGATCTCGGAGAACAGCTTCGCCTTCGTATACTTCGTGATGTCGTTGGTGACGGTGAAGGTGCCGTAAGCGCCGGATCCCTTGGCGTGCATGCGGCGTTCCGGGATCACCTCACGGTCGAAATGGGCCATCTTCTCGAGAAGCCATACGTCCTGCAACAGCACCGGGCCGCGTTTGCCTGCTGTGAGGGTGTCGTCGTCGTTCGGTACGGGAGCGCCAAAGGCTGTGGTTAATCGCTTATGTTGATTGTCTTGTTCGGACATAATCTGAAATTCCTCCTTAATTAAAATTATTATTAATTTATATTCAATATCATATAAAATATTCTCCAGGATTGCAACTCTAATAATCTAGTTCTTTAGAATGATTCTTGTTAAAAGCGATTTCATAGTCATCGTCGTCCGATCAAGGCTATCTGTACCCGGCACAGATATCCGTATGTATCAGCCATTGACCATGCGCCCTTGAACTCACGCGTCTCCGTCATTCAGCCTGGTCAGAATCCCTCCCTGATACGCATATCTGGCAGAAACAGGCGTCTCCAGATCCGGATTCAGGAACACCTGAAGCTCAATCGCGAATCGCCCCGCTGCCTGAACCAGTCTGGCCAGATGAATGGTTTGCTCGGGCACATCCAACAGTTGCGCCACCCGGTCGCTCCTCTCCCAGCTCCCCTGATGCCAGCGATAGATGGTCACATCCGGCCAGGACAGATGCAGGCCCTCAAACTGAAGCACCAGCTCATGAGCGGCGTCCCCGTCCATATCCGCCAACATCGGCTTGCCCCAGTCGCCGATCATGTACCAGCGTCCGAGCGTCACGTCCTGGTACAGGATGCCGATCCTGCCCGGACCATTCGCCGCCAGCGCGATCGTGCCATGCAGATAGATGTGCTGGCCTCCACTTCGATACTCGTGCCCCAGCCATATGACCGCATCGCTCAGTGCAGCATCATCGGCCAGATCGTTGGGCACGCACTCCGGAAGGCGGAGGGGTTGTCCCCGGTATACCAGGATCCCGATCGCCTCATGCGAGAACGTGCAGACCTCCTCGCTGCCGGTTGGCCGGTAGATCTCCAGGCTGATCGGCTCGCCGCTATAGTACCCGATTGTAAGCGTGTTCAACAGTTCCCACGATGGATCGGGTGTGATCGGTTCCAGCTCGACCGATTCCACCGGATGGAATCCTGGCTTAAGCGACTCAGGAAAATCATAGGTCGCGGCGCTCGTTTCCTCTTCGGCGGCGGAGCCGGTTTCCTCCGGCTTCGCTTGCGGCTCGGGCTGTCTCCCCTCCGGTGCGGCAGATGGCTCCGGCTTCGCTTCTGTTCCATCGGGGGGCGCTTCCGAGTCCGGCTCCTCTACGTCCACGGACTCCTCCTGTACAGGCGCATCGGCTTCTGAACCTGCTTCTCCTGTCGCGGTCACCGCATCATCGGACGAAGCGGACGGCGCCTTCGCCTTGTCACCGCATGCGGCGAGCAGCAGGCACATGACCAGGAGCAGGCTGCAGGCGAGAACCCTGCGCCAATGTCTGTTGATGGTGCGTTTCCTCATTTGCGGTGGACACTCCTTTTTCTTCCATTGTATCGTTGATTATACCTTATGTTGAAACCGTTAGCTGCAAGCACCTGGTCCGATTCTTACAAATATCAGATCTTCGTTTCGTTACGGCGGGAGGTCGACCCGTCGCGGTCTGTGTTGCTTGCTCCTGTCTGCCATCTCAGACCAATTTATGCCGATACCACTTGTCACCCCGGAAGCGGATTGTAAAGATGACACCTCTGACCAGCCATTCGGTGATCATCGCCACCCATACGCCGAAAACGCCAAAACCGAGCGTAACACCAAGCACATAGCCGAGGATGACGCGCAGCAGCCACATCGTCAGCATCGAGGTGATCGAGGTGAACCGGGAATCCCCGGCAGCGCGCAGGGCGGACGGCATGATGAAGCTGATCGACCAGAACAGCGGCTGGGCCAGCAGGATCAGGAGCGTCAGCCGGAAGATCAGCGGCACGATCTCATCCGGCGGCGAGAACAGATCCATGAGCAACGGGAACAGAGGCAGGATCAGGATGATCGCGACGATGAACGACAGTGTGGAGAGGCCGAGGAAAGCCCTCACGTACCTTCGGGCATCCTGGACATCGCCGCGGCCGATGCTCTGCCCGACCACCGTGACGATCGCGATGCTGAGCGCCCCGCCGCCGATCTGCGACACCATCGAGATCGATCCGCCTATGGCATTGGCGGTGATCGCCAGGGTGCCGAACTGGACGATGTACGTCTGCGTCAGCAGCTTGCCGCCGTTGAAGAACATCTGCTCCGCCGCGAACGGCAGACCGACGAACAGGATCTTCTTCACGATCGCCATATCGACATGCAGCACATCACGAATGCGGAAATGCAGCTTCGGGCAATATCTCAATATATATACCGTTGCGGCTGTGGCGCCGATCACCTTGGCCAGGATGAGCGAGATCACCAGACCCATGACCCCCATATCCAGACCAACGATGAACAGAACGTTCAGGCCGAGATAGGTAAGATTCATGATGAGGGACAGGATGAGGCACACCCGCGTCTCGGCGATGCCGCGAAGCACGCCGGTGATCGCCGAATACAGGCCCAGGAGCGGAAAGGTGATGCATTGGCCGATGAGGTAGATGCGCGCGTTATGCAGCACGTCCGCGTCCGCCCGGCCAAACAGCAGCTGAAGCATCGGATCATGGAACGCGAGCACGAGCGCGGCGATGCCGAGCGATGCGACCGTCACCGTGGAAAGTGCCTGCGAGGCCGCCCGGGTGACCATCTCCCCTCTTCCGCTGCCCTTGTATTGGGAGACGATGACCGTGCCGCCGGTAGCCAGGGCGATAAACACATTGGCGATAAAAATGATGAGCGAATCCACCATGCTGACGGCACTGACCGCCGCCACGCCGGAGGAGCTGATCATCGCCGTATTGAACAGGCTGATGAGGATGAGGAAAGCCTGATCCGCCAGCACCGGCAGGATGATCGCGATGATCTGCTTGTAGTCGAACATATTGCCTGACAGCGAACGGTCCAGCAGGCGAATGGCTCCCATCTTCCATTTGTGCAACAAGGGCTTCATAAGAATCATCACTTCTTGTCAATTGAGATCGTCCGTTGCGTTTGAGACATTATACCACCGTTGATTGCAATTTTCAGTACATTTATTTGACCAGTATCGGTCATCGGCAGGTTGCAGTCGCTCTGCTTCAGCAGGCAACGTCGGCAACGTCCCTGGACGGAGCAAGTAAATAAAAAACCTTATGTCGAAGCCGACATAAGGTATCGTGATTTATGTAATGGTGGGCTCTCAGGGACTCGAACCCTGGACCAGATGATTAAGAGTCACCTGCTCTACCAACTGAGCTAAGAGCCCATATCCACTTGCTTCAGCAGTTCGTTTACCGAAGCAACATTGATTATTTTACTCGCCTCGGATCCATCTGTCAACTTTAAATTTTACCAACCTTCACCCCCTCAACATTACGCCAAACCCGCGTCCCATCTGCGTTTTCCCGTAATTCCGGCCACTTGCGTTCGACATGGACAGAAAAATTTTTTTGCGATTTATTCTTAAGATATCCTTTATGAGCGGTTAATAATTTCTTTATATTTGCCAGCTATACTGGATGAAGGAAGCGAGGAATGGAAGGGGGTATCTGTTGATGGATCAGCGCTTGCGGATGCTCAGAGATTCCGAGCATCTGTGTTATCGCGTTTGCCATTATCTGCTGCAGAACGAGAAGCTGGCTCTGGAGACCGCCAAGCTCGCTCTGCTGGAGCTCGCTCGCAACCCGGACTTTTACGCGTGCCCCCAGGAGCAGAAGCAGGACATTATTCGCCGCGTCGCTGCCCGCAAATGCCTGATGGCTTACTATAGTCATAAAGACCAAAGGTCGGGATAACCGATGCCGATCCGCACCCGATATGAGCGCTTGTCGCATACGCATCTGTCCCAACCTCATCCCGATGGCTGTGATTCAATGGATTGTTGCTTCACACACTGACGATGCATTGGCGTCTCTTCTGGCTTCAGGCAACAACGAAGATGATCACGGCCTTTACCGTCTCCGCTGCCCTTGTCCCCTGCCGCGGCCTCGCTACCCCCTTGCGATCAGTTCAGGTTCTTGCTCCATTCGTCCACCCTGCGGAAGCTTTCCTCCTCCGACAGATCCTCCACCCGCGACATGATCGACCAGCGGACGCCTACCGGATCCAGGATGCTCGCATAGCGGTCTCCGGATACGAAGTTCGCCGGCTGCTCGCGAACCTGAGCTCCATGCTCGATCGCCAGCGCAAAGGTATGATCCACATCCGGCACGTAGATCCCCAGGGAATAGCAAGCCTCCCCATTCCCCGGAGGCAGCACCAGCCGATAATGGGGATTCGCCGATCCGAGCTGCAGATAGCCATGACCGAAGTCCAGATCCGCATGGACGATCCGCCTGACTCCGTCAAATTCCATCTCCGTCAAACTCTTCAGCTTCGCGCCGAACACCTTCTCGTAGAACCCGATGGCCCGCTTCGCATCGCTGACCACGATAAACGGCGTCAATGACGTATACCCGATCGGCGTGCCGTGTATACATGAAGAATCTCGAAGAGCTGAACGCTTACGTGAAGATCGGCAACAAGGATCCGGAGAAGCTGGGAGACTATATCCTCCCGCTTGCCGTCTCTGACGATGCCAATTATATCTACTATATGGAATTCGACGAGGATGCCAGGTTCGGCCAAGACAGCGACGAAGTCGGACACCTCTATGTACAAAAGGGGAAAAAACGAATCCGGCTCAGATCCAACGTGGCCCTAGCGGACCTGACCCTGCTGTTCAACAGGAACTATTCGCAGGTGATCATCTCCGAAGACGGCAGATCCTATCTCAGCATCGATGCCGCAGAGAGCATCCCCGTGGCCAGATCCGAGATCATTTTTGCCGCATATGAGCTTGCATCCAGGTCCTGGGCGCTGCCCGAGTACGCATGGTGGAAGGACAGCTTCCGCGTGTTCGCCGTCAGCGATCTGACCAGCTTGCTGTTCCACAATGAACATGGAGACATCGTGTCCATCGACCGATCGGGCAACAGCGAGACGCTCGTCAGCGAGGCCTGGAACTCCTATGTGACCCCTGACGGCAGCACCGTCGTATACGTCGATGATCGTGAACGCCTCATCCGCAGATCCCTGAAGGATCCAGGGAAAGAAGCCGAGATCATCTCGCGGGATGTCATGAGCTTCCAGACGGCGGGCGATGGCAAGCTCATCTACTATCTCGATTTCAACAACGATCTGTACGTCGTCAAGGGAAGCGATGAACCTAAGCTCCTGATGATGGATGCAAGTTACCCGATCAACCTGACACCGGACGGCGAGCAGTTCCTCTTCATGGCGGATTACCGAGACGAGAGCGGCGATCTGTACATTTCCTCAAGGGGCGGTGATCCGAAGAAGATCGACGAAGATGTGTACACCTATGTCGTGACGGAGAAAGGCATGTACATCGCCAAGGACTACGACGAAGGTTGCTTCGACCTGTATTTCAGCAGTGACTTCAGCCGATCCGAGCTGATCACCCACGATGCGGAATCGCTCTTTTATTGACCTGTACGCCACACCAACGGCCCTATCCGGGTTGATCGGATCGAGGATATGAACAGCAACCATCAACGCCACACACGCGGCCCTGTCCATGGGACAGGGCCGTTTCGCATGGGCGGATCATGCCGAGGCTGCGGGAATGCCGAGCACCTCCAGCACCTTGCGAGCGGCCGCTTCGCCGGATTGCGGATTCAGATGAATAAATAAACCGAATGACGCACACCCTGTTGTTGTAAAATTCTAGCGGCAAGGATGTGTGTGAATTGAGCAAACGTCTGGAGAACAAGGTCATCGTCATCACCGGCGCTGCCATGGGGCTTGGTCAGGCCACGGCGATGGAAGCAGCCAAGGAAGGGGCGAAGCTGTCGCTGGTCGATCTGAATGCCGACGCCCTGGAGCAGTCGAAGCAGGAGATCGCCGCCAAATATCCCGGCACGGAGATCCTGACCATCGTGGCCGATGTGTCCAAGGAAGACGAAGTGCGCCGATACGTGGACGAGACGGTCAGGCAGTTCAACCGCATCGACGGGTTCTACAACAACGCAGGGATTGAAGGCAGGCAGGCGCTGATCCCCGACTATGACGTGGGCGTCTTCAAGAAGGTCATCGACATCAACCTGTTCGGCGTCTATTACGGGTTGCGCTATGTGATCCCGGTCATGCGGAAGCAGCGATACGGGCGGATCGTCAACACAGCCTCGGTCGGCGGCATTCGCGGCGTGCTGAACCAGGTGCCGTACGTCGCCAGCAAACACGCCGTAGCCGGCATGACCAAGAATGCGGCGCTGGAATTTGCCCGGGAGGGCATCGTCACCAACGCCATCGCCCCCGGGGCCATCCTGACGCCGATGGTCGCCGGCTCGTTCAAGCAGGTGAATCCGGAGGACCCGAAGAAGGCGGAGATGGAATTCGCCCAGGGCAATCCGACGAAGCGGCTGGGACTGCCGGAGGAAGTGGCGAAGGTCGTCGTGTTCCTGCTCTCGGAGGATTGCAGCTACGTGAACGGGCAGATCATCGCGATCGACGGAGGACAGTCGAATATTTACGGATTTGTGTGAGCAAGTGAGCAGATGCGGCTTGCTTCGCTCTTCGCCCTGTCGATGCCAGTGTGAGCTTCCGGTGCTGCTCGCACTGGCATCGACATTATCAGCCACCCTGTTTCTCCAGGTAGTGAATGGCCTGCTCAACGGCCTCCGGATGAAGGTGCGGGATCATATGCCCGGCCTGCTCCAGGACGACAAGCGTGGATCCCGGCACCTCTCGATGCAAGCGATAGCTGTGTTCCTTCGTCGTGAATGGATCCAGATCTCCAACGACGATGATCAGCGGCACTGTGACCTCACGATATCTGTGCATCATTTCTGTCGCAGCTGGCACAAAGGCCAGCACGTCCTCCCGGTTCGATCACTTCATCGAAATCGTGCGCATGAAGCACACCGCCATGGAGAAACACGATCGGTTGCCCGCTCCCTTTGCTGATATAGTGCAGCTTGACGCCTTCTACTGTGACAAAATTCCCATCCGGCGGGATCCTCAGAAGCCAGCACTGGCTCCATCTGAGCCGGGAGCGCCCGAATCTTCATCGTCTGCCAAAGTTTACCGATGGCTCCATCCATCCAGCCTGTCGGGTATACAGGAAAGCCGCTTCAATCCTGACAGGTATCGAAGCGGCTTATGCTTGGCTGCATCATTCGGTTGTAGCTTGTTCACACCTGTTCCGTCAGGATCACGGCGCCACTCTTCAGCGTGTTGCCGATCGTGCAGCCGCGCTCCGCGATGGTGATGAGCTTCCTGCGATACGCCTCATCCAGGGAGTCAGGCAGCCTCACCTTCACATGCAGATGGGAGAACTGGTTCGCCTGCGGATCGGCCTCCTTGGTCGCCACCACGTCCACCTCCAGCTGCGTCGGGTCATACTCGATCTGATCCCGCTCCAGCACCTTCTGGATCGTGATCGTCACGCACAGCGCCACCGATGCCTCCAGCAGCTCCCGCGGCGACAGACCTTCGCTGTTCGGCGTCCTGCTGCCCTTGACCTGGATCCCGGCCTCGTTGATGATCTGCATCTGTCCGTCGATCGTCTTCACGTTTGTCATAGGATGGTCCTCCTCATTGTTTGTCTGATGATCCCCGCCTGAGGGTCAATGCTCTCTTCCCCGCTCCTCATCCAGGAGATGGCATGCGGCCAGATGATGGGTTCCTGCCGTCTGCAGCCTGGGCACCTCCAGCTTGCATCGCTCCCATGCGTATGGACAGCGCGTATGGAACACACAGCCGGATGGCGGATTCAGCGGCGACGGCAACTCGCCGCGCAGCACGATTCGCTCCCTTCGCTTCTCCCGCGTATAGTCCGGAACGGACGAGAGCAGCGCCTGCGTATAGGGATGCTTCGCGTGCGCGAACAGCTCATCCGTCGGCGCTTCCTCGACGATCTTGCCGAGGTACATGACGCCGATGCGATCGGAGATGTAGCGGACGACGCTCATATCATGGCTGATGAACAGCATCGTCAGCTTCATCTCCCGCTGCAGCTTCTTGAACAGGTTCAGGATCTGCGACTGGATCGACACGTCCAGCGCCGACACCGGCTCGTCGCAGACGATGATGTCCGGCTTCAGGATCAGGGCGCGGGCGATCCCGATCCGCTGCGCCTGCCCTCCGGACAGTTCATGCGGATAGCGGAAATAATGCTCCGGCCTGAGTCCCACCGCATCCAGCATGCGGAACACTTCCTCCCGCCGCTCTTCGCTGCTCCCCATGCGATGGATGATCAGAGGCTCCTCCAGGATGTCGCCGATCCGCTTCTTCGGATTAAGCGAGGAGTACGGGTCCTGGAAGACAAACTGGATCTTCCGGCGCATCGACCGGTGCTGCTCTCCGGACAGCTTGTACAGATCGGTTCCCCGGTAGCGAACCTCGCCTGTCGAAGGCTTCGACAGGCCGACGATCATGCGGCCGGTCGTGCTCTTGCCCGAGCCGGACTCGCCGACGAGCCCGTAGGTCTCCCCCTCGTACAGCCGCAGGGACACGTCCTTCACCGCCGTTACCATGGGGCGCTTCCACAGCGTGTTCAGCGTGCGCTGGGCGGGGAACAGGCGGCTCACGTTCACAAGCTCCAGCAGCGGCTCACGTCCATGCTGCTTATCCTTCTCCGTCATCGCCATGCCCCCTTCCTGCAACGCCGGACATCTCGCTGATCTCGCGATGCTTCCAGCATCTGACGGTATGTCCTTCGCCGATGTCCTCCATCGGCTGCGCCATCTCCCGGCAGCGTTCCTCCGCATATGGGCAGCGCGTGCTGAAACGGCAACCCAACGGAACATCATGCAGCGACGGCACCGTCCCCTGGATCACATGCAGCAGCTCATCCCGGTTGGTGTCGAGCCGCGGGATCGATTGCAGCAGCCCCTGTGTGTACGGGTGGCGCGGCTGCCGGAACAGCTCGTCCGTTCTCGCTTCCTCGACGATCTGGCCGAGATACATCACCTTCACGGAGTCGCAGATATCGGCGACGATGCCCAGATCATGCGTGATGAACATGATCGCCATGCCCATCGTTTCATTCAGCTGCACGAGCAGATCGAGGATCTGCGCCTGGATCGTCACGTCCAGCGCGGTCGTCGGCTCGTCGGCGATCAGCAGCTTCGGCTGGCAGGCGAGGGCGATCGCGATCATCACCCGCTGCTGCATGCCGCCCGACAGCTGATGCGGATAATCGTGCACGCGAGCTTCCGGCGAAGGAATGCCGGTGAGCCTTAGCAGCTCGATCGCCCGCTCTCTCGCCTCCTTGCGCGACAGCTTCTGGTGCAGGCGCAGCACCTCCTCGATCTGGTCGCCGATCGTATGAACCGGGTTCAGCGACGTGAGCGGATCCTGGAAGACGACGGAGATCTCATTGCCGCGAATGGCGCGAAGCTTCGACAGAGGCAGCTCGAGCAGATTGCGTCCCTCCAGCAGCACGGCGCCCTCGTATTCGATCGAGCTCGAAGGCTCCAGCAGGCGGACGATCGACTGGCTCATCACGCTCTTGCCGCTGCCGGACTCGCCGACGATGCCGACGATCTCGCCTTCGCGGATCGTCATGTTGACGCCGTCAACGGCCGTTACTCTTCCCCTCGGTGTATGAAAATGCACTTTAAAGTCCTGTAGCTCCAACAGAGGCTGATCCTTCTGTCCACCCACGATCTCTCCACCCCCGTTTCATGTTCACGTTTTTCTGCCTTTGCCGGCAATCCGCGGGTCCATATAGTCACGCAGTCCGTCGCCAAGCAGGTTCAGGCTCAGCACGGACAGGACGATCATCGCTCCCGGGCAGACGATCATCCACCAGGCCTTGGAGATGACGAGCTTGCCCGCTTGCAGGATGTTGCCCCAGCTCGGATCAGGAGCCGGAATGCCAACGCCGAGGAAGCTCAGCGCCGCTTCCGAGATGATCGCCTCCGCGAACACGAAGCTGGCCTGTACCAGGAGCGGCGACAGCGTGCCCGGCATGATATGCTTCCATATGATGCGCGAGCTGCTCGCCCCCTGCACGACCATGGCTTCGATATACGTCAGATTGCGCACGGACAGCGCGGCCGACCTGACGATGCGGGCCACACTTGGCGTGGATACGATCGTCAGGGCGATCACGACGTTGGTCACGGACGCGCCAAGCGCCGCCATCAGCGCGATCGCCAGCAGCACGCCGGGGATCGCGTACAGCCCGTCGCAGATACGCATCAGGATATGGTCGAGCGCGCGATAATAGCTCGCATACAGCCCGATCACCAGACCGAGCAGCGAGGACAGCAGCGAGACGAGCAGACCTACGCCGATCGACACCCGCGCGCCGTAGATGATCCGTGTGAGCAGGTCGCGGCCAAATTCATCCGTGCCGAACCAATGCTCCGGGCTCGGCGCCTTCAGCCGATCCACGACCTTCATCTCCGCCGGATCATAGGGCGCAAACAGCGGGCCGATCAGCGCGATCAGAACGAGCAGCAGGAAGATGCCGGCACCGATCAGCAGGCCATAATTCGATTTTAACCGCAGGAGGCGCAGCTTCCGCTGCTCTCCCAGCATTTGTTTCCTGATCGTCGCAAGATCAGTCGGTTGTTGAACAGTCATGGTCGTACTCCCCTAACACGCATTAACGGCGCCCCAGTCTGACTCTGGGGTCGACAGCTCCGTACAGCAGGTCCACCACCAGGTTGATGCCCACATAGATGATCGTGATGATCAGCACCACGCCCTGGATTACCGCATAATCACGCCGCTCGATCGAATTGATGATGAGCTGCCCGAGGCCAGGTATATTAAAAATCGATTCCACGACAACCGCGCCCGTCACGAGCGTCCCGAACGATTGGCCAAGCACGGTCAGCACCGGCATCAGGGAATTGCGGAACACGTGTCCGAGCATGACGCGGAATTCGTTCAGCCCTTTTGAACGCGCGGTCTTGATGTAGTTGTGGCTCATCGTCTCCAGCATCGCCGCGCGGGTCATGCGCGTGATCAGGGCAGCCTGGATCGTGCCCAGCGACAAGCCCGGCAGGATCAGAAACTTCAGATGCTCCCACAGCCCGCTGCTCAGCGGCTTGTAGCCGGCGATCGGCAGCCATCTGAGCTCCACGCCGATCAGCAGCATCAACAGCATCCCGAGCAGGAAGCTCGGCACCGCCATGCCCACGAGAGAGAGGGCCATCAGCGAATAATCCGTCAGCTTGCCCCGCTTGTAAGCGGCGAGCATGCCGAAGGGAATCGCCAGGATCACGGCGATCAGCTGCGCCAGGATGGCCAGCGACAGCGTTGGCCCGATATGTTCGGCGATCGCTTGTCCCACCGGTTGCCGCATGAAGATCGAATCGCCCAGATCTCCCCGCAGCAAGCCTCCGACCCAGCTGATGTACTGCTCCAGGATCGGACGATTGAGGCCGAGCTGCTCATTCAGCGCATCGATCTCCTCCTGGGAGGCTTCCAGACCCAGGATCGATGACGCCGGATCGCCAGGCGTCAGGTGCATGATCATGAAGATGACGATGGTCACGACGAACAGCACGGGGATCAGCGATAATATTCGTTTGACCAGATAAGCAGCCACAGGAATCCCCCATTGCTCATACTTCAATATGATATTCTTTATAAATAACATAAGCAGGGTGCTCTGTCGAGACACCCTCCTTAAGTCTTAACGTTCAATTATTTGCGAATCTTCGCGTTCCAGGCAACCGGCGCTTCAAATTGCTCATATCCCTCGATCTTGGTGGATACGGCAACCAGCGAATTGTAGTGGCCGATGACGGTCGAGGAGCCGATCTCATACAGATAGCCCTGCAGTTCCTCCCACACCTTCGCCGCTTCTTCAGAGGAGGAAGCCGATCGGATCGCCACCAGCGAGTCCTTCACCTTCTGATCGTTCAGGCCTGCCCAGTCCGGCGTTACCGCCAGCAACTGCGGCGGCGTCAGCTGATAGCCGGTGCTGGCCACGAACAGATCCCACTTGCTGCGGTCGTTCTTCGTCTCGAGGAAGGTCGGGAAGTCGTAGTTGTCCACCTTCACATTCATGCCGATCTGACGAAGCTGCTCCTGGATGACGAGCGTGGCGGTGTACATTTCATTGTAGTCCTTCGTCGTCAGCAGCGTGATCTCTTCACCGTTGTATCCCGCTTCGCTCAGCAGCTGCTTCGCTTTCTCCACATTGGCCTGGTTGTAGTATTCCGCGCCCGCATCCGTGGCCCACTGCGTCTGATTCAGGTTCATGTAGCCCGGGTCAAGCGTGTACAGCTCTGGCTTGGCGAAGCTGGCCAGCATGATCTCATCGTTGTTCAGCGCAGCAAGCACGGCATGACGCAGCTTGACGTTGTTCGCGAACACGCCGTCCGCGGTGTTCAGGAATGCGGTCAGCGTGCCGCCTGCGAAGGTCTCCAGCTTGATGCCCGGCTCGGCAGCCAGCTCATCGTAGTTTTCGATCGGAATATCCGCCACGATGTCGTACAGACCTGTCTTGGCGCCGGCGATGCGCGTCGAGTGATCCGTGACGAAGTGGAAGTAGATATGCTCCGTCGGCGCTTCCTTGCGGCCGGAGAAGCCGCTCGGCGCGGAGTCAACCGGTTGATAGTCCTCGTAACGAACCAGATGGATGTATTGGTCCTGCTTCCACTCCTCGAACTTGTACGGACCGGTGCCGATATACTCGGTTACCCCTTCCGGTCCTGCTGCCTCGATGATTTCCTTCGGCATGATCGCCGGGAAGTTGGCTCTGGTCGCCATCAGGATCAGCACGTCGGAAGCCGGCTGTTGCAAGGTCAGCTTGACCGTATAAGGATCCACTTCTTCGAAGTTCGAGCCGCTCAGCAGCGACTTGGCGCGGGACGAAGTGACGAGCCAGCGGTTCATCGAAGCCACGACGTCCTCGGCCGTCATCTCCTTGCCGTTGTGGAACTTCACGCCCTGTCTCAGCCTGAACGTGTAGGTCAGCCCGTCATCGCTGATGTCCACGGACTCGGCCAGCATCGGGACCGGCTCATAGTCGGCGTTCAACGTGTAGAGCTGTTCGAAGATGTAGAGCGCCGTATTGAGCGCAACCTGGGACACCGTCATCGCCGAATCAAGCGTTGGCGGCTGAGCCGTTACAGCAATGTTGATCGTATCGCGATATTCGGCTGCGGCTTCTCCCGACGATTCATTGCCGCCTGTCTTGCTATTCCCGGACGAGTTCGACTGCCCGTTGCTGTTGCCGCCGCAAGCGGTCACGATCAACGCGAGACTCAGCATAACCCCCAGAAACCAAAGCGTTCTCTTCTTCATTTGATGTTCCTCCCCAAATTGTATATATCTACCAATCCCGACCTCTTTAGTCGGATATAGATCATATCATAGATGGTTTGGTCAGTTTTGTCAACATGTTCAGTGTCAAAATACGAAAAGAATTCGTTTGTCACGGGCAATTCCCGGATCGCACGGTCAACTCGTCCTTAGAATGCTTGCGTGAACCTGATATTATTCGCCAGACAGCGCGGTATGCTGGTCAAATACAATCGGTTGTTGCCTATGACACGGATGACCTGACGCGAACGGAACGTGGATTTGTTATGGAATCAACTCAGTCAGAAAAATCGAGCCCAATCACCCAATAACGCACGGACGTTCCAACACAACCAACAAAAAAAACGCCCTTATCAGGCGTTTGTTGGTGTTGTAAGATGGTGGACTCGATGGGATTTGAACCCACGACCCCCACACTGCCAGTGTGATGCGCTCCCACTGCGCTACGAGCCCACGAGATAGCTTATTGCTTGATTCTGTTGCGAACATTACCGATTATATATCATCGTCGGGCAGAAGGCAAGATGGGAGTTGTCATATTTTTCGATGGTAATTTTTTCTAATTAAACCTGTCTGGAGACGAGGAGCTGACATCCCGCCAGCATCGCCCCCCGTCCGCTCAGGTCAGATACGCCAGGAACGCTGTGGCGATGCCGAAGTAGATCAGCAGCGACAGTATGTCATTCAGCGTCGTGATCAGCGGGCCGGAGGCGATCGCCGGGTCGATGTTCAGCCTGTACAGCACGATCGGCACGACCGTGCCGGTGAGCGTGCCGAAGACGAGCGTGATCGACAGCGAGCAGCCGACGACCAGGCCGAGCATCAGATTGCCCTGCCACACATAGGCGATGATCGCGATGAGGACGCCGCAGACGAGGCCCAGCAGGATGCCGACCAGCAGCTCGCGGATGACGAGGCGCTGTACCGTGCCGGCGTCGATATCGCGCACGGTCAGCCCGCGCACCACGACCGCCAGCGATTGCGTGCCGGTGTTGCCGGTCATCCCGGCGATCATCGGCATGAAAAAGGCCAGGGCGACCACGCTCGCCAGGGTATCCTCAAAACCGCTGATGATCGAGCCCGATACAATGCCGATGAGCAGGAGCAGGACAAGCCAGGGCAAGCGGCGCATGGCTGCCACCGGCGCTCGCGTGTTGAAGTCGATCGCCTTGCCAGAAGCGGACAGCCGCTCGATATCCTCCGTCGCTTCCCGGATGACGACATCGAGGATGTCATCGACCGTGATGATGCCGACGAGGCGCTGATCATGATCCACCACCGGCAGGGCAAGGAAGTTGTACCGTTCGATCATCCGCGCCGCTTCCTCCTGGTCCGCATCCGCATGGACGAAGATGACCCGCTCATGCATGATATTCACGATCCTCTCCCCCGGCTCCGCCAGGATCAGATCGCGATAGGAGAGGACACCGATCAGCCGGCGCCGGTCATCGATCACGTACAGGTAGTTGATCGTCTCCGCGATCGCCGCATACTCCCGCAGCTTCGCCATCACGTCCTCCACGGTATAGTGCTGCGGCAGCCATACATACCGATCCGTCATGATGCGGCCGGCGGTCTCTGGCGGATATTGCATCAGGCGGCGCACGGCGTACGACTCACTGGGCCCCATCCTCGCCAGCAGTTCCGTCCGGCGCTCGTCGTCGACTTCCTCCAGCAGGCTGGCCAGGTCGTCGTTGTCCATCAGATCCATCACCTGCGCCAGCTTGTCGGCACCGAGCTTGGTCAGAACATCGATCTGCAGCTTCCGCTCGAGCTCCTCCACGAGGTCTGTCACCTGTTCGATCGGCAGCAGGGACACGAACAGCGCGCGACGCTCATCATCGAGATGGCCATAGATGTTCGCCAGGTCATACGGATGCAGCTCATCAACGACGGCCAGGAATTCCTCCTGGCTCATCTCCCCGATGCCCTGGATGATGCGTTCGTCCCATTGGCGATTGTCTGTACGGTTCGCGTTCATCGGCTGCCCTCCATCCTGGGGTGCGCAGAGTGATCCTGCTCATATCATGCCCGATTCAGACATCGCGGCTTCTTTTTGCATACTGGACAACCTGGTCAAACCTTCACATAATGGAGTATGGAGGAGAGGATCTGTATGGGCATCCTGAAAAATGACTGGGCCGACATCGTCGGAGATCAATTCGAGCAACCCTACTACAAGAAGCTGCGCGCATTCCTCATCGAGGAATACCGACACACAACCGTCTATCCGGATATGTACGATATTTTTAACGCGCTGCACTATACGCCATATGCCAATGTCAAGGTGGTCATCCTGGGGCAGGACCCGTATCATGGTCCGGGGCAGGCGCATGGACTGAGCTTCTCCGTCAAGCCGGGAGTCGCGCCGCCGCCATCGCTGCAGAACATCTTCAAGGAACTGCACGACGATCTGGGGTGCCGGATACCGAATCACGGCTACCTCGTCAGCTGGGCCGAGCAGGGCGTGCTGCTGCTCAACACCGTGTTAACCGTCCGTGCCAATACGCCGAACTCGCATCGGAACATCGGTTGGGAGATCTTCACGGACAGCGTGATCCGCGCGCTCAATGCGAAGGAAGAGCCCGTAGTTTTCATCCTCTGGGGAAGCCATGCGCAGAAGAAGACCGAGCTGATCACAGACAAACGTCATCATATCATCCGTTCTCCCCATCCCAGCCCGCTCTCCGCACACCGAGGCTTCTTCGGCAGCAGGCCGTTCTCGGCAGCGAATCGCTTCCTGCAAGCGCAAGGCCGGGGTGAGATCAACTGGCAGTTGCCGCTTGAGGTGTAAGCTTCAACCAAATCCTGAGTCATAAACGGGGAAGTTCAGCAAGCTGGACGTTTGCTGAACTTCCCCGTTTGGCATGCATGTCAATGGCGTTTCCTGGACACACTAACTCGTAATTCAGGCATCATCCTGCTCTTCCTGAGCGGATGTCTTCGGATGATGGCTCCTCGACAACAAGGCCGAGAGCTCCTTCATGAACATATTGATGTCCTTGAACTGCCGATACACAGAAGCAAAACGTACATAAGCCACCTCATCGACCGGGTACAGCTGCTCCATGACCAGCTCGCCGATCTCCCGGCTGTCGATCTCTGTGCTGGCGGTATTGCGCAGCTTCTGTTCAACCTCCGATACGATCCTCTCCAGCCGTTCGACAGACACGGGGCGTTTCTCACAAGCCCTGAGCAGCCCGCGCAGCATCTTGTCACGGCTGAATTCCTCCCTGCTGCCGTCCTTCTTGATGACGATGAGCGGGGTTTCCTCCACCATCTCGAATGTGGTGAATCTCTTCTGGCACTGCTCGCATTCTCTTCGTCTGCGTATCGATTTGTTATCGTTGGCCGGTCTCGAATCGAGCACCTTGGTGCTGGAATGATCACAATACGGACACTTCATAATCTCCCTCCATCCATCCACACATTTCCTGAATACAGGACATGAACCCGCTACATAATAGGACTACACTCGACAAGGAGGTGAACAACAATGGCTCAAGGACAATCTCGCAGCAGCAATGTACTGGTTGTACCACAAGCTACAGCTGCACTAGACCAACTGAAATACGAAGTCGCGCAAGAGCTGGGTATCCAGATACCGCAAGACGGCTATATGGGTAACATGGCAACTCGCGACGCAGGTGCTATCGGGGGCCACATTACTCGTCGTCTTGTTCAGATCGCTGAGCAACAACTGGCAGGTCAATTTAAATAATGATGACTTATATGGGGGCTGGGCAGCTTAGGCTGTCCGGCCTTTTGTCTTTTGTTTGATCAAGCGATCAGGCCGCCGGCGTAAGGCAAGTTTTCTATGGTGTGCCGGCAAGTTCATTATACAGGTTTTTGTATTTCTTGTAATAGTAATGGACTCTTTGCACATAATGCCTGGTCTCCTTGTACGGGATCTGCTCGCTTGTATCGAGCCGGCCGTCCCACTTGCCCGTTGCGAGCCACTCCTGCACGGTGCCTTGTCCGGCGTTGTAGGATGCGGCGACGATCGCCAGGCGGTCCGCCTCCTGATCGAGCCCCGACTTCTCGAAGAATGGGTTGAAATAATCATAGAGATAGCGAAGATACCAGGTCCCCATGCGAATGTTGATCGTAGGAGTGTCCAGGATATGCGCCGAGGCCTCGGAGAACTCGGGACTTTGCTCGGCTATCCATCGCGCTGTCTCAGGCATCAGCTGCATGATGCCGGTTGCTCCCTTGGACGACACAAGATCCGTCCGGAAGTTGCTCTCCACGCGGATGATCGCCGTGATCACGAAGGGATCGACCAGGTACAGACCCGCGCTGTGCATGATTTCTTCCTTGTAATGCACCGGATAGATCAGCCTGCCGATGAAGTCCGCATTCCAATACCACAATACCAGCAGAACCATCAGAACGAGCGCGTACACGCGCGATTTTCGGAGGACAGCCATCATAAACCCTTTCGTTCCAAGTATTGATCCAGTTGCTTCGCCGTTTCCTCCAGACTGCCGCTGTTGTCGATCACCACATCAGCGAGCCGACGCTTGTCCTCCAGCGGCATCTGGGAACGTATGCGTTCGAGCGCCTGGCTCTCCGTCAGACCGTCGCGTTCCATGAGCCTGGCGATCTGTACGGGAAGCGGCACGTATACAACCATCACTTCTGAAAACATATGTTGCAGGTTGGATTCATATAACAGCGGAATGTCAGCCACGATCAGCTTGTCCGGATATTCCGCTTCATATTGCCGGATGCGCCTCAGCATCTCCGCACGGATCGGGGGATGCATGATCGCGTTGAGCTTCAGTCTCTTCTCCTCATCGCTGAAAATGATGGAGCCCAGTTTCTTGCGGTTCAATTCGCCGCTCTCAAGCAGCACCTCCTGGCCGAATTCGTCGGCAATCTTCTGCAGAACGGGACTGCCTGGCATGACGATTTCCCGGGAAATCTGATCCGCATCGACGATCAGGGTGCCGCGCTCACGCAGCATCCGGGACACGGTGCTCTTGCCGCTCGCGATTCCACCTGTCAGACCGATATTCATCACGTACACCTCTATCTATCCATCAGATAAGTCCGTTGTTGAACGGGTTGTTGGAACGTATGTGCCTGCTCATGAGGCTCAAACAGATCATGTCGTCGCTCAGGATGATTCAGATTTGCAGGATTTTGGCCAAACCGAGCGCGATCAGGATGAAGCCAGGGAGCAGGGTGAGTCTCCTTACCCACGATATACCCGCAGCGGCTGTGCCCACTCCGATGCCGAGCCTCAGGAAGATCGCGCAGAAGATGGCGATGACGCCCGACGTGAACCACGGCGACATTCCGATGAACGCAGCGCCGATGCCGGCGCCGAAAGCATCCAGCGAGAGCGCTGTGCCGAGCAGAGCAGCTTCTCCGGGCGAGATCGTGCCCGACCGGTCCATATCCGCGCTGGAAGGAGTGCGCAGGATTTCAATGACGATCCCCAGCGATCTCAGCTCCACTCTCCATACCCGCTTCGGGTCGCATGCGGGAAAGTCTTGGACAACGCGGGAATCGGTTGTGATGGGGCCCTGTGCTGTTCCCGAATCGCCTTCCGATCGATCACCTGTATCGCCGACCGCTGTCGCCCCGATCCTGTCATCGCCGTTCTCCTTGCGACGGAGCAACATCTGCAGGACCGCCCACAAGCCGATGAAGATCAGGATCGCGCCGCCCGTCCATCTCACAATTTGCTCCGGAACCAGCGGCATGATCAGGGAGCCGAGCAGCATCGCGACAAGCATCATCAGACCGGAGCACAGAGCGATGATGGCGATCGATATTCTCGGAATCTTGATCTGGCGCAAGCCATAGTTCAGACCGACGCCGAAACTGTCCAGGCTCACCGCAAATGCCAGCAACACTATGGAAGCTGTCTGCAGCATGCTTCCCGCCTCCCTCATCCTCTCGATACTCAACATGATATGAGGGAAGCATAGATGGGTGCGTGTATGCCAACTAGCGGTTTGTCCGTTTTTTGGGCCGTTGACAGTTCGGGCAGTAGTGGGTGCCCCGTCCCCCTACCGTGATCTTGCGCAACTCCTTGCCGCAGCGATGGCAAGGCTGACCTTCGCGACCATAGGCGGACAACTGCTGCTGGAACATGCCCATCTCACCCTGGCCGTTCACATATGACTTGATCGAGCTGCCGCCATGCTTTACGGCTTCGCTGAGCACGCTCACGATCGCTTCATGCAGTCTGCGCCATTCCTGGGCCGACAGCGAGTCGGGGCTTCGCTCCGGATGGATGCGCGCGGCAAACAGCGCTTCGTCGGCATAGATATTGCCGATCCCAACAATATACAGCTGGTTGAGCAGCAGCGACTTGATCTTGCCCTTACGCTGCTGAAGCCTGGCGCGCAGGCTCTCCGTCGTAAACGAATCGTCGAGCGGCTCCAGGCCAAGCTTGCTGAGCGGCGGACTGGCGAGATCTTCGCCCGGCAGGAACAGATGCATCGTGCCGAATTGGCGAACATCCTTGTAGCGCAGATCGGTACCGTCCGTGAACCGGAAGATCACATGCGTGTGTTTCTCCACCGGCTCGTCGGAACGATATACGCCGTATCTGCCTTCCATGCGCAGATGAGACACCAGCACGAGCTCATCCAGCAGCAACCGCAGAAACTTGCCCCTGCGCTCGACCCTTTCAAAGGTATGCCCGGCGAGCATCGAAGCGAACAGGGCCGGATCCTCCGGCCTCCTGATGATGCGCGGCAGGTTCACCTGCACGCGTTCGATCTGCTTGCCGACGATCAGCTCATTCAGAGTGCGCTTGACCGTCTCCACCTCCGGCAACTCCGGCATGATGCTATCTCCCTTCTGGTTGTTGGTTTTCTTTGGCAGGGTTCAGGGACAGAAGGCCTCTCCGGGGATCCCCCTTCCCACCGTAACGGAACATCGTACCAGTCCGTGCCGTCGTTCATATCCTCAGTTGCTTGGCCAAATGCCAAGCACCTAAGGCTGCTCAGCTGTGCTGTCGTTCACCTTCTCAGTTGTTTGACCTTGTGTTGACCGCATAAGACTGCCCAGCTTCGCCTCACTTCGCTTCGTACCAGTCCGTGCCGTCGTTCATATCCTCAGTTGCTTGGCCAGATGCCAAGCACCTAAGGCTGCTCAACTGTGCTGTCGTTCACCTTCTCAGTTGCTTGGCCGCGTGTTGACCGCATAAGGCTCCCCAGCCTCGCCTCACTTCGCTTCGTACCAGTCCGTGCCGTAATTCACGTCCGCCTTCAGAGGCACATCCAGCTTGATCGCCGTCTCCATCACTTCCGGTACGAGCACCTTCATCCTCTCCAGCTCATCCTCCGGCACCTCAAACACCAATTCGTCATGCACCTGCAGGAGCATGCGGCTCCTCAAGCCTTCCTGCTTCAGGCGATCCGCGCACTTGACCATGGCCAGCTTGATGATGTCCGCGGCCGTGCCCTGAATCGGTGTATTCATCGCCGTCCGCTCGGCGAAAGAGCGCAGATTGAAGTTCGATGCGTTGATGTCCGGCAGATAGCGACGGCGGTTCAGCAACGTGGATACATAGCCGTCGCGCTTGGCCGTCTTCACGATCTCGTCCATGTAGCGACGCACGCCCCGGAACACGCTGAAATATTGCTCGATGAAGGCAGCGGCTTCCTTGCGGGTGATGCCCAGATTCTGCGACAGGCCATAATCACTGATGCCATACACGATGCCGAAGTTGACCGCCTTCGCCTGCCGGCGCATGTTGGCATCCACCCGGTCCGCAGGCACGCCGAACACGTCCATCGCCGTCTTCGTGTGGATGTCCATATCGTGATGGAAGGCCTCCATCAATCGTTCATCCTGGGAGATATGAGCCAGCACGCGCAGCTCGATCTGCGAATAGTCTGCCGCCAGGATGTACCAGCCCTCCTCCGAAGGAACAAAGGCCCGGCGTATCTGACGGCCTTCCTCCAGGCGGATCGGAATATTCTGCAGGTTCGGATACTGGCTGCTCAGGCGGCCTGTGGCGGCGATCGTCTGCCTGTAGTACGTATGGATCTTGCCGGTATCCGGTCGGATCTCCTTGAGCAAGCCTTCCACATAGGTGGACTGCAGCTTCGTCAGCTGCCGGTATTGGACGATATTGGCGGCGATCTCATGGTACGGCGCCAGGCGCTCCAGCACCTCGGCATCCGTCGAATAGCCGGTCTTCGTCTTCTTGATGACCGGCAGACCCAACTTGTCGAACAGGATCTCGCCCAGTTGCTTCGGCGAGCCGATATTGAATTCGGTGCCGGCCAAGGCGTAGATCTCCCGTTCGATCTGATGAATCTTGAGATCCAGATCCTTGCCGAACTGCTCCAGGGTCTCGGCGACGACCTTGATCCCAGTCAGCTCCATCTCCGCCAGGACGCCTGACAGCTTCAACTCCAGATCATAATACAGTTCGCTCATGCCGGTGCTCGTCAGCTCATCATTCATCGGCTGCTTCAGGCGCCAGATCGCATTGGCCTTTCTTGCCAGATGCGCGCTATACACCTCGAGCTCCGGGATATGGAACTTGGCCCCTTTGCCGAAGATTTCCTCATCCTCCGCCACCGACGGCAGTCCATAGCGGCGCGTCAGATCCCCTATGCTCTGGTTGCTCTGCGTCGGATCCAGCACATACGCGGCCAGATGCACGTCGAAATCGACCCCTCGCAGCTGAATACCTCTCCAGGCAAGGGCCAGCTGGACCTTATGCGCATCGTAGATCGTCTTGGGGGCGCGCTCATCCGCCAGCCAGCTGCGGATTGGTTCCGCTTCTGCGCTGATGAGCAGTTCATATGGCAGGAACGTCACTCCGTCCTCCATATCGAAGGCGATGCCCAACACATCGCCGTGGTGCGGATTGTCTCCCGTCACCTCCACGTGGATGGCGCGAACATTGGGAAGATGATCGATCAGCTTCGGCAGGCCGGTAGCATCCGCGACCTGAATATTCAGTTCCGGCGCAGGCTCGTCGCTTCTTGCGGAAGAGATGTCGAGCTTCTCCAGCAGCGATTTGAACTCCAGCCGCTTGAACAGTCCCGCTACCTTGTCCACGTCCATGCCGTCGAATTTCATATCGTCCCAGGTATGGGTGAGCGGCACCTCCCGATAGATCGTGGCCAACTGTTTGCTGAGCCGGGCATCATCCGCATGGGCCATGAGCTTCTCGCCAAGCTTGCCCTTGATGCTCGCTGCGTTCTCGAGCACGTTCTCGACACTTCCGTACTCATGCAACAGCTTGAGCGCCGTCTTCTCACCTACGCCCGGGACGCCCGGGATGTTGTCCGAAGTGTCGCCCATCAGGCCCTTCATATCGATGATCTGGTGCGGTTTGAGACCGTATTTTTCCTGGATATAGGCTGGGTCATGTATCTCCATCTCGCTGATGCCCTTGCGGGTCACGGCGATCTTCACGTGGTCGGATGCAAGCTGCAGCATATCCTTGTCGCCGGTCACGACCAGCACGTCCATCTTCTCTTCGTCCGCCAGCCGCGTCAGCGTGCCGATGATGTCGTCGGCTTCGTAGCCCTCCAGCTCGAACTGCGCGATGTTGAAGGCTGCGACCAGATCCTTGATGAGAGGCCATTGCTCCGACAGCTCAGGCGGAGTTTTGGCGCGACCGCCCTTGTAGTCCTGATAGTCGGCGTGGCGGAACGTCACCTTGCCTGCGTCAAAGGCGAACAGGAAGTGCGTTGGCTTCTCTTCCTCGATCAGCTTCAGCAGCATCGTGGTGACGCCGTACACCGCATTCGTGTGCAGGCCCTCGGAATTGCTGAGCAGCGGCAATGCATAGAAGGCGCGATTGGCGATGCTGTTGCCGTCGACGATAATCAGTTTGGACATGCGAACACCTCGTCCCGATAATTCTTCACTAGTCACATCATAGCATAGCGCAACCGCATATAAAAATGCTTGTGGAATCTTTTTTTATGGCCGCTTCCGCTGACCTTCCGGGCGGATCGCGCATAGGCTAATAAGGAGGAAACAAGACAGCTGCGGACCGGTCAGATCAACTGCTCAGGATCTGCATCAACGTCATCATCGTGTATCCCCTGGTCAGCTCCCTGCTCTATCACGGTCGCGAACATCAGTGGAGGAGGACAACACGGTTGCGGGCATCGGAGAAGGAGGATAACACAGTTCCGAGTGAAGAAGGACTATCCCCGCCAGGCTTACATACCCCACTACAGAGAGTGAAAGGCAGGAAAAGGATCATGTCCGAGCAGAAGACCAACAGGAAGAAGGTCATTTTCTTCGACCTGAACGGCACGCTGATCAAGCGCAAGAAAAGCGCCGCCCAGGCATTCAGGGAGGCGCTCGCCCCTTATCTGGATCGCTGGGATTCCGATGACAAGCCATCGCTCATCAACAAGGCCTGCAAGATCTACAGCCATGCGATCCGCCAATTCAAGAAGAAATCCGCAGCCGAGGTGGATGAAAAGATCCGGAAGGCGGCTATCAAACGTGCCATCGCCAATCTTCCGCTGTCAAGAGACGACGCAGTCATCTCGAGCATCGATCGGGAGCTGCAGCTGATCATGAGCGACAAGCAACGTTTCGATCGCAACCACCTCCTGGTGCTCAAAAAACTCAAAAAACACTACAAACTCGCATTGATCACGAACGGCAGCGAGAGCGTCATCCGCCACAAGGTCAAGCGCTATCGCCTCTCCCCTCTGATCTCGGATCAGGCCATCTTCGTCTCATCAAAACTTGGCAAAGGCAAGGGCAAGCCGGATCCTGCCATCTTCCGCCACGCTCTCTCCAGGATGAAGGTGAAACCCGAAGAGGCGGTGATGGTTGGCGACTCATGGAAGCAGGACATCGAAGGCGCGGTCCGATGCGGAATCGATGCCGTATGGGTGAACCCTTCCGAGGAGTTCGCGCCTGTTCAGGAAAGCCGCGCTCACGTGATCGTCATCCGCGACATCAGCGAACTGGAGGACATTTATTAAAAAAATAGACGGATGCGTTCACTCTCACGCACATGGAAGGGCATGCGCGATTCAGGAAGCATGTGACGGCATGAATATCGCTACACGGGCGGATGAAGAGCCTTATCCGACAACAGAAAAGGCGGCCACTTGCAAGAGGACTCCGTGGCAGGGAGTTCTTTTTCTATCTTTCATTAGTTCACAAAATGTATCATAATTAGATTGACGTTACATTTAGTAGCATGATGTTGCATCGACATGTCGAAGACATTCGCAGTAACGAATGACGAAGCATGAGGTGATGATATGAGGAAGCGAAGACCTTTCATCAGTATCTCGTCGAAGCTCATCTTCATCTTCTCGTGCATCATCATCGTGCCCGTGACGGTGATGTCGATCAACTCCTATGTGTCGTCACAGCGACTGCTGGAGAGGAAATATACCGATCTATTGTTGGATATCGCGAAGCAATCGAATATTCGGATCAGCGAATACCTGAAAGAGATCGAGAAGATCACCCTCGTGTCGAGCTACGGCATGAATCGTTACTCTTCCCTCGTCTATCAGGAGGAATATCCGATCCAGGATTTCCTGCACTACAGCAATGACGAGAGCGAGAACATCACGTATCGCGTTCTGATGAACTATATCCTGATGAAGGATCGGCTGTTCTCCATCTATATCTACAGTCTCAACGGCGGACGCGACATGTTCGTCCATTCCACCGAGCCGATCGACTATTCGTATCGGCCGCTCCAGGAGCCGTGGTTCCGGGAGTTTCTCGCATCTGACAGGAAAGTGGTCATCCTCGATCCCCAGGTGGACAAGCAGATTCGGAACAAAAACAAGTACGCCGTCCTCCATGCGCGCAAAGTATTCGACATGTCCAACGGCAGGCTGCTCGGCGTCATGGTGGCCAGCATCGACATCAACTTTATCGGACTGTTCACCAACCGTCTGCAGGAGGGCCTGCGCACCAATTTTACGATCGTCGACCAGCACAACCGCATCATCTATCATGCCAATTCCCAGTTGATCGGGCGGTCGTTCCACGACATCATGCCGTTTCGCGATGAGAAGGGCATCACGCAAGCCTGGGGGGAGGACTATCTCGTCGTCCGGAGCCCGTTTGAAGAGCTGCCGTGGACAACCTATCTGTACACTCCGCTCAGCGAGATATCGGCCGAGGGGGCGATCCTGAAGCAGAACATGTTCATCCTCGCCGGACTGATCCTCGTGTTTGCTTCTTTCACCTCCATCTTCCTGTCCACGGTTATCGCGCGACCGATCAAGAAGCTGATGCGAAACATCACGCTCGTGGAGAAAGGGATGTTCGACAATCTTCCCGTGATCGACTCCAACGACGAGATCGGAGAACTGTCACGCCGCTTCAACAGGATGTCTTCCGAACTGAAGCAACTGGTCTCGCGAATACAGAAAGAGGAAAAAGAAAAGGCGATGGCAGAGATCCGGGCGCTGCAATCCCAGATCAATCCGCACTTTCTGTACAACACATTGGGTTCCGTCAAATGGATCGCATCCATGCAGAAGGCGGACAAGATCGTGGAGATGACGGAGGCCCTGATCTCCATCCTCCGGTACACCGCCAAGCTGGAGAGTTCCATGGTCACCCTTCGTGAGGAGATTGACAACATCCGGAACTACATCATCATCCAGAATGTTCGCTATTACAACCGAATCCAGCTGCAGATCCAGGTCGATGACAGCCTGCTGGGGAGCAGGATGCCGAAGCTCATCCTGCAACCGATCGTGGAGAATGCGATCTTCCATGGCTTCGCGGAATTGGAGGATGAAGGCATCATCACCGTACGCGCGCACAGATATGACGAAGGGATACAGATCGAAATCTCGGATAACGGCGCGGGAATCGATCCCGCCACGGCTGAGTGGCTGAACCGGGAGCTGCGTTCGGCTGAGAACATCCAGACGTCGGGGATCGGACTGCCCAACGTGCAGAGACGCATCCAGCTTCATTACGGAGATCGCTACGGCATTGGCTTTCACAGTGCGCAGGGTCAGGGGACCACGTTCGTGATCACGCTGCCTGATATTCAGGACTAACCATGGGAAGGAGGCGATGCCATGTTAAAACTGATGATCGTAGATGATGAGTTACTGATGCGCATCGGACTGAAGTCGATGATGGAATGGGAGAGGTACGGGTTTCAGATCGTCGGGGAGGCTTCGAACGGAAGAGAGGCGCTGGAGCTGGCGCTTGCTGTCATGCCTGATCTCATCATCTCGGACATCAAGATGCCCGTGATGGACGGCCTCGCGATGATACGCGAGCTGTCGCCCAGGCTGCCGCGCTGCCAGTTCGTCATCTTCAGCAACTTCGATGACTTTCACCTGGTCAAGGAAGCGCTGCGGCTCGGTGCGAGTGACTATCTGATCAAGAGCGAGATCCGGCATGAGATGCTCGCTGAAGTCTTAAATCGCATACGCCAGAAGCTGGAGAATGATGGGAGAATACCGCAGGCGCTGTTTGCATTGCCGGATTATACACAGAGTTTGACCTATCTGAAGGAGAACCTGTTTAAAGAGACGATCAGCGGTCTGGCCAGCAAGGAGAAATTCGAGGCGTTGCGGGAACAACTGTATATTCGCTTGCAGCCGGAGCCCTTCGTCGTGATCAAGATGATGATCGACCGGTTTGACCAGGTGAAGAAGAAGTATGTGGAGAAGGACGAGAAGCTGCTGCGCTTCTCCATCGTGAATATCGTCGAGGAGATCACGCTGCCCAAGCGAGACAAGGAAGTGGTGGTCGAAAGCTCCTCGGAATATCTGCTGTTCCTCAATGTTCAGCATGAGGAATCTGAGCAGGCAAGAGCCCAACTTCTCAAGCTGTGCCAGAGGCTGCTGCGCACCGTGAACGATTTTATGAACCTGTCCATATCGCTCGGCATCAGCAGCATGGTGCAAGGTTATTCTTACATCCGGCTGGCCTATAACGAAGCGGATATTGCTGTAAGACGTCGCTTCTATGAAGGGGCGGGCAGCATCATCTTCTTCGAAGACCTGTCGCGGGAGCCGGCGCGAGACGGCCGTCAGATGCCGCTCACCCGCGTCCACGCGGAACAGTTTCAGCATGTGATGGACAGCGGCAACCGGGCCGGGCTGACGGCTTTCCTGTCCACCGTCCGGCAGGTGTTGCACAAGGCACGATCCGACGAGGAAACCGTGCGCCAAACGTATCTCTACCTGCTGGAGATTGCGAATGCGACGTTCTATGTCGGATCACTGGCCCACGGATCACCCAGCATCCCCCCGTATGAAGCGATCCTGCATGCGGAGACATGGGAGGATATGGAGAACGTGCTTGCCGAGCATGTCCTGGCGTGCATGGAGGCGGAGCAGGACGATGCCTATCGCTCTTACACGGATATGGCGATCGAGCTCATCAACCGGTATTATGCGGAAGATATTTCCTTGCAGAGCGTGGCCAGTCAGATCAATGTGAACGCCTCGTACCTGAGCCGCATCTTCAAACAGGAAACCGGAGAAAACTTCACCGCTTACCTGACACGCATCCGCATCGAGAAAGCGAAGCACTATCTGGCCAGCGGACGCCTGCGCGTCTCTGAAGTGGCGCACAAGGTCGGCTACCACAACTACACGTACTTCAGCAAGATATTCAAGAAGGTGGTCGGCATGAGCCCGGAAGATTATCGAGCCAAGGTCTGTTCGACGACGACGCCGTGAATTTCCTGACCGATACCGAAGGAGGGATCGGATGAACAGAATGAGAGGGTGGTTCATGCCAGCGGGGGTCGGCTTGCTGTTCATCATGCTGACAGCATGCGTACACCCCGATGTTCCCGCAAGCGATATGGCCGAGCAGGAGACGGAGCCCATCGTCCTGAGATACTCCAGTTTTCTCCTCGATTCCGCGCAGGCGGGCGACGTGTATCACAACGCGGTGGCGGAGTTCGAGGCGCAGCATCCGCACATTCGCATCGACCGGGACTTTATCCCGAACACCAATTATACGGCGGGCATCAAGACGCGGCTGCTTGGCGGAGAGAAGCTCGATGTATTCGACGTCTGGTCTCCCAGCCTGTTCGAGGAGTTTCGCAAGCTCGGTGACGTCTACCTGGACTTGAGCGGCGAGCCGTTTCTGGATGAATTCCTGTCTTCCTCGTTGGAACCGGTTACATTCGACGGCAAGGTGTACGGCGTTCCGGAGGTGATGCACAGCGACGGACTGCTCTATAACCGTACGCTGTTCGAAGAACTGGGCCTGAGCGTTCCCCGGACATGGGACGAATTTATCGAGGTGTGTGAGGCGCTCAAAGCCAGAGGGATCATACCGATCGCCTTTGATTCCGAATGGTGGGGACCGCAATTTTTCTTCGGCTCGATCATGTCCAATAACGGCGCGGATGCGGCCTGGACCGAGAAGCTGGAGCGCGGTGAAGTGACGGTGCGCGATCCGATCTTTGTCGATGCGATGATGAAAACGAGAGAGCTGATCGACAGGGGGTATGTTCCGCCGGACTGGCTGAGCCTGAGGCGCGAGCAGACGAAGGATATGATCGGAGCAGGGAAAGCGGCCATGATGATCGCTGGCACATGGGACATGCCGAGTGTCATCGCCCGCAATCCGGATTATGACATCGATTTTATGATGGTGCCGGGAACGGACAGGACCGTTCCGAACATCAACATCGGGACGTATCGGGTGATCTATGCCGGGACGGAATATCCGGAGGAGGCGAAGCTGTTCGTGGCGTTCATGAACGGCAGGGCGAATCAGGAGAAACTGGCCCTTGGCGCGCTGGCGGTGCCTTCGGTGAAGGATTACCGGGTGAATCATCCGATCGTCGAGAAGATTGCGGCGGTCGTCACCCGTGAGGACGCGACCTTGTACTGGCCGCATACGGTATCCACCGAATCGCTGCAGGTGAGCATCCTGGAAGGAGTGAATCAATATCTGGTCGGCGCCGAGCTGGAGGCGGCACTCGACCAGATCCAGGCGGCGATCGATCAGGCGAGATTCAGAAGATAACCGGATGCCGATTATGGAGCGCACATCAGCTCGGGAACCAGCATGTTTCACGCATGTTTCGCGCATGCGTTTTTTTGTTTTATGCAAAAAAAAGCATATAGCCGGTAAAAATATGGCAAATTCGACATGCCGGACCCGGCCGCCCCCCGGAAGCTGGTAAAGAAAGCAACAATGGTTGTAAAAAACGATGATAGAGCAAAGGCAAGTTCCTGTTCTATCATGTGGGGGACAATGGCAAATTCATTATGGAGGATGGTCTTGATGAAGCAACGATGGTTGGTCGGACTTCTGGCATTATTGCTGGCATTGATGATGGCCGCCTGCAGTTCGGGCGGCAACGCGGGAAATGGTGATGCTGGAGACAAAGGCGGTGATTCAAGCAAAAAAGCGACGCTCCGATTCGCATTGTGGGATTCCAATCAGGCGAAAGGCTTGCAAGTGATGGCCAATGAGTTCATGGAAGACAATCCGGATATGAACATCCAGATCGAGGTCACCGGCTGGATGGACTACTGGACGATGCTCGAAGCGGGAGCCACGGGCGGTTCATTGCCGGATGTGTTCTGGATGCACTCCAATGAGATCTATCGTTACGCATCCAACGGGATGCTGCTGGATCTGACGGACCGGATCAACAAGAGCAGCAAGGTCGACCTGAGCAAGTTCCCGCAAGGGATCGTCGAAATCTACAACCATGAGGGCAAACAGTATGCGGTGCCGAAGGATTTCGACACGATCGGACTTTGGTACAACAAGAAGCTGTTCGATGAAGCGAATCTCGCATACCCGGATGAGAACTGGACCTGGGATGATCTGTACAATGCGGCGAAGGTATTGACGAAAGACGGCGTGTACGGCTTCCTCGCAGCGTTCCATAACCAGGAGGGGTATTACAACTTCGTCTATCAAAATGGCGGCACGATCATCACGAAGGACAAGAAGTCGGGCTACGATGATCCGAAGACGATTGAAGCCCTGGAATTCTACGTGAAGTTTATCCGCGACGGTCTCTCGCCGCAAATATACGGCGACGCGGAACGCGCCGAGGCGCTGCAAAACGGCCTCGTGGCGATGGGACTGTTCGGTTCGTGGAACCTGTCCGGATTCACGGCGAATGAATTCATCTCGGAGAACTTCGATGTAGCCGTCCTGCCGAAGAATACCCATCGGGCCTCGATCTACAACGGTCTGGGCTATGCGATCGCGCATAATACGAAGTATCCGGATGAAGCGTGGAGGTTCGTCGAATATCTCGGTTCGAAGGAAGGTCAGGAGAGACAGGCGGAACTCGGCGTTGCGATCTCCGCGTATGAGGGCACGGCCGAGAAATGGATCTCCTCCAACGACAAGTTCAATGTGAAAGTCTTCGTCGATATGGTCGATTACGGTGTCATCAGGCCTTACTCGAAGACGACCGCAGTATGGGAAGACAAGGCGTATGAAGCCTTAAGACCTGCCTTTACAGGCGAAATATCGGTTGAAGAAGCGGCTCGGAATGCGGCCAGAATCATGAATGAAAGCCTGGCAACCGAATAACAGGATGACAATGATCCATTCCGGGATGGGATACATTGCGGCAGCCGTACGGTTGCCGCAATTTTAACTGAAGGGAGGTCGCGATATGGCGAAATTATCAAACAAGGTGTCCAAAAACACGTGGAATGAATGGATCTGGGCCTGGTTTCTGATCGCGCCTACCACCATAGGCTTGATCGTCCTGAATATCATCCCGATCTTTCAGACCGCGTACCTCAGCTTCTTCAAAAGCGGTGACTTCGGCCGCAATCACATCTTCGTCGGTCTGGACAACTACGTGCGCATGTTTCAGGATCCGCAGGTTTGGCAGGCGGTGGTCAACACCCTGGTCTACACGCTTCTGGTCGTTCCGGTCAGCATCGCCTTCGCCATGCTGATCGCCGTTCTCCTGAACCGGCCGATCCGTGGCAGATCGCTCTACCGGACGATCTACTTTATCCCGATGATCGCCGCGCCCGCGGCCGTCACGATGGTATGGAGATGGCTTTACAACTCAAACTTCGGACTGATCAACTACCTGTTGTCCTTGCTCGGCATCCCGCCCGTGAACTGGACGACGGACCCGAAGATTGCGATCGTCTCCATCGCCATCATCGGCATCTGGAGCATCGTCGGGTACAATATGGTGCTGCTGCTCGCAGGACTGCAGGAGATCCCGAGAGACTTTTACGAGGCATCGGAGATCGACGGCGCGGGGAAGGTGAAGCAGTTCTTCACAGTGACGTTGCCGCTCGTTACGCCGACGCTGTTCTTCGTCATGGTGACGACGATCATCCAGTCGATGCAGGTATTCGACGTGATCTACATGATGATCGATATCACGAATCCGGCGTACGAGAAGACGGTGTCGCTGGTCTATCTGTTCTACAACAACTCCTTCAAGTATTCCGACAAGGGCTATGGATCCGCGATCGTCATGCTGCTGCTCGCGATCATCATGATCATCACCGTCATCCAGATCAAGGTGCAGAAAAAATGGGTGAACTATTCGTAAGGCGAGAAAGGAAGGAGAACCGATGAGTTATAAGCCGATGGTGTCACGCATCCTGATCCATGTGTTCCTAATCTCGGGAGCCTGCAGCATGATCCTGCCGTTCGTCTGGATGGTGCTGACCTCGTTCAAGACAGTCGCCGAATCGACCTCGATGAATCCCTTTGTCTGGCTCCCGAGTGAATGGAAATGGGAGCATTACATTAACGTATGGCGACAGAACAATTTCCTGATCCTGTATGTGAACACGTTTGCGATGATGGCCATTCGCGTCATCCTGGGCGTCCTGTTCAGCGCCATGGCCGCCTATGCATTCGCCCGATTGAGATTCCCGGGCAGAAGCTTCTTCTTCGGACTGGTCCTGTTTCAGATGATGGTGCCGACACAGATCTTCATCATACCGCAATATCTGATGGTCGACGCGCTCAACATGCGCAACACGATCTTTGCCCTGGTCTTTCCCGGTCTGGTGAGCGCCTTTGGAACGTTCCTGCTGAGGCAATTTTTCCTGGTGCTGCCGAAGGAACTGGAAGAGGCGGCGAAGCTGGACGGCTGCAATATCGGGCAGACATTCCTGTTCGTCATGCTGCCGCTCACCCGTTCCGGCCTCGTCGCCCTGGGGATCTTCACAGCGCTGTTCGCCTTCAAGGAGCTGATGTGGCCGCTCATCGTCAACACGAGCGCGGACGCCGCGACGCTGTCATCCGCCCTTGCGAAGATTCAGAGCGCTTATTCCGTTCATTATCCGGAGCTGATGACCGCTGCCGTGCTGGCAATATGGCCGATGATGCTCGTCTATTTCCTGTTCCAACGTCAATTCATCGAGGGGATCTCGACCTCAGGAGGCAAGCTGTAGCTTCTCCTCATCATCCTGTGCATGCAGGTAATCCATGAGTCGCAAGATCATCACCACCGCCTCCGCCCGTGTCGTCACTCCTTGCGGCGCAAACCGGTTGTCGCCAACTCCCTGAACAAGTCCAAGTTCTGTGGCGGCGGCGACAGCCGGATACGCCCAATCTCCTATCCGATCCGCATCTCGATACGCCAGCGGTTTGCCTGCCGCAGCCTGCTCGTCATACCCTGCCGCGCGCATGATCATGACCGTCATCTCGGCGCGCGTGATCAGCCGTTCAGGTCCGAAAGTGCGATCAGGGAAGCCTCGGACGATTCCAGCCGCGGTCGCGCGGGCCACATGCTCTCTGGCGAAGTCCGGTATGCGATCGGCGTCGATGTAATCCGGCCTGGAGCTTGTCGGGCCGGAGAGCATCAGGGCTCTGGACAACATCGTGGCGAACTGCGCGCGCGTCACCTCATCCTGCGGTCCGAACCTGCCGTCCGGATAGCCCTTGATCCACCCCATCCGCTCCGCCCTCAGGATCGCGTACTCCGCCCAATGCCCCTCGATGTCGCTGAATATGGCCGCGGTTGGAGCAACCTGCAAGGTGATCTTGACATCGGGACTTTGGGAGATGCTGTTCACCTGGCTGTCCACCAGCTTGACGCGAGCCAGGCGGACGGAGGTTTCCCCATACCCGATCGCCTTGAACCGAATCGTGGCCAGCTGCACATCTCCGCTCTCTCCGCTCACCTTGCCGATCTTCGTATGCGCGAAGACGATCACCCCGTTCCGAATGATCGGCGGGACCGTGAATCCCGACCAATCTGCGGACGCTTCCCTCACCTCCAGCACTTCCGGATCATACATGAGTCGCAGCTCGTATCCATACACATCGCTCAGGTGTTGAGCGCTGATGGTCACGTCCAGCTCTTCACCCGCCTGCACCCGCTTGACGACGGCGTCCAACGTGTAGATGGGCTCGTCCAGGGCAAGCGCGGCAGAAGTGGTCGCGATCAGCATATAAGCGAGCATCATGATGGCCAGGGAGCACCTGGCGACCAGACGCATCGACTTGCTAAATATCCTGTGTCTCATCAAGCACATGCCTCCTGTTATCCATGAGAGTGAAAAGGGCCAGGAGCATCCGCCTTCAGCAGGCGGTCGATGCTCCTGGCTGATTCGATTAATTGGACAGGATCAACTGAGCCATCATCACGAGATCGGTGATGTCGATGATGTCATCGCCGTTCAGATCGAAGTGCGAGTATTGATCCCAGTCAGGGCTGTTCTTCGATTTGCCGTAAGCGGATGCCATCATCGCGAGGTCGCCCACGCTCACGCGATCATCATCGTTGAAGTCGCCAGGGATCGTCGGCTTGCGGATCAGGATCGTATGCTCTGCGCCGGCAACTGACGTTTCCGTGCCATCCTTGTCGGCGACGGTCAGATTCGTGATGCGGACCTTGGTCGTTCCCTCTGTCTCCAGGGCCTTGAACGGAAGCTTCATCAGGTCCTGATCGGGATTGGTCTGCCAGTCGTCCAGGTGAATGGCGATGACGCGAACCCTGCCAGGCTGATCTTCCTTGTAGCCCAGGATGACGAACTTGTTGTTCATCAGGGATACCGGTTCTCCGAGCATTTCGAGCAAGTCCTTGTCGTATTCGAACGTGATATCCTGAGCGTATACGGGCTGTCCGATGCCCCGCAGACCATAGGTCACATGGAACGTCTGCCCTTTCTCAACCGTCTCCGGACCGGTCAGGACCGCCGGACTGGTCGGCCCGTCAGAATCCACCATCACCTGCGGATACAGGTCGAAGCGGTCAAATGCTGGCGTGTACTGATTGGGCACGGCTGTATAGTGAGTGAATCCCGCCGTTCCCGATGCATTGTTGCCGCCGTATGGATTGGATCCGCCGTTGTACGTGTTGTTGTTGGAGAAGCGGATCGTGTTGGCGCCAGCTTTCAGATAAACATCGATCGTCTGGGTAGCGTAATGGAGCCACGAGATCGTGTTCTTGAAATGGACGGTGATCGGTTCTTCGCCGTTGACGCTGATCTGTGCGTAGCGCTCCACGACATCGTTGTTATAGGCATGGGTGCCTGCGCTCTCGCCGTTCGCGTAAGTCACGACGAGCTTGTATACCCCGTCCTTCGGCACCACGATGTCACGAATCTCCAGATAACGCTCCTGGCCGTCATACGAGGTGATGCCGTTGACATACTTGCCGCCGGATGCGTACCGGGCAGATATATCCGAACGGATCAGAGGCAGCTCTTGTCCTGCCGGCTCACCCACCACGATGGCATCCTCCGCTTCGATCGAGAAGATCGGCATCTTGCCGACGTAAACCGCCTGCACCTCATCCAGGCTCAGGCTCGCCGTCGATCTTACGTCGATCAGGTTAATGCCTCTGCGCAGGAACATGCGGACGGTGGCATCCTTCCAGCTGCCGCTCGTATGGCTGACCGGGATATCTATCGCATGAATGCGGTCATGGTCGATGATGATCCGGCCGCTGCTTGCGGACGCATATCGGAATGTGACGTCGTACATGCCATCGTCGAGCACGCTGACGACGAAGCGTGTGCTTGCGTCGGCCTGGTTGCCATAGCCGGTGATGTAGCCTGCGCCGGTGAATCCGGAGAGCTCGTTATCTCTGTACAGGCCCGTTGCAGGATCGTATTCGGAGAATTCCGCCTGCACCTTATAGGTTGGAGCGGCGCCCTTCGGACCGTGATAGGTCAGTTCGATCGCATCGAGCGTCGATTCGCCGATTCCTTCTTCACCCGTATCCAGGTTGTACTTGCTGATGCTGATCGTATGTGTGCCGGCATCCAGATCGATGAACGTCGTATGGCCGCCGAGCTGTTGCATGCTGTAATCGGCGCGCAGGATGATCTTGAAGGAAGGCTGATCATCCACCTTGATGAACCATTCCGAGTTGATGCGCTGAGTGGCATTGCCTGTGTTGGCCTGGTTCGGCATGCTCGCCGTCGCGCCGCTTCCGCCGATGAGATCCAGTCGATAAGATCCGTCGGCAGGCACCGTGATGTTCGTCCAGCGAACGACGCTGTCCTGCTTGTTGATGCCCTGGACGATGCGCCCGTTGGATGCCGAGCGATTGCTGCTGGCTGCCGGGTACAGGTTGGCGATCGAGACGTTCGTCCTGACATCAGCTTCTTCCGCCTCGTAGCGGCTGAACCATACCTCGTGCGGATCGCTGTCCGTAGCAGGAGTGATCACAGCGAAGTAAGCGGCCGTGTAATCGTCGATGTCCAGAGTGAGGGTGACCGTTCCGTTTACGACCGGATAGTTGCGGTCGATGATCTGCGTCGGTTCCACGAGATAGCCGGTCAGTCCCGTGTATCCGGCGTACCATACGGTGACTCTGACTTGCTCGGCATCCTTCAGGAACGCTGGGCTGTTCGCATGACCGCTTAAGTTGCGGAAGACGATCTTGCTGTTGCCCTTCGTTCCGCCGAACGCGATGGCGACCTGCTTCTTGTCATCCTGAATCGAGGCAAGTCCATAGAGACCAGGCCCCAGGTTGTCATCCTCATGTCTGGAGTTGATCACGGTGATCTTTGCCATGTCGCCGCCGATCATATCGGCATACCATTTGTACAGCCACCATGCGCCATTCGGCTCATTCTGGCCTGCCAGGAGAGACCCGTAGGAGTTCGCCGTATTCCAGTAAGGCAACATGCTGTTCATCTTGTGCTCATCGTAGCGGGCGATATACTGGATCAGCGATCCGCCCACCGCGATTTCCTCCATGGCGGCATATTCGTTAATGTCGACCTTCAGCGGGAACGGACTCGCGCGATCCGGATATTTCTCCAGGTAGATCGGTTCGTACTTCTCTTCCAGCGCACGGAAGGATGCGAGGTTGGGCCCTGCTTGCAGGAAGGCCTTGGCCCACAGCAAGTGCCAGGAGACGACATCCGGCAGGCAATCGTGCTCGACGCAGAATGCGATGAAGTCCTCCATGAACACATTCGAATATTGGGTCAGGTTCGGTCCGGAGATGAGCGCACCAGGATCGAGTTCCTTGATCTTGTTTGTGACCGCCAGCCAGTCGCTGTTGAACACGGCGCGTGAATTTCTGCCCGTCTGGTTATTGCTCAACAATTGCGGGTAGCGGGTGTTGTTCTGCTCCGGTTCATTGTACGGGATGTAGATGAATTTTTCGTCCGGGTTTTCACCTGGATGGGCGGCTGCCCATTGATCCTTGAACTGCCTGACCGCCGTGACGATCGGAATGACCGCTTCATTGATATATTCTTGAGCCGTTCTGGACGGATAGTACCAGCGTTGGTAATAATCCTGCATGACGATGTTGACCACTTGCCCGCCAGCCTCGAAGAAGTAATCCGCCACGCGCAGCGCATCGCCGGTCGGATGCTGGATGCCGTTCGGCGGCTTCTGCGTGATATGGGAAGGCTTGATCGGGAGCAGGGTATTGATGTCCGGGACGTTCGGTTCGCTCAAGGCATACAGCGCGCCGGCCGCCCCATGGAAGATCGGCCCAAGCGAACGATCCGCCAGATCAACGGTGATCTGTGCAGGCATGGTTTCGCCGGCACCTTCATGCTTCGTCTCTTCATACAGCGCGCTGACCTGGTCAGCCGTCAGCATCACATTGTACAGTCTGATGTCGTCAAACTTGCCGGCGATATCTCCGTCGGAAGTATACAACGATCTGCCGAAGTCATTGTACGTCAAGGCATCAAGATATTCGCGGCTGAACAGTCGTTCCAGCACGGAAGCAACCGTGGCGCCGCCTGTGCTGTTGTTCGGTTCGATGCCTTTGATGCCGGTCGGTTCGCCGTCGAAGTACACTTCGTACTCGCCGCCCTCGTTCATCGCAACCACGATATGTTGCCATTTGCCACGGGCAGGGTTCTTGTTCCAGGCGATGTCCCCTTTGTACGAGGCGATCTTCGTCGGATCCGTACCGATGTAGATCCGATTGTTGAACGTGCCGCCGCCTGCCACGAAGATGAATTCCGGATCCTGCCAGCCGGATATGCCGGAATTCGTCAACCCTTTCTCCGTGATCGTGGAGGACAGCAGGCGCGTATAACCGCTGGACGACGATTCGATGTACGCCCATACGGCAAACGTCAGCTCGTCATTCACCTGTGAGTACAGATGATTGGGCAAGCTTAGCCATCCAGTGCCATTTACGCCGCCGGATAAGGACAGGACATTGCCTCTCAGCTCATCTGTTATCACTTGCGCCGTTCCCTTGAGTACTGCATCATCCGCACGATTGTCCGAGTTGGCGCTGTTCACTACGTTTGCCCCATCCACTTGATCGAAAGTCCAATGGAAGATCGGCGTTGCAGGATCTGACTCTGCGAGGAGAGATACGTCAGGGACAGAAGCGGAGACTGAAGCGCTTGCAAATGCAGGCGGCAACAGGAGCAAGATTGCAAGCATGGTCATCAGCGCACGCTTGGCATAGCTTTTCATTCGTCAATTCACCTCTTTTATTGGTATTTTGGAGTTCATGACTGTTCGCTCCAGTTAGCGGTCATCTTCCTCCCTTCTCTAACAATTGATTGTAGGGTTCGGTTCCTATCATAATGCCAGATGCTAGAGTTACGATATTAAGGATTTTTACTACTCCTGTTCCTTTCTTTACGACTGTGGCAACTAGAGTCGGGACGGAGCAAACAACGTCCATGTTCTTTTTTTACTGCGGCTTTCCGTTTTTTTCTGCAGGCATGGGGATACTCGCCTTTCCGCAACTGAACGCCTGCCAGGCCCAGTTGTTGAATACTGATTTTTTACTGGTCTGGTGAACCACACTGCAGATATAAGAAAAACCACGCACCATATCCGGTACGCGGTTTCGTTTCCGATATTCTGCTTCTATTCTGCATCAGACTTGCCGTGTTGGAACGGCCACCAATTCGCCTGGCCGAACAAACGCACCATCAGCGGAATGAACAGCGGCAGGAACACGAGCGCGTAGAGCACGAGTCCCGCCAGGACGATCGTCGCGATCATGAGCAGCGACAGGACGCCGGACGGAAGCATCGCCGCAAACGTGCCGCCGAGGATGATGACCGCCGAGAAGATGACTGAACCCATCTTCTTCATCGCTTCAAGGATCGCATCCTTCACATCAAGATGCGTATACTCGTTGAAGCGGCCCATCAGGAAGATGCTGTAGTCGATGCCCAGCGCGAGCAGCATGACGAAGGCGAAGAATGGTACCGCCCAGGTAACGCCGTCATATCCGAGCAGATCGACGAAGATCCATTCTGCGATCCCCATCGAGGTGTAATAGGTAAGCAGCAGCGAAGCCATGAGATAGATCGGCATGATGATCGATCTAAGCAGCAACGCCAGCACGATGAAGATTCCGATCAGCATGATAACCGCCGTGCGGCTGAAGTCTTCCTCCGATACCATGGCCAGGTCATGGTGCATGCTGGTCGTACCGCCTGCGGCATATTCCGCGTCATCCAGCGGCGTCCCAGCTACTGCCCGCGCCACCGCTGCATTCAGATCCTCGATCTTATCGAGCGTCTCCTGGTCGTATGGGTTGGTGTCGAAGATCACATCCAGCTTCGTCGTCATCCGGTCAGCCGACAGATAATTGTCGAGCACCTGGACGAACAGCTCCTCCTCGAGTACTTCCTCCGGCATGTACCAACCGCCAAGTTCATCATCATTGGTCGACAGGACCTCCAGATAATCAACGGCTTGATTCAAGCCATCTCCGATCTGTGTCAAACCGTCAACGCTCTGCATCAACCCATCGGTCAATAAACCAATCTGGCTGTTCAGTTCCGCAAATCCTGCTTGCAGCTGGCGCTGACCGTCTTCGATCTGCGTCAGACCGTCGATCGCGCCAGGGACATTCGCTGCAATCTGTCCTTGCCCATCAGCCGCCAGGTTGAGGCCTTGTTCCAGCTCTTGCAGTCCACCTATCAACGCATCAAACGCCTTGTTCAGCTCGCTGTGCCCAGCGTTGGCCTGACTGAATCCGGCTGTGGCATCGCTCAAGCCAGCCTGCACGTTAGCGAGCTGCGCATTCAATTGGCCGATGCCTGCAGTCAGTTCCTCGGCTCCGCCTTTGAGCTGCGTTGCGATGCCAAGCGCTGTCTGGAACTGCACATCCTGCGCAAGATCCGGATGGCTCGCTGCTACGGCCTGCAACGCTTGCTCCAGGCCAACCAGCCCATCACGTATGCCTGCCAGCCCTGCCTCGATATTGCCATACTGTTCTGACAATACGCCTACACCGCCGCTCAGCTGCTCGTAGGCGTCTGCGATCTGTTGATACGTCGCTCGCAGCGTCTCCGCATTGCGCCTCATCTCCTCGAGGCCGCTTCTCAGCTGAGCAGCGCCAAGCGCGCCGTCGCGCACGCCTTTCTCCAGCTCGCCAAGTCCCGCAGAGAGCTGTGACAGACCGTTCACCAGTTCATTGGTCCCATCTGCCAATGCAGCTGCTGCATCGACGGCTTCGTCCAGCTTCGGCTTCGACTCTGTCAGTTTGTCACTCGCTTCAGCGAGACCGTCGCGAACCTGCACGATGCCGTCCACTCCTTGGACAAGCCCGTCCTTCAGCATATCCGCCTGACCCGACACCGACAGTTCCTTCAGCTCCTCGCCAACCGGACGCGTTGCACTGCGCACCTTGCTTACGCCGTCCACCTCCAGCAGCTCGCGGCTGATCCGCTCGATCCAAGCCATGCCTTGCGGATTGTCCAGCGGTTCATCATGCTGGATGACGATCGAAGTAGGCAATGATTCCCCCGGGCCGAAATGCTCCGAGACGATATTGAACGCCTTCACCGAATCGTAACGCTCACCGATCTCATCCAGAGAGTTATACGTCACATCGCCGTCATATTGCCAGAGTGTCGGGACGACGATGACCGCGATGATCGCCAGCGCGATGAGCGGTCTGCGCAGCGAGAACGATCCAACAGCTCCCCACAACCGGCTGTCCTTATGGCCTAGGGACTTGCTGCCAGGCCAGAACATGGCGCGGCCGAACGTGGCCATGAAGAATGGCATCAACGTGAACAGGGCGATCAGCACGACCATCACGCCAACGCCAACCGCAACGGCAGACTGGTAGAGGATGAACCTCGAGAAACCGATGGCGATGAAACCGACGAGAACCGCAAGACCGGAGAAGATTACCGTCTTACCCGCAGTACGATAAGTAGCAACGATCGCCTCTACCATGCTGTCTTGCTTAGCCAACTCTTCCTTAAACCGGCTGATCAGCAAGATGCAATAATCCGTCCCGATCCCGAACATGACCGCAACCATGAAGATCTGCGTATACGTTGACAGCGGAAAGCTCACATATTCAACCAGATACGCCACGATCGACTGGGCAGCGAGATAGCTGATCCCGATCGTCAAGAGCGGGATGAAAGGGGCAATCGCCGAACGGAATACGACGAACAGAATGACCAGAATAAAGACAACCGTGATCACTTCCGTTCGCTTAAGCCCTTCCTGCGAGGAGATCACCACATCTTCCGTTATCAACGTGCTGCCGGTCAGATAGTGCTCCACCGACACGGAATCCATCGCGTCGTACAACCCATCGCGCAGATCGCTCTCTGCCCATGCCTCTCCATCCAGACCAAGCAGCACGAGCACCGTCGTGCCGTCCTCCGAAACCATCTGCTTAGCCAGGTCCGGCTGTTCAAAGTGCGACATGACCGACGTAAGTCTCAGCTCGTCTTGACGCTCCTTCAAGATGTTCACAGCATCTTCAATCTCGCTCAGTTCTTGTTCATCAAGACCGTCATGATCATAAAATACATAAACCGCTGATGCGCCGCTGCCCCCAATCTCCTCGAGCATCTCTGCTGCACGCAGCGAAGCCGAGCCGTCCGGCATCGTCAGTTGCCCCTTCTCCCGGACCAGCTCCTGCATATTCGGCGCCGTCAGGAAGAGCCCCACCGCGAGCACAAGCCACAGAGCGAGTACCGCCCAACGGAACCTAACGATTGCTTTCATCCTTTAACTCCCTCCATCCTTTTTGATAATCGCCGCCAGCTTCTCATAGAGTGTCAGGAACTGGTCGAGCTCAGCTTGTGTGAATTGGCTGATGAACCCCACCAACAGTTCATGAATGCGGCTCGCAGCCGCCTCATATACCTCTGTCCCTTTCTCCGACAGTTGGAAGCTGACCACACGCCGATCTTTGTCGTCTTGTACGCGTGTGATATATTGTTTGTCTACGAGACGCGATGTAATCGCCGTTGTAGCGCTCTTATTGACGCAGAACGTATCCGACAACTCGCTGGCCGTACAGCTCTTGCGATTGTATATGTAACGCAAGGTTAGAAACTGGTCGAGCGTCAGTTCGTTGTCGATGCACTCGCGGATGAGCGCATTCAGTTTGCGCGTTACAGTGAATGATACGGCTTCGAATCGGTCGATATACTCGGTAATTTTCCCTGTATCCATTCGCTCCTCCTCCCTGTCGACCATATAGTTCAACGATTGAATTATTCACCCATGTAACTATATACCTGATCAAACCCTAAGTCAAGGGCAGGAAAAAAGCTGCCTGGAGGATCGACGTGAACACAATCACATCGGCCCTTCCAAACAGCCTCATGTCCCTTCTATCTTGCGATCTTGCCGCTCGCATCACGGATAGCTCGCGAGAAAGCTTCATTCCAAGGAGATAGAAATGTGACAAAACCCCCGTCCCTCTGTCACTACCTCTGTCACTAGTCGTTCAGGTCAGGACGTTTGCCTTGCACCAGGTAAACGACGCTCTCACCGATATTCGTCGCATGATCCGCCATTCGCTCCAAATATCGGCTGACGAAGCACAGCTGCAGCGCCTGGTTCACATGCCGGCTGTTCTCCATGATGTACGTGAACAGCTCGCGCAGGATCTGGCTGTGCAACTGATCCACCTCATCGTCCATCTGCGCCATCTTGTAAGCGAGCTGAACATCCTCGCGGATATACGACTGGATGCTGTCGTTCGTCATCAACTGAACGATCTCGGCCATGCGAGGGATATCTACCAGCGGCTTGATCAGCCCTTCCGTCTCGATGCGCGTCGTCACCTTGGCGATATCCACGGCCAGATCCGCCATCCGTTCGAGATCGCCTGCCATCCGGAAGGCGATGATGATTCGCCTTAGATCCTTGGCAACCGGCTGTTGAGTAGCGATGATGCGCGTTCCGATTACCTCGATTTTTTCTTCCATCTCGTTGATCTTCGGATCGCTATTGATAACCGATTGGGCGAGCGGCACGTTCATCTCCTTCAATGACACAACAGCCTTCTGAATCGCTTCCTCCACCTCTTTGCCCATCGCGATCAGCGCTTCGCGCAACTCATCGAGATAAGCGTCAAACTGCGTGCGCTTCGTCACTATCATCGTGTATAACCTCCTGATCAGCCGAACCGGCCGCTGATATAGTCTTCGGTACGTTGGTCCTTAGGGTTGGAGAAGAGCCTATCCGTCCGATCGAATTCGACAACCTCGCCATTGAGGAAGAAAGCCGTATGATCGGATATGCGTCCTGCTTGCTGCATATTGTGCGTAACGATGATGATCGTATATCGTTCTTTGAGCTCCGACACCAGTTCCTCGATCTTCAAGGTCGAGATCGGATCCAGCGCCGAAGTCGGCTCATCCATCAGCAGTATCTCCGGTTCCACAGCTAACGCCCGCGCGATGCAGAGCCGTTGCTGTTGCCCGCCGGACAGCCCGTACGCCGATTTCTTCAGCGAATCCTTCACCTCATCCCAGAGTGCTGCCGCTCGCAAGCTTCTCTCCACGATCTCATCCAGCTCCGCCTTCTTCTTGACGCCGTGGATGCGGGGTCCGTAAGCGACGTTGTCATAGATCGATTTCGGGAACGGATTCGGCTGCTGGAATACCATGCCGATCTGTTTGCGCAGCAGCTCGACATTGACATCCTCATCATAGATGTTCGTCCCGCCGATCATCACCTTGCCTTCGATGCGCACGCCTCTGATCATGTCATTCATCCGGTTCAAGGTTCTCAGCAAGGTGGACTTGCCGCAGCCGGATGGACCGATATAAGCGGTGATCGTTCGCTCCGGCACTTGCATATCAATGCCCTTCAGGGCATGATGGTCACCATAGTAGAAATCCAACTTCTGTATATCCACGATCGTTGTCATCCTCATAACCTCCGCTTAAGCAGGATAGTTGCACTTCGTCCTAACGAACTTTGGCATAAGCCGCACACGGTTCGTTGCATACTAGTAGTCGTATCACGAGTCCGATCTCATCCATCAACGTCTCTGAGCCTTGTTCCGCAGGAAGATCGCCAGGGCATTCATGCTGAGCAACACGATGAGCAGCACGATGATGCCTGCTGACGCTACGTGTTCGAAGTCGCGATTGGACATGCTCGCCCAGGAGAAGATCTGCACGGGCAGCGCGGTGAACGAATCCAGCAAGCTGTCCGGGATAGCCCGAGTGAAGGCAACGGCTCCGATGGCGATGATCGGCGCTGTCTCTCCAATCGCCCGTGAGAGGGAGAGGATCGAGCCGGTCAGAATCCCGGGCAACGCACTTGGCAGCACGACGCGTACCACCGTCTGCCATTTGTTCGCGCCAAGCGCATAGGAAGCTTGCCGTTGACTGGCCGGTACGGCACGGATCGCTTCCTGCGCTGCAACGATCAAGATCGGCAGCACTAGCAAGGTTAGCGTCAGAGCACCGCTCAAGATGCTATTGCCCAGATAGAACATTCTGACGAACACCGTGAGTCCGAGAAGCCCGTAGACGATCGACGGAACCCCGGCGAGATTGGAGATATTCATGCGAACGAAGCGGCTGAACCAGTTGTCCTTCGCATATTCCTCCAAGTAGATGGCGGTCGCTACGCCGATGATAAACGTCAGCGGTGCTGTGAGCATCATCAGCCAGAGCGAACCGATCAGAGCCGGATAGATGCCGTTCTTCTCCGGGATGCGCGAGGACTTGCCGGTGAGGAAGTCCCAATCCAGCCAACCGATGCCTTTCACGAATATATCGGCGAGCAGCACCGCCAGCGCCACCACCCCGACGAAGGTTGAAGCCAGGAAGAGCGTGCGGAAGAAGCTGTTTCGATTCTTGCGGATGCGGATGCGTCTGATCAGATCAGTCTGTTTCATCGGTACTCCTCCCTGAACTTCTTCTTGATATACCCGGCAAGCAGATTCATCACAAGCGTCATGACGAACAGCACCATGCCAACAGCATAGATCGTATAGTACTCCACGGAGCCATGGCTTGTATCGCCGTTCGCCACCATGACGATGTAAGCGGTGAGTGTCTGCATGCTCTCGAGCGGATTCCACGTCAGGTTCGCCAGCCCCCCTGAGGCCATGGCGACGATCATCGTCTCGCCGATCGCCCTCGACAGACCCAGCACGAAAGAGGCGACGATGCCAGACAGCGCTGCCGGCACCACAACCTTAAGCGCCACTTCGAAGCGCGTCGCGCCAAGCGCATAAGCGGCGTCCCGGATCGAGCGGGGCACGGCGGACATCGCATCTTCGCTCAGCGAAGAGATCATCGGGATGATCATGATACCTACGACGAGCCCAGCGCTGAGCGCGTTGAAGACGCTCAGCTCAGGGATCAGCTTCTGCAAGAGTGGCGTGACGAAGGTTAAGGCGAAGAAACCATACACGATCGTCGGAATGCCAGCCAGGATCTCAAGCAGCGGTTTGAGAACAGCGCGAACCTTGGCAGGCGCGTACTCGCTGAGATAGATGCCGCTGAACAGCCCGATGGGAAGCGCGACCAGAGATGCGATGCCCGTGATCATCAGCGTGCCGGCGACGAGCGGCAACACGCCGAAGGCTTGCTGAGAGCCGGCAAACAGCGGCGTCCACTTCGTACCGAACAGAAAATCGAGGAGCGGTACCTGCCGGAAGAAGCCGGCCGACTCTGTCAGCAGGATGATCACGATACCGATCGTCGTCAGGATCGAGATACCGGCGAAGATCGCGAGGACGATCGGCATGATGCGGTCGCTGGAGAGGAGTTTCTTCCGTTTCTTGAGCTCCAGCCTGTGTCCATTTACAGTCATGATGACGATACCCCCTGGGATAATCTTGTTACTGCGGATGATCCAACTTGGCCCAGCCAAGCCGACAACCGTGGCAGTCGAGACGCATCATGCGCGCCTCACAGCCACGGTCCGTCATGCTAATATCACTGATCGGGTTCATGCGCTTAGCGAATATGAGCCAGATTGGCTTCGAGCTTCTCCTGTGGCAAGCGAACATACCCGACTGCTTCCACCAGGTCCTGCCCTTCCTCGCTCATATAAAACTCGATGAAGGCCTTCACTTCCGGGCGATCCAACACCGACTTCAGCGGATACATGTAGATCTCGCGGGACAGGGGTGCATAAGTGCCGTCATTGATCGATTCCAGCGACGGGCTGACATACTCATTGCCATCTGCTGCTTTAATCGCTACAGCCTTCAGGCGATCAGCGTTATCGATGTAGTACGAGTATCCGAAGTAACCTAGCGCGTACTTGTCGCTGCTGACACCTTGCACCAGCACGTTGTCATCCTCCGAAGGCACATAGTCTTCGCGAGACACCTTGGCTTCGCCGTTGATCGCTTCCGTGAAGTATTCGAATGTTCCGGAAGCTGTGCCAGGGCCGTACAGATTGATCTTCTCATCCGGCCAGCTCGGGTCGACATCCGACCATTTCTGAACCTGACTGTCCTTCTGCCAGATCATCTTGAGCTGTTCAACGGTCATTTTCTCTGCCCAATCGTTATCCGGGTGGATCACGACTGTGATGCCGTCATAAGCGACCGGCATTTCAATGACATCATCGCCGTTCCCTCGAATCGTCTCCAATTCCGAATCCTTGATCAGCCGGGATGCATTGGCGATATCCGCTTCACCGTTCATGATCGCTTTGATTCCGTTGGAAGACCCAGTAGAAGCAACTTCTATGTTGACTTCCGGATGCAGGTTCATGAATTCCTCAGCAACCGCCAGAGCAATCGGATATACCGTTGAAGAGCCATTGAGCAAGATGTCTCCGGACAATTCTTCTTTCGCCGCATTGTTTCCATCGTTGCCTGCAGCGGACGAGCTGTTGTTTGAAGTAGTTGGCACACCCGCGCTGCCCGTAGTTTCTTCCTTGCCTCCATTAGAGCCGCCTGCACACGCAGCCAGCGTCATGACGAGCACGAGTGCCGCCGTGATCAAGATCCCCTTAAGCTTCCATCCTTTGAACAATTTGACCACTCCTCGATTGGTTTTCGCTTTACATGTCCCATCTTAAGCTTCCTATGTTTTCGCGGTTTAAAGAGATTGTTAGCGGAACGTTAAATCTTATCAGTCTCAGGCTCTATGCCCAGGTCGCGCTGGGTGCGTCACTGTCAACGATCAGAGCAGCTGCACGACAGTCGTTATTTTACTTACCGTTTACACAATCTAGCCTCTCATTTAATATCGCGAGATTAAGATAAAGGAAATGAGATAGCAGGAGTGGATCAGATGTCATTGTCACAAGTGATGCAGAGAATCGCATGGAGAAATCTCTCAATCGGGGTCAAATTAAGCCTGAGCTTCGCTGCCGTCATGCTGGTATTCATGTTGGCCGCCGTGTTCCAGCACTCCCGGATTACGGAGATCGAGCTCAGGATGTCGGAGGTGCAAGATCGGACAAACAAATATCAAAACGCTGAACAACTGAGACAATATACGATGGAAATCTCCTTGCTCAGAGGCAATCTGATGGTGTTCGGAGACGCACGAGCAACGGATCGGTTCATCGAATTAAGGGAGCTCATCCAACCCCTAGTGGCGAGGATCGCAGAGTCCGCTTCGACCAAAGAGCAGCGCATGTGGCGCAATCAGCTTCTGGTTTCGTCAGAGGAATATCTGCAGTTCTTCGAACAAGCCTTGCAGGTGATGGACGATGCCTCACTCACTGAAGAGCAGCGGCAGGATAGATTGATGAAGCTGCACAGCATGTCTGAGATTCATAAAGATTACATCCTGCAAGTCATCGATCAGTTCGTACAAGTCTACAATCTGGATGCAGCTGATGCCGAGGAGCAGATGCTGAGAAGCATGGAAGAAGCGAGTATCGCATCCTTCCTGATGCCGGCGATCAGCACCATGCTCGCGATCATGTTTACTGCATGGTTCATCATCGGGATTCGCCGGCCGATTCGTCGGCTGCAGAACGCAGTCCAGGCGATTGCGGAGGGGGATCTGAGGCATCAGATTAAGGTGAGAGGGGATGACGAGTTCGGAAGCTTGAGCCGTTATTTTAATCGGATGATCGACCGGGTCAGTCATATGTTGGGAAGCACGCAGGTGGCTGCTGTCTCGCTATATGACCATGCGGAGTCGTTTCTCCAATTCTCTCAAGCTACCGCAGAGGCGAACGGGATGATCGTGCATGCGATGAAGGAGATCGCAGCAGGAGCCCACAGACAGGCGGAGCTGACGGAAGACAGCGCTGCCCAGACAGTCGACATGCGAATGGTTATGAACTCGATGCATGATAACGCTGCGGAGATGAATGATCACAGCCTGGAGGCGATGAATTGGTGTGAAGCGGGGGCTCGAGAGGTCGAAGGCCTGCTGCAATCCGCTGAACAGACGGAGCGCATCTTCGACCAGCTCAGTACATCCATGGAACAACTCGCTGAGCAGACGAGGAAGATCGCGAAGATGACATCATCCATCAGTGAGTTTGCCGAGCAGACGAACATCCTGGCGATCAATGCCGCGATTGTCGCCGCACACGCCGGGCAGGAAGGCAGGGGCTTCACCGTCATCGCCGCACAGATCCGCGAACTCGCTGACCGCTCCAAGCAAGCGACGGTGAGCATTCACGGGCTGATCGGTTCGTTGCAGAGCCAGATGCAAGATGTGAGCGACAACATGGGGAAGGTTCGATCCGCGATGGACTACCAACTCTCCAAAGTCGGCGGTACCCAGCACACCTTCGAGCAAATCCGCCAAGCGATGACTATCATGCACCATCAGGTTGCCGGCATTCACCTGCAGATCACGAAAGCGCAGGAGATACAGGATAGGATCGCTGCCGCGTTGCAGACGATGTCTGGGATTACAGAGAAGACAGCAGCTGGCGCTAGGGAGATCAATTCCAATGCAGAAGTGCAGCATCTGTCCGTTCAGCAGATTGCGGAGCAGGCTGAGGAGATCAACCGGTTGTCGGAGCAACTGATCAGAGAGATCCATCGTTTCAAGATCGCCGCTTAGTGCGGCTTTTTTTTTGTTTCGCTGTTGCCTATTCGAATGGACTCCAGCGACACTAAACGCGCTTATTGGATAAGCAGGTATTGGAGGGGATATTGAGGGAGGGCAGAAGGGAGGATCGGGATTATTTGACCACCAGCTTATAACCAACGCCGCGGATCGAGTCGATTCGGACAGCCTTCTGGTTCAGCTCCAGCTTCTTGCGGAGTGAACTGACATGAACGTCGACCGTCCGCTGCCCGCCGATATAATCGAAGCCCCATACCCGGTTCATCAGGTCATCCCGCGTAATAACCGTGCCTGGATGCTGGACGAGGTAGAGCAGCACCTCGAACTCCTTAGGACGCATCGGTATCAACTCGCCATGCACCTTCACTTCATATCGATCCGGGTAGATATGGATATCGCCGAGCTTGATGACCTTGTCTTCCACTTGTCTCGTATCCGTATCCGTTCCGCTCCGCCTGAGTACAGCCGATACACGTGCCAGCAGTTCCGCGACGCCGAAGGGCTTTGTCACATAATCATCCGCCCCCAGCTTCAGGCCTTGCACGATTTCTTCCTCTGCGTTGCGTGCGGTCAGGATGATAACCGGAGTCTTAATCCCTTTGCTGCGCAGCTGTTCCAGGACCTCGAAACCGCTCAGGCCAGGCAGCATCACATCCAGGATGATCAGATCATAGCTGTTCTCCAGACCTTCCTGGAGTGCCTCGTTGCCGTTATCGATCACTTTCGTCGCGTAGCCTTCCTGCGTCAGGTTATAAGACAACAAGCGAGACAAGGTTGGTTCATCTTCTACGACGAGGATGGTATGCTGCATGTCGTTGCCTCCCGTTCTATGGCATTTCATTTATATTTATCATAGCATTTACAAACCGCAGTTGTGTTAACCTTATGTTAAGCGGATGTAAAATGTCACGACTGTATCACCGGCAGCTCTACTGTAAACTTCGATCCGTATCCGTGATCGCTCTCGACATGAATCGAGCCTCCGTGCAGTTCGACCAGATGCTTCACGATCGATAGTCCGAGTCCGGTGCCGCCTGAGCTGCGCGAGCGAGCCTTGTCCACGCGATAGAATCGCTCGAAGATGCGCGGCAGGTCCTTCTTGGGGATCCCGATGCCGGTATCCGTCACGGAGATCGCGACACGATCATAATCCTCCTCATGCTCCCCTTGGCCTCCAAGCGTCGTCAGCTCCACCTTCACCTTGCCATGCTCCGGCGTATAGATGATGGCGTTGGACAGCAGGTTCAGGATCACCTGTCGCAACCGATCCTCATCCCCCTCGATATAGATGCCGCTCGGCGCGTGGAGCGTGAGTGAGATCGCCTTCCGCTGTGCCTCCGGCTTCATCATCTCGACGATGCTGTGCAGGAACTCGTTCAGTTCGATCGGCACGAGATGAAGAGGTTCCCGCTTCGACTCGATCTTGGACAGCTCCAGGATATCTCCGATCAGCCGGTTTAGCCGTTCACTCTCGTCATAGATGATCTGCAAGAACGATCTCGCCGTCGATTCGTCCTTCACCGTGCCGGACAACAGCGTCTCTGCGAACCCTTTGACTGCCGCCACTGGTGTCTTCAACTCATGAGAGACGTTGGCTACAAATTCACTGCGCATCCGCTCCAGCCTGCGTATCGCGGTGATATCATGCAGGACGATGACCAGACCGGAGCTGCTCAACGATTCTTGCTTCAAGGGGATGATGTGAATATCGATCGTCCGTTCCGTCGGATAGTACAGGACGATCTCATCGCGGATATGTGCGCCCTGGTAGATGCAGTCAGTGACCAGTTGTTCGAATGGCAGCGGTTGCTTTAACTTGTCATAGACGCTGCCGATCGCCTGGCTGGCCGGTATGCCGAGAATCTCCTCCGCCGCCCGATTCATAAGCACGATGCGGTCATCTCTGCCGATTACGACGATGCCGCTGATCATATTGTCGATTACGCTCATCAGACGATTCTCGTTCTCCGACAACTGTTCCATCTGCTGCTGCAGACTGCCTGCCATCGTGTTGATCGCTTCGCCCAGTTGACCTAGCTCGTCCCGATTCTTAAGCCTGACTCGCGCCTTATAGCTGTGCATCGTGATCCGCTTCGCAACGGCGATGATATGCTCGATCGGACGGGTGAAGCTGGACGCGAACCGATAGCTGACGAGGCCGCTGATCAGGAACAGCAGCGTAAGTCCGATCAGCAGATAGGCCCACAGCGAATAGACCGTTCTGCTCAGTTCACCGAGTCCCAGCGCCATGCGCACATACCCGAGCAATTCGCCTTCGTCATAAACGGCGGCTGCAACGTACATCATGCGCTCGCCGACCGTATCGCTATAGCGGATCGCATCGCCGAATGGCTCGCCATTCAGCACTGCTTGAATCTCCGGTCGATCGACGTGGTTGTCCATAGCCAGCGAATCGGACAGCGAATCCCCGATGACGAGTCCGTCCTTCCGGACGAAGGTGATACGTGCTTCGGTCAGCTCCGCGAATTTGCGGATCACCGCATTGTGCGCTGGATCATCGTTCGGTGTCGCATCCCGGAACATCGCCGGATCGATCATGGAGACGATCATCCGCACTTCGTTCATCATATTGATGCGTTTGGCATCGATGTAGGAGTCTTGGATCATTTTGCCGGAGAACAGCCCCGCTGCCAGAACCGACACGCCGATCAGGATGATGAATGTCATAAACAATCTGGTCCTTATGCGAATCACAACGCTGTTCCCCCTTCGATTCCAATATCGATGCGATCGATTCATGCCAAAAAAGAATCCCCAGCGCTGAAGTGGCCGGGATGGTCTCAAACCATATGCTTAACTGCTTTCTTTCACATCTAAATCAAACGTTGTTGCCAATGGTGTGCCTGCTTGGATCCCTGTTCGATAGCGATGGCAGGTCTCCCCAAGCGAACGAGCTTGCCCTGAGCATGCCTCAAGCAGCGTTGCACATCCTGATGAAGCATCCTCCGGGCATTCTCTGACCCATTATGCAAATACCGGATCTTTAAACTGGCTGAGCTTCTCCAGCGATTCCTTCTCCACGTCCGCATGCAGGCTGTTGCCGTGCGAATCCATCGTGACGATCGCAGCGAATCCGTCCACCTCGAAGTGCCACATCGCTTCCGGAACGCCAAAGTTCAGGAAGTCGACGCCCTTCACCGCCTTGATCGTGTCCGCATAATATTGCGCCGCGCCGCCGATCGCATTCAGATACACCGCGCCATGCTCCTGAAGTGCTTTAAGCGTCTTCGAACCCATGCCGCCCTTGCCGATGACGATGCGGATGCCGAACTTCTTCAGGATATCGCCCTGATACGGCTCCTCACGGATGCTCGTCGTTGGACCGGCCGCCTTGACCTCCCAGCTGCCGTCTTCCTTCTTCAGCATAACCGGGCCGCAGTGATACAGCGCAGCACCGTTCAGATCAACCGGGCAATCGTGGTCAACCAGGTATTTGTGGATCGCATCGCGTCCGGTATACATCGGACCCTTGAGGATCACCACGTCCCCGACCTTAAGTTCACGAACCTGCTCCTCCGTCACCGGCGTATGCAGCACGAACTCTCTGCGTTCGCCCTTCGACGCTACGGCAGCTTCCATCGGTGCTTGCTTGTCCGTCATCTTCTCTGCGGAGCCTCTCTCATACAGCCAATCCTTGATCTCACCGGTCGTCGGGTCGAGGAGCACGCCTTGTCTGCGGAACGCCCAGCAATTGTAGGCGACGGATACGAAGAAGCTGGCCGGCAAGCGGTTGTAAGCTCCGACCTTGCAGCCGAGCAGCGTCACTTGACCGCCGAAGCCCATCGTACCGATGCCGAGCTTGTTGGCGTTCTCCATCACGTATGCTTCGAGTTTGCGCAGATCCTCGTTCGGGTTCACATCATCAACGGGACGGAGCAACTGCTGCTTCGCCAGCTCATACCCGGTCGTCCGATCGCCGCCGATGCCTACCCCGATGAAGCCGGCGCTGCAGCCTTGACCTTGCGCCTGATAGACGGCGTGCATGATGCACTTGCGGATGCCGTCCAGATCGCGTCCTGCCTTGCCCAGCCCTTCCAGCTCGGTTGGCAGGCTGTACTGGATGTTCTTATTCTCACAGCCGCCGCCCTTCAGGATGAGGCGAACGTCGATCGTATCCTTCTCCCATTGTTCGAAATGGATAACCGGAGTACCTTCCCCTAGGTTATCTCCTGTATTGGCTCCCGTGAGGGAATCGACCGAATTCGAGCGCAGCTTGCCATCCTTCGTCGCACGGGCAACCGCGCTGCGAATCGCCTTCTTCATCTCGATCTGATTAGCACCGACCGGACAGTGGATGAAGAAGGTCGGCATGCCTGTATCTTGACAGATCGGGGATACGTTGCATTCCGCCATCTCGATATTGTCCGCGATGGTCGAGAGAGACAGCGCGGCGCGCGTGCCTGCATCCTCGCTCTCTTGCGCACGCTTGATCGCTCGGCGCACGTCAGCCGGCAAATTCGTGGATGTTTCTTCAATCAACCGGTATATACTCTCTTCAAAATGTTGCATGTATCTAAGGACTCCTTTCGGTCATGAACTCGCTATACTATAATTATTATAATAGCACATGCGGGACTGAACCAGAATAAACCGGTTCCCTGCAGTCCCGGCAAGAACTTGAGATTTTGCGCGCCACTTGCGTGAACAACACATCCGGAAGGGGAAGCTGCCGTTGGACAGCCATTTTTTTGCCTATCTGTATCGACTTCGCTACATCGAGCGATGGAGCTTAATGCGCAACATCATGCGCGAGAACGTAGCCGAGCATTCCTTTCATGTCGCTGTGCTCACCCACGCGCTATGCACCATCGCCAATGAGGTATTCGGACAGCAGCTGCCGACAGACCGCATCGTCTCCATGGCGCTGTTCCACGATGTAACAGAAGTGATCACCGGGGATATCCCAACTCCCGTCAAGCATCACAACAAGGACATCCTGAGCAATTTCCGCGAGATCGAGGAGCTCGCTGCAGAGCGGCTCAGCTCGATGATCCCTGATGAACTGCGGAATGTCTACAAGCCGCTGATCAGCGGCAAACGCGAGCTCGACGAATACAGGCGATATGTGAAAGCGGCCGATCTGCTCGATGCTTATCTCAAATGCACCTCCGAGCTGTCCGCCGGCAATCGCGAATTCTCCGTTGCCAAGCGGCAGATCGAAGCTCAGCTGAACCAGTTGAACATGCCCGAGGTTGGTTACTTCCTCGAACATTTTGCGCCAAGCTTCGAGATGACGCTCGACGAGATGTCGGATGCTGGAGATGAACGAGCGAAGTAGCGTCTGAGAGCATAAAACGGTCCCGTCCGCTCTGCAGTTATGCCCAGCCGAGGATCGCGCCATCGCGCATGGCAGGGGTTGCAGTAAGCAGTACGGGACAGCATGACTGCGAGATCAGCCAAGCGAGCATGGGCGTGTATGCCGTAACAGCCGGCAATCGAAGCCAACTGACGGCAAGCTCAGGCGGGATCAGCCCAGCAAGCTTGGGTCGAACATGATGATGATGATGAGCAAGAACGACACTGCAGTGAGCGCACTGAACAGGCGGATGCGCTTCACATCTGCTCCTGCATCAGCACCTGACTGAAGCACTCTCTTGAGCGGTTTGCCCAGCATGCCGCTGAAAGCTCCGATCAATAAGATCAGCACGACCGTAGCCACCATCCACGCAACCGAATAGTCACCGAGCGACATCAGGTAACCGCCAGTGAGCAGTTGAACGAGCAGCACGATCTGGGCGAAGGTGTTGAACGCGCGAACCGAACTGGCGAAGCCTTTGCGCGTGTCGCCTGCGAGAGCGGCCAGCTTGCCTGCCATAAAGGGAAGCAACAGATAATAACCCATGCTGATTGCTCCGAGCAGATGAATGAAATAGAAAATGGAACCCATACTTATCACTCCTTAAACGTCGAAATTGATTATATGTACCCGGTAAACGGGCAACAGATGCGGTTCGTGCCCGCTTACCGGCTGTTCTTCACCACTTCGATTACCTTGCGCACAGAAGCTGCGGAACGATCCAGCGCCTGCTTCTCCTCATCGGTCAATTCCAGCTCGATGATCCGCTCGATACCGCCGCCGCCAAGCACGACGGGAACTCCCATGAACAGATCCTCATAGCCGTATTCCCCTTCCAGATACGCGATAGCAGGAAGCAGCCTTTTCTTGTCCTTCAGAATCGCCTCTGCCATCTGCATCAAGGAAGCAGCCGGCGCATAGTAGGCGCTGCCAGTGCCTAGCAAGCTGACGATCTCCCCGCCGCCGACACGCGTTCGCTTCACGATCTCTTCGATGCGCTCCTTCGAGATCAGCTTCTCGATCGGGATGCCGCCGACATTCGTATAACGAGTGAGCGGCACCATATCATCACCATGTCCGCCGAGCACCACGCCTTGGATGTCTTCCACCGATACGCCCAGCTCCATCGCCAGGAAGGTTACATACCGCGCTGTGTCGAGTACCCCGGATTGGCCGATCACACGGTTCTTCGGGAAGCCCAACGTCTCGTAGGCAGCATAAGTCATGGCATCGACAGGATTGCTCAGCACAATCACATAGGCATCCGGGCAATATTGCTTCACCTGCTCGCAGACGGACCGAACGATTCCGGCATTGGTAGCCACCAGATCGTCACGGCTCATCCCGGGCTTGCGCGCGATGCCAGCGGTGATGATCACGAGATCCGATCCTGTCGCTTCGGCGTAATCCGCTGTGCCGGTGATCCTGCAGTCATTTCCGAGTACCGGCAACGCTTCTTGCATATCAAGCGCCTTGCCTTTCGTCGGATCAGCGAGCTGCGGGATATCGATCAGCACGATATCACCCAGTTCCCGCTCAGCAAGCAGCAGCGCCGTGGTGGCACCGGTAAAACCGGCTCCGATGATTGAGATTTTCCTTCTACTAATCGTCATTCAAGCAACCTCCGTTTACCACAGTTTTCGAACACTTGCCAAACCTCTACTAATGGTTTGCCCAATTAAGGATATCTGCAATCCGCCTTGAATGCTAAACTGAGTGTATAACGGTTAATGCTTGTTGTCAGGCTGCCGACCACGCGAAACTTCCCCCGTATGTGCAGAAGCGCCCGTCGCAAGCACTTGCGCGGACACTTCTGTCATCCGAGATTAATCCATATTCTTGATGATCAGGTCACCGAACTCCGAGCACTTCACTTGCGTAGCGCCTTCCATGAGTCGTGCGAAGTCGTAAGTAACCGTCTTGTTCTGGATGGTGCGGTCCATGCCCTTATAGATGAGGTCCGCTGCTTCCAGCCAGCCCATATGCTCCAGCATCATAACACCGGACAGGATAACCGAACCCGGATTGACCACGTCTTGGTTCGCATACTTCGGAGCTGTGCCGTGAGTAGCTTCGAAGATGGCATGTCCGGTCACATAGTTGATGTTCGCTCCTGGTGCGATACCGATGCCGCCAACTTGCGCAGCCAGCGCGTCGGACAGGTAGTCGCCGTTCAGGTTGAGCGTCGCGATGACGTCGAAGTCGGTCGGACGAGTCAATACTTGTTGCAGAGCGATGTCCGCGATGGCGTCCTTGATCAGGATCTTGCCTTCAGCCAGCGCCTTCTCCTGAGCGGCGTTGGCAGCATCCGTACCTTGCTCTGCCTTGATGCGGTCGTATTGACCCCAGGTGAATGTCTTGTCGGCGAATTCTTCTTCAGCCAGTTCGTAACCCCAGTTCTTGAACGCACCCTCGGTGAACTTCATGATGTTGCCCTTGTGAACCAGTGTTACGCTCTTGCGGCCATGCTTGATCGCATATTCGATAGCAGCGCGGATCAGACGCTTCGAGCCCTCCTCGGATACCGGCTTGATGCCGATGCCGGAGGTTTCAGGGAAGCGGATCTTCTTCACGCCCATCTCCTTCTGCAGGAACTCGATGACCTTCTTCACTTCCGGCGTGCCGGATTGCCATTCTACGCCAGCGTAGATGTCCTCTGTATTCTCACGGAAGATGACCATGTTGACCAGCTCAGGATGCTTGACCGGAGATGGTACACCTTGGAAATAACGAACTGGGCGCAAGCAAGTGTACAGGTCCAGCTCTTGTCGAAGCGCAACGTTCAGCGAGCGGATGCCGCCGCCGATCGGCGTCGTCAGCGGGCCCTTGATCGCTACTATGTATTCGCGAATCGCAGTCAGCGTATCGTTAGGCAGCCATTCGCCGAAAGTGTTGAATGCTTTCTCGCCGGCGAACACTTCGTACCAGGCGATCTTCTTCTCGCCTTTGTATGCTTTCTCTACAGCTGCGTCAAGCACACGCTTGGAAGCTCTCCAGATGTCCGGACCCGTGCCGTCCCCTTCGATGAAAGGCACGATCGGATGGTTCGGCACTTGCAGCTTGCCGTTGGCATCGATGGTAATCTTCTCGCCGGATGTCGGCGGTGTGAATTTTTCGAATTGTGGCACTCTCGATTCCTCCTATGATTGGTGTGTTATCCATGATGCGGCGCTATCCACAGACAACGGGAGTCTCAAGCGTGCGAACGCTCAAGAATCCCGTTACAGCAGCGCGCCGCTCTATGAATGGCTTGATCCATCAGGCATCAGGCGCGTTGATCGATCGGCACATACACGTTGTTCGTCGGGCCGACATATTCAGCCCGCGGACGAATCAGTCGATTGTCCTCATATTGCTCAAGGATGTGCGCTGTCCATCCGGATACGCGGCTCATCGCGAAGATCGGAGTGAACAGGTCGCGCGGGATACCAAGTGAAGTATATACGGAAGCCGAATAGAAATCAACATTGGGCTTGAGGCCCTTCTTGCTGGTGACAAGCTCTTCGATAAGAACAGACATATCATACCATTTGCGATTGTTGGTCAGCTCGCACAGCTTGGCCGACATCTTCTGCAGATGCTTGGCGCGCGGGTCACCGTTCTTGTATACGCGGTGTCCGAAGCCCATGATCTTCATCTTGTTGTTCAGGGCGTTCTCGATGTAAGGCTGGACGTTCTCGATGCTGCCGATCTCCTCCAGCATCGCCATGACCGCTTCGTTGGCGCCGCCATGCAGCGGCCCCTTCAGCGTGCCGATCGCCGACGTAATGCCGGAATAAATATCTGAAAGCGTAGCCACCGTTACACGCGCGGAGAAGGTACTTGCATTCAGTTCGTGATCCGCATGCAGCACGAGCGCCTTGTTCATCGCGTTAACCGAGATCTCATCCGGCTCCTTGCTCGTCAGCATGTACAGGAAGTTGTAGGCTATCGTTTGATCAGGCTTCGGCTCGATCAGCGGCTGTCCTTCCCGCAAGCGGGCGATGGCTGCCACGATGACTGGCAATTGAGCCTGCAGGCGAATCGCTTTGCGAACATTGGCTTCCCGACTCATATCATTCGCTTCCGGATCGTACAGCGCCAGGCTCGATACGGCCGTGCGCAGCGCCGCCATCGTATTCGCATCCTTGGGATACGTTTTCATCTGTTCGATAATCGGCGCAGGGATCTTCATCTCGGCGTTCAGCTTGCCGATGAAATCCGTGAGTTCCGATTGCACAGGAAGCTTGCCAAACCATAGCAAATATACGACTTCCTCGAAGCTGGCATGCTCGGCCAGATCATCGATATTGTAACCGCGGTAGGTCAAAACACCGTCAATAATCGAACTTATCGAGGAAGTAGCTGCGACTATTCCTTCCAGACCTTTCGTTACCGTCATCCTGATTCGCTCCTTAGTCTAATGATTCATGAAGAAATACCCGGCTGTGCCTGGCTCCTCAAGATTCGGGTACAGCCCAGTATTTCTTATGTGTTACGTGGATAGGACAAATGCCGAACATCCAACAGCCGAGATGATTGCAGGCTCCTCGTTTCCCCGCCGCATGCCGCCAACGCCGATGGAAGCGTATGGATAAATGACCGGGAAGGTCATTTATATATGGGATTAAAGCGCTTCAGACGCATGGCCTGACAGGCACATGGCCCAAAGTTAATAATACTGGATTTCACACGGAAAAGAAACCTGCGCGGCAGATAAAAATTCATAATCAACAACATAACTCACAGCCTTGCGCGCTTGTCCAGCGCTTTCATGTGCCTGCAAACTTCAGCCGAAGCCGCACGGCCCAGCTCCCGAAGACATGTCAGAAAGCCGCAGACAACGTTGTCGGATGGGTTCCATCAGCTATCATACCATGTTTGCGCTGACGCCGACAACCTTTGTGACAATTCGCGCAACATGCTCCAGAAGTCATGGTCCTGGAGATCGTCATAAACCCTGCATTCCGCCGCATGTGTCCGACCTCCGGGAAACCCGGCCTCCTACTTAAGCTCCTGCTCCTGACATGCCTGCCTGATCAGCGCATACAGCTCCGGCGCCTCCCGGTCGATCCTCGCCGGACGCCAGCTGCGATTCAGCCAGACATGCTTCGTATGCCCGATGATGAGCAGCTCTCCCTCCTGCTGCGAGGGATCGTCGATCCGCTCGATCCTGACCTCGAATGTCATGCGGATGTTGGAATAGTCACGGATGCGCGTCAGCACGCGGATCTGATCATCATAGCGGGCCGGCTTCAGGAACTGCATGCCCAGATCAATGACCGGAAGCAGCAGTCCCCGCTCCTCGATCTTGCGGTAAGGCATCCCCAGCTCGCGTATCATCTCCGTCCTGCCGATCTCGAACCAGGTCAGGTAATTGGCATGATAGACGACGCCCATCTGATCGGTCTCCGCATATCTCGCTTTCAGATGATGAACGAACCACCTGCTCGGTACCATATCCTCTCCCTCCTCTCCATATAAAAGAAAAAGCGAATCAGAACGGCACCCAGGCGTTCCGATTCGCTCTCATTTCATGGTTAGGATTCATTCGCATCCGCACAGAAGATGATGCCTAGCTCTGCATAGACGGTCACTTCGGACCCTTCCTGCAGAAGATTGAGCGCCTGATCCACGCCGACGATGACCGGCTTGCCGAGGCTTAAGCCCACGATGGCCGCGTGAGACGTGATGCCTCCCGTCTCCGTGATGACCGCCGCCGCCTTCTCAAAGGCCGGCATGTAATCCTTGTCCGTGCCCGGGCAGACCAGTACGGTTCCCGGCTGCGTCTTCTCCACCGCTTCCTCCGGGCTGTGAGCGAGCACAACCTTGCCGGTCGCGATCTTGTTGCCGATGCCCTGGCCCTTGGCGACGATCTCGCCGATGTGATGAATCTTGATCAGGTTGGTCGTGCCGGAACGGCCCACCGGAACGCCGGCCGTGATGACCACCAGATCTCCGGGCTGCACGACCTTCGTCTTCAGCGCGCTGTCCACCGCCATCTCGAACATGATGTCCGTGGAAGGCACATGCTCGCCCTTGACCGGAAGCACGCCCCAGTTCAGGGCCATGCGGCGCATGACATCCTCGTTAGGCGTGACGGCGATGATCGGAGCTTTCGGACGGTACTTCGACACCATGCGTGCCGTATATCCGCTCTCCGTAGCGGTGATGATCGCGTTCGCGTTCAGGTCGAGCGCCGACTTCGCCACCGCCTGGCTGATCGCTTCCGTGACGCTGATCTCCTGGGCATTGCTGAGACGATGGAAGATCTCGCGATAGTTGAGGGCAGCTTCCGTGCGTTCGGCGATGCGCGCCATGGTGCGCACCGATTCCACCGGATATTTGCCGGCAGCCGTCTCGCCCGACAGCATGATCGCATCGGTGCCGTCGAAGATGGCGTTGGCGACGTCGCTGGCTTCGGCGCGGGTCGGCCGCGGGTTGCGCTGCATCGAATCCAGCATCTGGGTGGCGGTGATGACCGGCTTGCCGACCAGGTTGCACTTCTCGATCATGCGCTTCTGCACGAGCGGCACTTCCTCTGCCGGGATCTCCACGCCAAGGTCGCCGCGCGCAACCATCAGGCCGTCGGATACCTCGAGGATCTCGTCCAGGTTGTCCACGCCCTCCTGGTTCTCGATCTTGGAGATGATCTGGATATGGGAGGCGTTGTGCTTCTCCAGGAGCTCGCGGATCTCCAGCACGTCGCTGGCCTTGCGCACGAAGGAAGCGGCGATGAAATCGATGCCTTGCTCGATGCCGAAGACGATGTCGGCAGCGTCCTTGTCCGTGATGCCCGGCAGCGAGATCTTGACACCAGGCACGTTCACGCCCTTGCGTCCCTTGATCTGTCCGCCGTTGACGATGCGGCACTTGATCTCCGTTCCCTGGATGTCCACGACGGTCAGTCCGATCAGGCCGTCATCGATCAGGATGGTGGAGCCGACCTTGACGTCGTTCGGCAGATTCTTGTACGTCACATGAATGCGGTCCTTGTCGCCGAGGATCTCTTCCGTTGTCAGGGTCAGATACTCGTTCTCCACGAGCTCGATCGGCTCTTCCTTCAGCTTGCCGATGCGAATCTCAGGTCCCTTCGTGTCGAGCAGGATCGCCACGGTCTTGCCCAGCTCCTTGCTGGCCTGCCTGATGTTCTTGATGCGGTTGCCATGCTCCTCGAAGTCTCCGTGGGAGAAGTTGAGTCTCGCCACATTCATCCCGGCCTCGATCAGCTTCTTCATCATCTCGAGCGATTCGCTGGCTGGTCCAATTGTACATACGATCTTTGTTTTGCGCATGGTTCATGTCCTCCTAGGCTTCTGTGCGTCTTATGGTAATTATTGTATCTCATTGATGTGTTGGATAAACGCGAATTGGCCTATGGCACGGTACTTGTTGTACCGGTCCTCGCGAAGCTCCTGCTCGCTCATCTTGAGCAGAGGCTCGAGATGGGTGAGAAGTGCTTCCTTGATGTTCGCTGCCTGCTGAAGCTTGTCGCGATGCGCACCGCCTCGCGGCTCCGGTATGATGCCGTCGGCCACGCCGAGCGCCACGATGTGCTCGGCCGTGATCTTCATTGCTTCCGCCGCCTTCTTCGACTGCGTCGCATCCTTGTACAGGATCGACGCTGCCGCCTCCGGCGAGCTGACCGAATATACGGCGTTCTCGAGCATCAGGATGCGGTTGCCGACGCCAAGAGCAAGCGCCCCGCCGCTTCCGCCTTCGCCGATGATCACGCAGATGATCGGCACGCCGAAGCCAGCCATCTCGATGAGATTGCGGGCGATGGCCTCTGCTTGTCCCCGCTCTTCCGCCGCTCCGCCAGGATAGGCGCCTGGCGTATCGATGAAGGTGATGATCGGCCGACCGAACTTGTCCGCCTGCTTCATCAGGCGCAGCCCCTTGCGGAATCCTTCGGGATGGGGCATACCGAAATTGCGGGCGATATTGTCCTTGGTATCCTTGCCCTTCTGATGACCCACCACAGTCACCGGAATGTCATTCAGCTTGCCGATGCCTCCGACGATGGCCAGATCGTCGCCATACAGCCGGTCGCCATGCAGCTCGATGAAGTCATCAAATATCTCCTGGATGTAATCCATCGTCGTCGGACGCTGCGCGTGCCTGGCGATCATCAGCTTCTGAGACGCGGACAGATTGGCGTATATCTCATCCTCGAGCTTCTGATACCGCTCCTCAAGTTTGGCGATCTCATCGGAGAAATCGATGCCCTTCTCTGCTCCGAAACGCTTCAATTCCTCAATCTTCGTACGCAATTCTTCCAGCGGTTGTTCAAAAGGCATCTCACCCGCCATTCCGCTTAACACCCCCTGTGCTGTGTAGCTCGAGGATCGTCGCCAGCACCTGTCTCAGGTCCTTGCGATGCACGACCTTGTCGAGCTGACCATGCTGAAGGTTAAACTCCGCTGTCTGAAAGTTATCCGGCAGCTTCTGGCGTATCGTCTGCTCGATGACGCGCCTGCCCGTGAAGCCGAAGGCCGCCCCGGGCTCCGCCAGGATATAGTCTCCCAGCATCGCGAAGCTGGCGGGAACGCCGCCGAACGTAGGATCTGTGATGACGGATATGTACAAACCTCGCTGCTCATTGAACTTCGCCAGAGCCGCACTGGCCTTCGCCATCTGCATCAGGCTGAGGATGCTCTCCTCCATGCGGGCGCCACCAGAGGTCGAGAAAATGATAAGCGGATACTTCTTCTGAATCGCCGTCTCGATCGCGCGGGTCACCTTCTCGCCGACGACGGATCCCATGCTTCCGCCGAAAAACTCGAAGCTCATCGCCGCTACCACGACCGGGAAGCCGAAGATCGTGCCCTCACCGGTAATGACCGCGTCGCGGAAGCCTGTCTTCTCCGTATGCTTCTGCAGCTTCTCCGCATAGCCGGGGAACTGCAGCGGGTCCACAGACACCATGTCGCTGTCGTACTCGAACAGGCGGCCCTCATCCAGGATCATCTCGAGTCGCTCAATCGCGTTGAGACGGAAATGATAGCCGCACGCCGTGCACACCTTCAGATTCTTGTCCAGTTCCTTGGAATACTGAATCGTGCCGCACTTGGGGCACTTGGTCATCAGACCGTCGGGAATGTCCCGCTTGGTCTTCTCGGAAGGTATCGTGGCGTATCGTCTTTTTTTCTGGAAAATATCCTTGATAGGCACTCCGCATCTCTCCAAGCGAATGTTTCATAACTTTACGAATGAAGAATGGTGTTCAGCACCTCTTGCACTTCGTCCAATTCGCCTTCCGGCACCAGGATCTCGTACTGCTGTTTGGTCAGATTGATCGCTCTGATCTGTACCAGGAAGCCTTCTTCCATGAGGCGATCTTTAATTCGCTCAGCTATTTTCTTCGTCGGGGCGATGTAAATTACAGTCCACATCTTCATCCTCCCGTTCTATTAACCGGCAAATCTGCAATAGATAAATGATACCACAACCCGCGAATAACCCGCAACAAACCATGTCCTTGACAACAAGTCAGGTCACAGGTTGAGCACAGGCATGCTCGCGTGCGATCATATCGTCTCCGGATCGGCCCTTGGTCAGCGGCTCCAGTCGTATTCGGTCGCCAGCTTGCTCTTGTGCGCGATTCTGGCGGATGCGGCGGCGGCCAGGGCGGCCACCAGATCGTCGAGATAGACGTGTATGTGGTTGCCCTTCGAGTTCAGCTTGCGGATGATGCCGGATTTCTCCTTGTCGAGGTAGCCAAAGCTGGTTAGTCCGATCATCCCGTAAGCGTTGGTAATCCCCAGGGCCAGAACCTCATCGACTCCATACAGGGATTCGTCTGCTTCCATGATATCCTGCAGCGGACGAGGCAGCAACTTCCTCTCGGCCAGCATGTCCAGGGCGACTCCGGTGAGCAGCGTATATTGTACATCCCTTTTCTCCAGAACGGCAAGCACGCTTGCCCGGCAATCCTCAAGCTTCAATGCAGGATTATAAGGAAACTGCAGCTCAAGCACGATGCTCGCGATATCATCCAGGGCAACGCCCCGTTCAGCCAACAGATCAAGCAGATAATCTACCGTCTTGTTCATTGTCACGTTCCTCCCAGGCATCGGATCGATAGCAATGACAGGCATGTACATCATTGTATGCGTCCAGCCCGGGAAATGTGACAATATCTTGCGGGTGCGGCGCAGACGACATCTCCCCGATTCGTCGGGGCTGCCTGAAGCGCGCCTGCAGGCGATGCCGTGTGCGGCCAGAGGTCACCTTTCGGTTTACTTGATGCGAACCGAATGCTCTCCCATGATCGACTCGATCATCGCCTTCAGCGTCTCGGACGGCCTGACGTTGTACTCCTCGTTCAGGGCGATCAGCTTGCTCGTCCGCTCGTAGAACAGGACCACCTGCAGATCTCCGGGATGCAGCTCCAGCACCTTCTTGAGCCGATTGAGATCAGTTGGCTGCTCCTTGTGTCTCGCGATCTTGATGAACATGCGTTGCGCCGCTGCTCCTGGCTTCGGAGCCGACCGCTTCCTGAAGCGCGTCTCCACCTCCGGATCATCCAGCCGGGCCGCGTCGTCCACGAGGAGCTTGACCTCTTCCTCCTGCAGCTGAAGCTTGGCTCTGACGATGAGCATCTCGCCCTTGCTCACGATCTGGCTCACCTTCTGCCACACGCCCGGGAAGATCACCAGCTCGACGCGCGCCGCCGTCTGATCCTCCAGCTCCGCAAACGCCATCTGCTGGCCCTTCTTCGTGAAGATCGTCCGCGCCGACACGATGAGTCCGGCGGTGATCACCTCGCTGCCGTCCGCATACTCGGGCAGGAGCAGCAGCTGATCGGCCTCGAGTCTGGCGAGTACATCGGCGTAATCCTCCAGCGGGTGGCCGGACAGATACAGGCCGAGCAGGTCACGCTCGAACTCCAGCTGTTCCGCCTTCAGGAACGGCCTGACATCCGGCGGCTCCACCGTCCATTGCGCTTCCTCGATGAAGCCGAACAGGTGCAACTGCAGGTCCTCCCGCTCCTTCTTCCACTTCTGCGCCGCCTCCATCGTCTCGTCCAGCATCGCCAGGAGCTGCGCGCGATGACCCGGCAGCGAATCGAAGGCGCCGCCCAGGATCAGCGACTCCATGACGCGCTTGTTGCAGACGCGCAGGTCGACGCGACGGCAGAAGTCGAGCAGGCTCGTGTAAGGCTTGTCCCGGCGCTGCTCGATGATCGTCTCCATCGCATGCGTGCCGACGTTCTTGATCGCCGCCAGCCCGAAGCGAATCGAGCCATCCGGCAGCGGGGTGAACAGGACACCGCTCTCGTTCACATCCGGCGGCAGGACGGGGATGCCCATCTTGCGGCATTCGTCGACGTATTCGGCGACCTTGCGATGGGTGCCCATCACCGCCGTCAGCATCGATGCCATGAAGGCCGTGGGATGATGCGCCTTCAGGTACGCCGTCTGGAACGCCAGCACGCCATAGGCGGTCGCATGCGCCCGCGGGAAGCCGTAATCGGCGAAGCGGACGATCATGTCATAGACCGCATGCGCCGACTCCGCGTCATGACCCTGCCGGAGGCATCCCTTGACGAAATGCTCCCGTTCCTGGTCGAGCACCTCGCGCTTCTTCTTGGACACCGCGCGGCGCAGCAGATCGGCTTCGCCCAGGCTGAAGCCGGCCATCTGCGAGGCGATCTGCATGATCTGCTCCTGGTAGACGATGATGCCATACGTGTCCTTCAGGATCGGCTCGAGCGACGGGTGCGGATATTCCACCTGGGCGAGTCCGTGCTTGGCCTGGATGTATCTCGGGATGAACTCCATCGGTCCGGGGCGGTAGAGGGCCAACACGGAGATGATATCCTCGAAGTGCGTCGGCTTCAGCTCGCGCAGCACGCGCCGCATCCCCGGCGACTCCAGCTGGAAGACGCCCGTTGTGTCGCCTCTGCCGAGCAGCTCGTAGGTCAGCGGATCGTCGTCCGGCACCGTGCGGAAGTCGACCAGCTCCCCGCCCAACTCGGTGATGTAGCGCAGCGTTCGCTCGATGATCGACAGCGTCCTGAGCCCCAGGAAATCCATCTTGAGCAGGCCGATCGACTCGAGATGCTCCATCGAGTACTGGGTCAGCGCGGTGCGCTCGGAGCCCTGCTGCAGCGGCACATGGTCGGTCAGCGGCTCGCGCGAGATGACGACGCCGGCGGCATGCGTCGAGGCATGCCGCGGCATGCCCTCCAGCTTGCGGGCGATCTCGATCAGCCGCGCCACCTTCTCCTGCTTGCGGCATGCTTCCGCCAGCTGCGGGCTCTGCTCGAGCGCCTCCTCCAGCGTGATGCCCAGCTGGTTCGGGATGAGTTTGGCTGTCCGGTCGACCTCCGCATAGGAGAGGTTGAGCACGCGTCCCACATCGCGCACCGCAGCCTTGGCGGCCATCGTGCCGAAGGTGATGATCTGCGCGACATGCTCGCTGCCGTATTTGCCCACCACGTAGTCGATCACTTCGTCGCGCCGCTCGTCGCTGAAGTCGATGTCGATATCCGGCATCGACACGCGCTCCGGATTGAGGAAGCGCTCGAACAGCAGCCGGTACTTCAGCGGGTCCACGTTCGTGATGTTCAGGACATAGGCGACCAGACTGCCAGCCGACGAGCCTCTGCCCGGACCGACGGCGATCTTCTGCTCATGCGCGTAGCGGATGAAGTCCCACACGATGAGGAAATAATCCGAATACCCCATCCGCTCGATGACCCCTAGCTCGTACCGGAGACGCTCCTCCGCCCTGGCGCGGAACGCCTCGTCCGCCCACTCGGGCTTGTCGGCATAGCGGGCCTTCAGCCCGGCCTCGCACAGGCTGGTCAGGTAGGTGTGGGCGGTGTGGCCTTCCGGGATGGGCTTGAACTCCGGCAGCACCGAGCGGCCAAAGGTGAGCTCAAGGTTGCATTTGTCCGCGACGGCCAGCGTGTTCTCGATCGCCTCCGGCACATGGGCGAACAGCCGGGCCATCTCCTCCGCGCTCTTCAGGTACAGCTGGTCGCTCTGGAAGCGCAGCCGGTCCTGGTCCTCGATCGTCTTGCCGGTGCCGATGCAGATGAGCACGTCCTGCACCTCCGCATCCTGCCGCGCGATATAGTGGACGTCGTTGGTTGCGACCAGCGGGATTCCCGTCTCTTCGGCCAGGCGGATCAGCTCCTGGTTGACCCGCTTCTGCTCCAGGAGGCCGTGATCCTGCAGCTCGAGGTAGAAGTCGTCGCCGAATATGCGCCGGTATCTGAGCGCAGCTTCACGCGCCTCGTCGAAGCGGTGATGCAGCAGATGCTGCGCGATCTCGCCGCCGAGGCAGGCGCTCAGCGCCACCAGGCCGTCCGCGTGCTGCTCAAGGGTGTGCAAGTCGACGCGAGGTTTATAGTAGAAGCCTTGCAGATGGGCTTTGGAAACGAGTCGCAACAGGTTTCGGTAGCCCTGTTCATGTTTGGCCAGCAGGATGAGGTGATAGGTGGGGCTTTCCTTGCGGCTGACCTTGTCCTCCATTGACCCTGTGGTCAGGTAGATCTCGCAGCCGATGATCGGCTTGATGCCGTGAGCTTTGCAGGCCTTGTAGAAAGGGATGGCCCCGTACAGCACCCCGTGGTCGGTCAGAGCCAGCTGGGACATGCCGAGCCGCGCCGCCGTTTCTGCCAGGTCCTGGATGCGTGCGGCGCCATCCAGCAAGCTGTATTCGCTATGCACATGCAAGTGAACAAAACCGCTCATCGCAAGCCCTGCCTTCCGTTCTCAACATCTTAAACTATTTTATCATACAAGCCGGTGGGAATCCCATAGATATAAGTAAGACGGACGGGCTGTTGACGCCGTCCGCTGCCGCTGCAGGTTGGTCTGATGGACGAGATGGAGCCACAGAGGAGATCAGGCCGTCTGCTTAAAATGCCAACTGCTATTGCATCGCATGGCAATCGAAGCGTTATTTTACGAGGGGGAAAAGGGATGAGCCTGCAAGATTTTCTCGGCAAACTGGTGCTGGACTTCTTCATCGCCTTCGGCGTAATCTTCGGCGCAGCCTTGCTGGGGGGAATCGGCTCGGTGCTGACGCTGCAGCCGCCCAAGGCGGAGATGCTGCGTATCGCAACGAATTTCAAGATATGGGCGGTTGTCATCGTCATCGGCGGAACGATCGACCCGCTCCGCTATATCGAATCCAACCTGCTCGTCGGCGCCATATCGCCCGCGATCAAGCAGCTCTTGCACATCGTCAGCGCCTTCTTCGGGGCGTACACCGCCTCCAAGCTCGTCGAATGGATATGCGGGGGAGGCATGCAGCCTTGAGGGTGCCGAACTTCCAGCAACTCGCCGGCTGGTCCCAGAACCTCGGCTTCTTCTTCGCCGGGATGATCGTTGGAGCGGCTGTTTTTATGCTGATGTATATGGATAACTTCGACTATCTCGTGCAGCAGAGAGAGATTCTGAGCGAGGAGAACAACCATCTCACAGAGCAACTCGAGGCGCACAACAACATGACGAACCCAACGTTGCTCAAGAGTATCGACATTATCCTTCAGAACCCGCCTTCGTACCCGGATCTGGACGATGTTACGACGACCCAACTGCAGAAGCTGGCGCGTGAGGAGCTGAAATTCATGATCGGGCAGCGCGTCAGCCGCCTCGAGCCGGAGTACATCAAGCGGCTGTTCGGCAAGAAGGTGTTTACGCTGGAGGATTCCAAGGCGAGCTACGTCGTGGAGATCAACTCGATCTTTATCGCGGATGGCGCGATGCGCGTCTGGCTGTGGGCGAACCGATACATGGCGCCAGTCGGGTCTTGAGGAGCCTGAATGAATATGTGCACTCCACTGGTCTTGTTGTGCCTCGCTGTAGTAGTGCGCCGGGCCTTGTTGAATCTGGCTGCATTTGCTCGCGACGCCGGGTTTGATGAGAATTGCCGCATTTGTGCACTCTACCGGTTCACAAAGAGCCCTACCGCATTTGTGCGCTCCAACGGTCGATATGATACAATAAGCTGGTAATGAATCTGCGAGGAGCGTATCCAATCATGTTGAAATCATCCGCCATATGGTTGTCCAGCATCACACCAACAGCTGTTGAACCCGATACCAGCTATACATGGGCGCAATTTATCGGAAGCAGCGTATTGCTCATCGTCATGTGCTTGTGCGCATGCTTGTCCGTTTTCTACAGTTTTCGCTACCGGCGATCAACTGACCCTGCCGTGCGCGGTTTGAACCAGGCGAAGACGAACATTAACATGGGCATTACCCTGATCGCCATGTCCTTAATCCTGATCCTGACCTACGAAGCCAACTGGCTGCGGGCGATCATCGGCGCGATATTCCTGCTCATGGGACTGTTCAACCTGTTCGCAGGCATCCGCAACAGACGCATCTTCCTGAACATCGGGGCGAAGCAGGAGGAACGGAAGCAGTAGTCAGGAGTGTGCCCGCTCCCAGTTTGTATGAAATTTCATACACTTCGACCGATTTCAGCGTCCGAACCAACGGTTTTGTATGAAATTTCATACACTTTGGCCAATTCCTGCCTCAGATCCGACGGTTTTGTATGAAATTTCATACACTTCGGCCGTTTTCGGCGTCCGACCATCGTCATGTGCCTGTGCGCGTGCTTGTCCGTTTTCTACAGTTTCCGATACCGACGATCAACAGACCCAGCTGTACGCGGGTTGAACCAGGCGAAGACGAATATTAACATGGGCGTCACCCTGATCGCGTTGTCGCTGATCCTGATCCTGACCTGCGAAGCCAACTGGCTGCGGGCGATCATCGGCGCGATCTTCCTGCTCATGGGATTGTTCAACCTGTTCGCGGGCATTCGCAACAGACGCATTTTCCTGAATATCGGGGCGAAACAGGAGGAGCGCATATAGTACGCCTTGCCCCGATGAACGTCAACCCGGCAAACTCCCGACATACCCCTCATCCTTGACGGGCTGAAACGAAAAGTCAAACGTACTCAAAGTGCGACGAACATGGCAAGTGCGCCAGTTTCATGCGCACGTCCACGTTTTGGCGCTGGCGTTCCTGAAATGATGTATCCAATAGTTCATTGAGAAACGACGGATAGGTGCTCAGGGCGGTTTGAAGCTTCCCGGCACCTTCAGATCCCTCACGCTGAACCGCCATTGACCCCCATATCCTACTTCATCATAGCCACAAAACCTTCTCGGCTGACTTTCCGCACCTCAAACCGATATTTGGCCAGACGATCTGTCCACGGAAAAGATCGAAGAGATCCAAGATGTTCTTGTGCCAATTTTCCGATCGTCCACCATTAAAGGAAATTTATATATTTTGAGTTAAATAATCGAATATTTTTACGTCTTTAATTATGAGACGTCCATCATTGTTTGCACCAATCATTGAGAAAAAACTTGAAGAGAGGTGTTGCGCTTTGAAAATGCGTTGATATTATCACATATGTTATCGTCAGTTGCTCTTGAGTATGAAAAGCATCTTGGGCTTGATTTAAGTGAATGAAGTTTATTATAGCGGAGGTGTTTTTCATGAATTTTAAATCGAAAATTTTGATACTTGGACTCATCATGATGCTGATAGCACTAGCTCCCATAATGGTATCAGCCGCCCAACTTCCCATGGAACTCCCGACGGTCAGTAGTAACTATTCACCTGACAGCATAGAAAACTATGAGTATCGAGGTAAAAAGTTATTTCCTTCTCCCGTTTGAGATTTGATCTTCTTAAACAACGATGATGCCAATATTCAGTTTAATCTAATAACCGATGATGAATATGATTTAACTGTTATCCTGTCGGAACAAGGGATTAAGGATGCTCAAAAAGAATTTAAATATCCAAAGAACAATGACTTTTACGTAAACTTGGATTTACGACATGATAGAGATTATTCGATTGCAATTATACTGGAGAACGACAAGTTGAAATTCAGCAGTATTATGACAGCCGAGCTAGGCAACTATGGCAGAGAGTTTGGAAACTATGATCTGCATCTTTATTCTCTCCATTATTTAAATCGCTTTCAAATTATGGCATCAATGAATGAAGGAGAGCCGAACAATACATTGGCAACCGCCACCACTGTGCCTAATGACACAAATGTGACAGGATCAATATCATCATCAAGTGATATAGATTACTTTAAAATCGTACTTCCTGTAAAGCAAAAAATCAATGTGTTCCTTGGAGACGTATGCTCAGATTGCGATTATGATTTATACTTGTACAATTCAAGTGGAACAACAATCGCTTGGAGTGTAAACGGGAAAGGCTCTAATGAATTAATATCCAATCAAGTGCTGGAAGCTGGTACCTATTACGCAAGAGTCAATGCATTTCTGAATTACGATTCTACAAAATCATATCTTTTCAGATGGAAAGCAACACAATCCTGGCCAGCGGTTAACACTACATCAGCAAATATCACTTCACCATTTGGCCCCAGATGGGGGACGAATCATAATGGAATAGATATTTCCCGAGGAGTAAACGACCCTATTGTTGCTGCATTTGATGGTGTTGTCACTGCAGTCGGTTATGATAATGAACGAGGCAATTATGTCATTATAGATAGCGTGGTGAATGACGAAAATGTACAAACTCGCTACCAGCATTTGGTTGATAATTCCATTGTCGTAAATATAGATGATACCGTTGTAGCAGGGCAATCCATTGGAACGATGGGGACGACAGGCTTCTCAACCGGAATCCATTTGCACTTTGAAACCAGAACAGGATCCTCAGTGACACCTGTTGATCCGATGCAAAATCATTTCTTGAATTGGTAATATGAATAGGGGCTGTCCCAAAAGTACCTTTGAATAAACTTGAGGGACAGCCTATTCTAAAGTATGAGAGAAGGTGAAACATGAGATTCTTGCTCATTCTGTTCATTATTTTGCTTTTGATAACGGGTTGCGATCAAAGTATAGAAAATACAGCGGATACTGGAGCTATCATCAGACTTGAAGAAACCGATTTGGAAAAAACACCAGAGGAATTGATTAATATATTAAAAAATATTGAAGATTGGACGCTTGAGGTTCTTGTAGCTCACGAAATATTTACTCCTATTGATGAATATCAGAAAGATGAAATGATTAAGTTGTTATCGGAAGTTTATACACCTGATGCAGCAAATGCACTATTCATGGAGCATTACAGAAAACAGGAAGACAATTACCAACGCGTCCCAACTCATTACTCTTCGATCAATAGTATTAAGAATAACTTATCTATTGAAAAAACGATCAATTCAGATGAAACATTGCTTGAAATATCCGGTGAGACAGAGAACGGTGAAAGCATATCAAGAATTTATTATATAGATCATTCTGACTATCGTATTAAACTGATAGAAATCAATACTCCATACTAAAAATGATTGTTCGAGTTTCTGGAGGCAGCAACGAGGGATTGGACGCTCCGTGCCTGCCGGTTTTTATTGTAAGAAGGAAGTGTGGGGGACACACAATTCAGACCATATAGGCACATTCCCGACAGCCACCCTCGTTACTTCAAGAATAGACCGATCGATTTCGTCATTTTCAAGGACTCTGGTTCATCGTCTCAATCTGGACACTCCTGAATCCCCGAGTTCGACAGTTGCTAGGTAAATGAAATGCCCGTCATCCCTTGAGTAGACTGGATTTTCGGGCATTCATACGC